>JAGWTS010000268.1 GCA_028868875.1 Burkholderiales bacterium | reverse complement strand
TGGACGGAGACAGCGACGAAGGCAAGATGGCGTCGAACATGGTCAAGCAGGGCGGGCTGATGTCGCTGGGCGCCTCGGCCAGCGCCGGCGACCCCGAGGTGATGGGAATGATGTACTGGACCGCCACCGGTCTGAAGCGCAGCATCCGGGAGAGAAACGACACCCTGTGGGGCGCCGACAATCAACCCACGCTGCTCACGAAGCTGTGGGTGGACGGTTTCGGCGAAGCCATCGAATCGCGGCTGCCCTCGTACGTGTCCTCGACTGCCTATGCAAACGGCCTGGCGCTGAAGGCCTTCATGCCGAACATCATCATGATCGACTTCGCAGACGCCAACAAGGGCGAGTTCATCTATGCCTTGAACACGACGGCCACGACGATGCTGACGCAGACCGCGCGCAAGGTCGACCAGGCGCGCAATCTGGCGCAGGGCAGGAGCGGCCGGCGCCAGCAGCGGCCGGGCTTGTACTAGGCGGATGCTGGCGCATCAACGCGCCCGGGTCGACTCGATTCGAAGCGGCCTGTCCCGCACGCTGCCTGCAGGGATCGCCCGGCAGCGATAGGACAGCCGGAATCGGACCGGCTGCGCCTGCTGCGCTTGCTCGAATGGCTCGAGCGGCCCGATCGATCCTACGGTGTTCCGGATCGACCACGCGCGCTCTTCGGAGCCGGCTTCGTTCAACCATGCTGCCGGCCCCGGGACGGCATCCCTGCGCGGCGGCTTCGGGCGCTCGCGCACAGTCGGAGTTGCGCGCGAGCCGATCATGTGGAAATCTATCGTTGCGCAATTCGCAGCAACCGTTCACCATCGCGCCACTCCGGGCTGCCCGGGTGACGGACACCGTGTATGCACGGATCCGCCCACCGACGAACTACACCGGGGTGCGGCGGGGGACCGGGTCCTGCGGCCGCCTGATCGATTGCCAGGAGGACCCTCGCATGACGAGCGCACGACGACCCGATTCGCCGGCCCGCGGGCTGGCGACCCTGCTGGCCACGCTGGCGCTCGTGTTCTGGGCCGCGCCGATGACGGCCCAGGGCCAGGAGCGACCGCGCTTCGAACTCATGCACAGCTGGCTCGGCCAGAGCGAGCAGCCCGGGCTCGACGTGTTGCGCGACGCCATGGTCGCGCGCGGGGTCGACTGGTCCGAAGACCGGACCCAGTCCAGCGTGTTCGGCCTGTTCCAGAAATACGCGGCGCGCGCGGCGGCCGGCAACCCGCCCACGGCGATGTACTGGCTGCCGGGCAAGGAGATCCGCCGCCTCGTCGACCTGGGGGCGATGAGGAAGCTGCCCCTGGTCGTGAACGGCCGCTCGTTCGACGAATGGATGCTGCCCGAGGTGCTCGACGGCCTGCGCTGGCACGGCGGCCTGCCGGTCATGCCGCTGGGCATCTTCCTGCACAGCTACACCGTCTACAACGCCGCGGTCTTCAAAAAGCTCAATCTGCCCTATCCCAAGGACTGGGAAGAATTCCTGGCGCAGATGCCCACGATCCAGGCCGCCGGGATCACGCCGGTGAGCATGTCCGACGAATACTGGCAGATCGGCTTCGTCTTCCTGGCGATCTTCGACAGCCGCCTGAGCGCTGAGGAATTTTCCCAGTTCATCGGCGGCGAAGGCCCACTCGCGCGCTGGGTGCCGCGCATGACCTGGGCCTTCGACGTGATGCGCAGGATGCAGCCCTTCACGAACCGGAATTCGCGCGACCTGCCCTGGGAAGAGGTGGTCAAGCCGGTGCTGCAGGGCCAGGCGGCGGTGAGCTTCCCGATCAACATCGCCTCGTCGCTGGTGGGCAACAGCCCCGATGTGGTGTGCGACCTGCCGCTGGGCAACCACTTCGTGCATGGCATCGTCCAATCGCTGGCCTTTCCTGTCGTCAAGTCGGCGGCCGAGAAGGCGGGGCAGGACATCGCGCTGGAAGTCTTGAGCGACCCCCGCGTGATGGACGAATTCATCCGCCGCAAGGGCGGCATTTCGGTCTGGAAGGACGCTTCGGTCAGCGGCCAGTCGCGCTGCGCGCGCCGCTCGGCGCAATTGTGGAAGGAATGGCCCCATGTCCTGGACGTGAACCCCGAATGGCCGAACCGCGCCAACGCCCTGATCGGCGTGGTGCAGAGCTTCTGGCGCGACCCGACCATGACCCCCGCGGCCGCGGCCGAGAAGGTGCTGGCGGTGCACCGGCTGCTACGGGAGAAGTAGGGCGCGGGGTCACAATCGGCCCTCGTGCAGGCGCGGGCCAGCTCTCGCCCCTGCTGTCCGGCATGACTCTGTTGGCGCGGCAGGCGCTGCTTTCGTATGGTCGACGGCCCCAGCGACTTTCAACCCGACCCCCGCGTTCAGGCCAAGCGCGACATCGCAAGGTATTCGTTCGCCCTCATCGCCGGCCTGCTGCTGCTGAGCCTGGCCTTTTACGCGCTGATCCTGCGCAACCATAGCCGGCTTCAGCAACTGGTGCAGCTGACCTATCAGGACATGACGGTCTGGCGCGGCGTGGCCACGCGCTTCAACTACCTCATCCACCCGCCGCTCAACGAAAGGATCGCGCTGCCGGGCGTGCAACACGTGCAGACCCAATTCGGCGAGGCCTTGAAGCGCGACGAGCAATTGAACCAGGACGCCGCGCGTCTGGTTCACTCGCCGATGACACGCGCCTGGATTTCTCTCATGGCCAGCAGCGCGGAACGCGCGGCCATCGACTCGCCGGGCGTCGACCCACAGACCCGGGCCTTCGTGCGACGGATCGCGCTGGCGCCGTCCGAGATCGTGACTTCGGTGTTCCCATCCATGTCGGCATCCGCGAGCATTGCCCTCGAGAGCGGCAGTGTTCTCGAACCGCTCGAAAGAAAGGTCGACGCCGCCTTTTCGCTACAGGCACGCAGCCTGATGGCGAGCTGGATCTTCGGCCTCGGCGCCAGCGTCTTGATCGTCGCCGCCATCCTGGTGTCATGGCTGCGCTTCGTCGCGCCGGGCTTTGCCAGCATCCAGCTCGCCCTGGGCCGCGAGCGCCGGGAACAGCGGCTCCGGCTCGAGGCACAAGACCGGCTCGCGTCGCGTGACACCGAATTGCGTCTGGTGGCCGACAACATCCCGGCCCTGGTCGCCAGCTGCGGGCGCGATGGCCGCCTCATCTCCGCGAACCGGCCCTTCTTCCGCGCCTTCGGCCTGGCGCAGCCCGCGACCAGCCTGGGCCAGGCCATGGCCGAACTGGTCGGCCAGACCCCCTGGGCCGTCCTGCAGCCCTGGTTCGAGCGCGCGGCTCGCGGCGAGCTGGTGAATTTCGACGACTCGCTGAAGTTCCCGCAGGGGCTTCGCCACGTGCACGTCACCTGCGTGCCTGAAGTCAATGCGTCGGGCGTTCCGGAGCGGGTGTTCCTCTTCATCGTCGACCTGGAAGAGCGCATTCGCGCCGAACAGGCCCTGCGCCGCAGCGAGGAGCTGTTCCATTCGGCCATGAACTCCATCGGCGAAGGCCTGCTGATCACCGACAGCCGCGATCTCGTGGTCCAGATCAATCCGGTGGCGCAGGCGCTCACCGGCTGGACGGCGGCCGAGGCCCAGGGCCAGCCCTTCGACCGGGTGTTCAACTGCCGCGAAAGCAGCGGCCCCTCGGGCGAGGCCAGGCCGCAGCCGGCCATCAACCGCCTGGGCGCCGCGTGGCCCGCCCGGCTCACGCTCGAATCGCGCACCGGGCAGGCCTGCCCGGTGAAAGGGTCGTCGGCCCCGATCGTCGCCGCCGACGGCGGATCTTTCGGCACCGTGGTGGTGTTTCGGGACATCACCCGCGACAACCAGATCCAGGCCGAACTGCAGCGCCGCGACAGCATGCAGATGGTGGGCCAGCTCGCAGGGGGCATCGCCCACGACTTCAACAACCTGCTCGCGTCCATTCAGGGCGCCGTGTCCTTGCTCGATTTCGCCGAGAGCCCGCCGCCGACGGATTCCGCCAGGCGCAACCTGTCCATCATCCGGATGGCGGCCCGCAGCGCGGTCGACCTCATCAAGCGGCTCACCGATTTCGGCAGCAATCGCAGCACCGGGTTCGCGCCGGTGGACCTGCATTCGGTGGTCGAGGAAGCGGTGGCCATCCTGCGCCATACGGCGAGCCGGGCCGTCCGGATCAGCTTGTCCGTCGAGCCCGGCCGCTGGGTCGTGCTGGGCAACGCGGCGGCGCTGCAAAGCGTGGTGATGAACCTGGCGGTCAACGCCTGCCATGCCATGCCCGAAGGCGGCGAGCTGCGGATCGAATGCAGGCAGGTGGAGGTGGACGCCACGGGCAGCCCCGGGCCGAGCGGCAGCCTGCGCCCCGGCCCTTATGTGGAGCTTTCCATCCAGGACACCGGGACAGGCATTCCCGAGCAGGATTTGCCGCGGATCTTCCAGCCCTACTTCACCACGAAGGAACGGGGCAAGGGCTCCGGCCTCGGGTTGGCTTCGGCCTGGGCCGCGGTGCGCGAACATGAAGGCTGGATGCTGGCGCTCAGCCGGGAAGGCATTGGCACGACGATGCGCGTGCTGCTGCCGCAACTGCCCGAGTGCCCGAGCCCGGCGGCGCCTGCGGCCGCGCTGCAGCGCGGCGCCGCCCAGGGGCTGGTGATGCTGGTGGACGACAACGCGCTGCTCCTGGAAGTGGGCAGCAACATGCTGCTCGAGCTGGGCTGCTCTGTGGTCAGGGCAGAGAACGGCAGCCAGGCCCTGGAGCATTACCGTGCGCTGGACGCGCCCCTGCAAGCGGCGATCATCGACTCGAGCATGCCCGTCATGGGCGGCCTGGCCACCGTCCGCGCCCTGCGCGAGCTGGGTGCCACCTGCCCGATGTACATCGCCAGCGGCTATTTCGAACCCGGCACCCTGGAAGCGATTCGATCGCTGCCGGATTGCCGCGTCCTGCAAAAGCCTTATTCGATTCAAGCCCTGATCCAGGCGCTGAATCGGCCGCTCTCGGGGCGCTCTGAACAAGCGCCGGCGCCCAGCGCTTGATGCGGGGCGGCGCCGGTGGGCGGGGCGCGCGACGCCGGGCCTTCTAGCCCCGCGCCGGGCCGCTGCCTCAGGCCGCAGGCCGCTTCGCCGCCCTCGCCCCGCGCGCCTTCAATTTCGGCGCCGGCAGCGCAAGCGAGGGCAGCTTGCGGCGCGAGGCCAGCACGAGTTCGATGTCCTGCTGGGCGCCGTCGATCAGCACCAGGCTCGCGCGTTCGGCGCGAGCCGGATCCTGCGCGATCACGGCGTCGAGCAGCTCGCGGTGCAGCGCGAGCGAACGCGCAGGCCCGTTGGCGCGCGAGGTGCTGATCTCGAAGCTCGTGCGCAGCAGCGCCCCCAGCGCCTTGCTCATCTGCACCAGCATGCGGTTGTGGGCGGCGCGCAGCAGGCCCTGGTGGAAGCGCAGGTCGTTGGCGACATAGTCGCCGCCCTGCTCGATCGCAGCCTTCATCCCGGCGTAGGCGCCCTCCACCACGGCGATGTCGGCCGCGCTCGCACGCTGCGCCGCCAGCCGAATCGCAGCCGGCTCGAGGGTGCGGCGCAGTTCCTGCAGGTCGCGCAGGAACTCCCGCGTCAGGCCGACCTTGGATTTCCAGAGCACGACGTCGGGGTCGAACCAGTTCCAATCGTCTTCCGGGAGCACGCGCGTCCCCAGCTTCGGCCCGGTGACGAGCAGGCCCTTGGCGACGAGCGACTTCACGGCCTCGCGCACCACGGTGCGGCTCACGCCGAGTTCGTCGCACAGCACCGGCTCGGGCGGGATCGCCGAGCCCGCCGCATAACGCCCGCCGACGATGGCTTCGCCGAGCAGGGCCAGCGTCGTGACGTGGGCGGTTCGCGCTGCCATGGCGAACGGCTGCGTCCGCGGCTCAGCCGCGGACGAACAAGGTGACGAGCGGATCGGCGCCGACCTGGCGGCTGTTGTGGCCGTGCAGGCGCGGGTCGAACACGGCGCCCTCGGGCAACACGTCGGCGGAATAAAAGTGCTCGCCCGGATGGAACAGGCGCTTGCTGCCGTCCTGCAGGCCGATTTGCATCTGGCCGCCGAGAATGAACACCCATTGCGGGTTCTCGGTGCAATGGAATTCGCTCGCGAATCCGGGCGGGCTTTCGCGCAACTGATAGCCGGCGCTGGCCATCATTGCGGAAAGCCGGGCCTGCGGCTTGCCCTGGTCGAGGGCGATGCTCTCTTCGCGCCAGCGCGCGCGGCCGTCGCTGTCGGTGAAGAGGATGATCTTGGTGAAACGGCTCATGGGACTTCGAGCGCGCGGATCAACGCGCCGTCAAGGGGACAAGGACAGGCCGGCGAGCGCCGCCGCGAGCTGTTGCGCCGGCGGCCATTCGATGGCCACGGAAATGGGCTGCTCGTCGGCCCCGGGCGGCTCCAGGGTGTCGAGCTGGCTTTGCAGCAGCGTGGCCGGCATGTAATGGCCCCTGCGCTCCTCGAGGCGCCGCGCCAGCAACTCCGGGCTGCCGTGCAGGAAGACGAAGCGCAAGCCTGGAGCCCCCTGGCGCAAGCGGTCGCGGTAGCTGCGCTTGAGGGCCGAACACGCAAGCACCAGGCCCTGGCCGGCGGCCTGTGCGGCACCCAGGCGCCCGGCCAGGGTGGCGAGCCAGTCGGCGCGGTCGGCATCGGTGAGCGGGGTGCCGGCGGCCATCAGGGCGACATTGCGCGGCGGGTGCCATTCGTCGCCCTCGACATAGCCGACCGCGAGCGCCGCCGCCAGCGCGCGTCCGAGCGTGCTCTTGCCGCAACCGCTGACCCCCATCACGACAACCTGGAGCGCGCTCACGAAAGGCGTTGTCCGGTTCCGGCGTCGAAGACATGGGCCTTGGAGGCCTCCACCTGCAGGTACACCGTGTCGTCGGGCTGCGCCTCGGTGCGGCCGTGGATGACGATGACGAGTTGCCGATCGCCCACCTGCACCAGCAGTTCGGTCTCGGCGCCGGTGGGCTCGACGACGACGACGCGCGCGGCGATGCCGCTGACGCCGAGTTCGATGTCGCTGGGGCGGATGCCGTACTGCACGGCGCGCGCCTCGGCGCCGCGGCCGTTGCCGAGCGCGACCGGCCAGCTCGATCCCAGCGCCTCGACCGCCGCGCCGCGCAGCGTGCCGGCGAAGACGTTCATAGCCGGCGAGCCGATGAACTGGGCGACGAAGAGGTTGCCCGGCCGGTCGAAGAGTTCGAGCGGCGTGCCGATCTGCTCGACGATGCCGTCGTGCATCACGACGATGCGGTCGGCCATGGTCATGGCCTCGATCTGGTCGTGGGTGACGTAGACCGTGGTCGTCTTCAGGCGCTGGTGCAGGGCCTTGATCTCGGCGCGCATCGCCACGCGCAGCTTGGCATCGAGGTTGGACAGCGGCTCGTCGAAGAGAAAGACCTTGGGGTCGCGCACGATCGCCCGCCCCATCGCGACGCGCTGGCGCTGGCCGCCCGAGAGCTCGCGCGGATAGCGGTCGAGCAAGGCGTCGAGGTTGAGGATGCGCGCCGCGTTCGCCACCCGCTCCTGCAGGACCTTGGGGTCGGCGTTGCGCAGGCGCAGGCTGAAGCCCATGTTGGCGCCCACCGTCATGTGCGGATACAGCGCATAGCTCTGGAACACCATCGCGATGTCGCGGTCCTTCGATTCGAGGTCGTTGACGACCTTGCCGTCGATCATGATCTGGCCGCCGGTGATGTCTTCCAGGCCGGCGAGCATGCGCAGCAAGGTGCTCTTGCCGCAGCCGCTGGGGCCGACGAGGACGACGAACTCACCGTCCTGGATCTGGAACTCGATGCCGTGGATGATCTTGACGTGGCCGTAGCTCTTGTGGACCTTGTTGAAACTCACCGATGCCATCTTTGCGGCCTCCCCAGGGATCAGGACTTCACGGCGCCGGCCGTGAGGCCGCCGACCATGTAGCGCTTGAAGGTGTAGTAGATCGCCGCGGGCGGCAAGGCGTAGATCAGGCCGGTGGCCATCAGCAGTTCCCAGGGCGAATCGTCGGCCGAGAGAAAGTTGCCCAAGGCCACCGACAAGGTCATGTCGGTGTCCTTGGACAGCAGCAGGAAGGCGTAGAGGTATTCGTTCCAGGCCAGCAGCAAGGCGTAGGTGCCCACCGCGACCAGCGAAGGCACCATCAGCGGCAGGTAGACGAGGCGGAACAGCTGCAGCGCGCTCGCGCCGTCGATGCGCGCGGCTTCGTCGAGCTCGAAAGGCAGCTTGTCCGAAGCCTGCTTGAGCACCCAGATGCAATACGGCGTCGCGATCGTCACCATCGCCAGGATCAGCGACCAGTGGTTGTTGAGCAGGCCGTAGGTGGCCATGGTCTTGTACATCGGTACCGCGAGAAAGGCCGCGGGGATGAAGTAGGTGAACAGCGCCAGGTTCATCACCGTGCGCCCGCCGCGCAGGCGCAGGCGGCTGATCGCGAACGCCGCCGTCGTCGCGATGAACAAGGTGATGACGCCCACGGCGACGGCGATGAACAGCGAATTGCCGAGCTGGAGCCAGAAATGGTTGAGATAGAAATGCTGCTCGTGAAAGACGATGCTGAAGTTCTTCAGCGTCGGGTGCTCGGGCCAGAGATGGCCCGAGGTGGCCTGGTCGCGCGCCGAGATCGCGAACAGGAACATGTGGTAGATCGGGATCAGGGTCCAGATCAGCAC
>JAGWTS010000267.1 GCA_028868875.1 Burkholderiales bacterium | reverse complement strand
TCGATCCTGCTCAACGTGCCGGGCGATGCCGGCGCCATCATGACGGCGCTGGACGGCCACCCGATGGCGCGCCAGGGCCAGGCCGGAGTCGCGCTCTCGATCTCGGCCTGGAGCTCCTTCGTCGGCTCGGTCATCGCCATCGCCGGCATCGTCGCCTTCGCGCCGCTGCTCGCGCGCTGGGCCCTGGCCTTCGGGCCGGCCGAGTATTTCGCCCTCATGTGCTTCGCCTTCGCCTGCATCACCGGGCTCATGGGCACGGCGCCGCTGAAGGCGGCGCTGGCGGCCTTGCTGGGGCTGGCGCTGTCCACCGTCGGGCTCGATTCCAATTCGGGCGTCTACCGCTTCACCGGCGACGACGTCCACTTGTCCGACGGCATCCAGTTCATCGTCGTCGTGATCGGAGTCTTCTCGGTAAGCGAGGTGCTGCTGATGCTCGAGCAGCACCACGGCACGGGCGGACTCGTCCGCCTCACCGGGCGCAGCCTGTTCAATGTGCGCGAGCTGCTGCACACGGCCCCGAGCACGCTGCGATCGAGCGTTGTCGGCTTCGTCGTCGGCGTGCTGCCCGGGGCCGGCGCCACGATCGCGAGCGCCATGACCTATGCGATGGAAAAGCGCATCGCCGGCGCGGACGGGCGCTTCGGCGAAGGCGACATCCGCGGCGTCGCCGCGCCCGAGGCGGCGAACAACGCCTCGGCCGCAGGCTCCTTCGTGCCGATGCTGACGCTGGGCGTGCCGGGCTCGGGCACGACGGCGGTGATGATGGGCGCGCTCGCGCTCTACAACATCACCCCCGGGCCGGCGCTCTTCAGCCAGAACGCGGACCTGGTCTGGGGCCTGATCGCCTCGCTCTTCATCGGCAACCTGATGCTGCTGGCGATCAACATTCCGATGGTCGGCGCCTTCACGAGCCTGCTGCGGGTTCCGAACTGGCTCCTCGTGCCGGGCATCCTGGCGGTGAGCGCGGTCGGCGTGTTCTCGGTCCACGCCACCACCTTCGACCTGTTGCTGATGGTCGTGCTCGGCCTCGTCGCCTACCTGCTGCGCAAGCAGGGCGTGCCGATGGCGCCGCTGATCCTCGGCTTCGTGCTCGGCGACCTGATGGAGCAGAACCTGCGCCGGGCGCTGTCGATCAGCAACGGCGAGCTGGGCGTGCTCGTCTCGAGCCCGATCACGCGCGCACTCTGGTTCGCTGCGCTCGTCATGCTTGTCCTGCCGCCGCTGTTGCGCTGGCGCGGTCGACGCAGGCAGAGGGCCCGCTCCGCGCCGGCCTGAGCGCCAGCGGCCTTGGCGCGTCGGCGGCGGGGCAACCCGCGGCTTCGGCCGGTCAGGCATCGATTCGTGCCACGCAACGATTCTTGATGTCTTTGCAATGGACGCGGGCGTCCGCATCGCGCAGCATGCCGATCCCCGCAGCCCTCCGCATTGCGCCCATGCCCGTGATCAAGATCTACGCCGATCCGCGTTGCGGCGGCGCTGCAGCCCCGCCTTTCGAGCCGGCCCTGGCCCGCCTCGCCGCCGAGGCCGTGACGGCGCTCGGCGCCGATCCCGATCTGGTGCAGATCATGTGGATCGCGCCCCTCGCCCCGGTCCATGGCAGCCGGGTCTATGTCGAGGCGAATTTCCGCGCCAAGGAAACGCGCACGCCCGCGGCCGTCGAGCGCCTGATGGACGCCATCGACCGCTGCGTCCAGGCCTGCGTCGGCGAGAGCCCGCGCATCCGCTGCTACGCCGAGGACGCGGCCCACTTGTACGCGCGCCGATGAACATTGCGCAAGGCGTGCAGCTGCGCTCGATCGGCAGCTTCCTGGTCGGCGGCGAGATCCGCAGCCTGCGCGGCCTGCCGCCGCGCCGGGCCCGCCTCGCGCAAGGCGCCGAGCCGCGCGCGATCGACCCGAACGGCGACCTGATGACGGGCCAGCTCTACGCCCAGGTGTTCGAGCTCGCGCAGCCGCGCTGGCCGGTGCCGGTGGTGTTCTGGCACGGCGGCGGCATGACCGGCGTGAACTGGGAGACCACGCCCGACGGGCGGCCGGGCTGGCTCTGGCTGTTCCTGCAGGCGGGGTTCAACGTCATCGTCTGCGACGCCTTCGAGCGCGGCCGCGCCTCGTGGTCTCCCTATCCGGAAATCTATGCGCAGGAGCCGATCTTCAGGACCCTGGACGAAGGCTGGAGCCTGTTCCGCATCGGCCCCGAAGGCGGCTATGCGAGCGAGCCTGCGCGGCGCCGCGCCCACCCCGGGACGCGCTTCCCGGTCCAGGCCTACGACGCCTTCGCCCAGCAATGGGTGGCACGCTGGCCCGGGCACGAGGCGCCGACGCTCGCCGCCTACGACCGCCTGCTGGAGCGCGTCGGCGCCTGCGTGCTCGTCGGCCACAGCCAGGGCGGCGGCTTCGCGCTCGCCGCGGCGCGGCGCCATGCGCAAAGCGTGCTTGCCACGGTGGCGCTGGAGCCGTCCGGCGCGCCCACAGCGGAGGTCGATGTCGATGTCGCGATCGAGGTCGATGCCGGACTGCCCGCGCACCTGCTGGTCTGGGGCGACCGCGTGCTGGAGCATCCGCAATGGCGCCGCTACCGGGAGGTGGTCGACGCCTATGCGCGCCGCATCGCCGACCGCGGCGTGGCGACGCTCACCGTGGATCTGGCGGCCGAAGGCGTCTTCGGCAACAGCCACTTCCTGATGATGGACGACAACAGCGCCGAACTGGCGCTGCGGGTGCAGCAGTGGATTGCCGCGCTGCCGGCGCTGCAGGCCGTCGAACGCCGCTGAGCCGCGGCCGAGACCACGAGCCGGCAGCCGGCGATGCGGATGAACACACACGGCCTGGCGAGGGGCCGGCCGCATCAAAGGTCCCGGCACAGCAGCGGCACGGCGGGTAGCCTGGGCACGGCCGCCGCCAGCAAGTGAAATCGGGGCGGGGTCGCGGCGGATCCCGTGGCAAATTCCGGCCATGGAACTTCGCCAGCTGCGCTACTTCGTCAAGGTCGTCGAGCAAGGCAGCTTCAGCCAGGCTGCCGCCGCGCTGGGGGTCGTCACCTCGGCCTTGAGCCAGCAGATCAGCCGCCTCGAAGGCGAGCTCTGCACCCGGCTGCTGCAGCGCACGTCCAAGGGCGTGCTGCCGACCGAGGCCGGCCTTGCTTTCTGGCGCCAGGCCCAGCTCGCGCTGCGTCACGCCGACCATGCCGTGCGGGCCGCGCAGCAGGCGCGGCTGTCGGGTCACGCCAGCGTCGGCCTGGCGCCCTCGACGGCGAGCGTGCTCGGCCTGGCGCTGATGGCGGCGATGCGGGCGCGCTACCCCGAGGTGCGGCTGCATCTGGTCGAAAGCCTGTCGGGCCATCTGGGGCGGATGCTGGCGGCGCGCCAGCTCGACCTCGCCGTGATGTTCCAGGTCGAGCCGGCGCAGGGCTGGAGCGTCGTGCCGCTGTTGCAGGAGCGGCTGTACGTGATGGGCCGGCGCGGCCTGCCGGGCCTGCCGACCGGCGCGCGCACCCGCATCGAGCAGCTGACCGAATTGCCGCTCATCCTGCCCAGCGGCCCGCACGGCCTGCGCGCCCTGGTCGACCAGGCCTTCGCCCGCGCCCGCTGCACGCCCCGGGTGGTGGCGGAGATCGACGGCCTGGCGCTGCTGATGGACGCCGTCTCGGCCGGCCTGGGCGCGACGATCCAGCCCGGCGCGGCCACACTGCGGCTGCGCGGCGACGACGTGGCCTGGGCCCGGATCGGCAATGCGCAGGCGCGTCGGCCGAACCTGCTCGTGAGCCTGTCGGACGACGAACTGTCGCCGGCCGCGCTCGCCACCCGCGTCGTGCTGACCGAGGTCGCGCGCGCGCTGGTGGCCGAGGGGCGCTGGATCGGCGCCTCGTTTCACGAATCCTGAAACCCCCTTGCCGCGCCCGCGCTGGCGCCCGGCCGGCCCCCTGCCTACAGTGCGGCCAGGCTCGAAGGAGGCTCGCAGTGGTGGATGTCCTGGTGATCGGCGGCGGCAACGCGGCCCTGTGCGCCGCGCTGATGGCGCGCGAGGCCGGCGCCAGCGTGCTGCTGCTCGAGGCCGCGCCGCAGGCCTGGCGCGGCGGCAACTCGATGCATGTGCGCAATCTGCGCTGCATGCACGACGCGCCGCAGGACGTGCTGATCGAGGCCTACCCGGAGGAAGAGTACTGGCAGGATCTGCAAAAGGTCACCGGCGGCAGGACCGACGAGACGCTGGCGCGCCTCGTGATCCGTGCCTCGGCCACCTGCCGGCCCTGGATGCGATCGCATGGCGTGCACTTCCAGCCCCCGCTGTCGGGGGCGCTGCACGTGGCGCGCACCAATGCGTTCTTCATGGGCGGCGGCAAGGCCTTGGTGAACGCCTATTACCGCAGCGCGCAGCGGCTGGGCGTGCAGCTGCGCTACGAGGCGCCGGTGGATCGCATCGAGCTCGACGGCGAGCGCTTCGCGGCCGCCTGGGTCGGCGCCGAGCGCATCCCGGCCCGCAGCTGCGTTCTGGCCGCGGGCGGCTTCGAATCGAACCGCGCCTGGCTGCGCGCCGCCTGGGGCCGCAACGCGCGCGGCGAGTGGCCCGCCGACCGGTTCCTCATCCGCGGCACGCGCTACAACACCGGCGTGCTGCTCGACCAGATGATGGCGCAGGGCGCGGACACCGTCGGCGACCCGACCCAGGCCCACATGGTGGCGATCGATGCCCGCGCCCCGCAGTACGACGGCGGCATCTGCACGCGGCTGGACTGCGTCTCGCTCGGGGTCGTGCTCAACCGCGACGCCGAGCGCTTCTACGACGAGGGCGAGGACTTCTGGCCCAAGCGCTACGCGATCTGGGGCCGGCTGGTGGCGCAGCAGCCGGGGCAGATCGGCTACAGCATCATCGACGCCAAGGCGGTGGGCCGCTTCATGCCGCCGGTGTTCGAAGGCGTGCAGGCCGACAGCCTGCCCGGGCTGGCGGCCCGGCTCGGCCTGGATCCGGCGCGCTTCGCCCGCACCCTGGCCGCCTACAACGCGGCCTGCCGCGTCGGCCATTTCGACCACACCCGGCTCGACGACTGCCACACCGAGGGGCTGGCGCCGGCCAAGACGCACTGGGCCTTGCCCATCGACACGCCGCCGTTCTACGGCTATGCGCTGCGCCCGGGCGTGACCTTCACCTACCTGGGCTTGAAGGTCGGCGCCGCCAGCGCGGTGCAGTTCGGCGGCCGGCCGAGTGCGAACCTGTTCGTCGCCGGCGAGATGATGGCCGGCAACGTGCTGGGACAGGGCTACACGGCCGGCGTCGGCATGTCCATCGGCACGGCTTTCGGCCGCATCGCCGGACGCCAGGCCGCGGCGGCCGCAGCGGCTACCGTGGCCGCGGCTTAGGAGGCATCGATGTCGCCGCTCGAATCACTGGTCGCTGAAGCCGCCGCCCTGGGCGACGGCCAGCCGGGCGCGCAGGGCGTGACCCCGGTGCGCGCCGCCACGGCGGCTGAAGCCGAAGTGGCCCGGGTGCTGCAGATCTGCAATGCCTGCCGCTATTGCGAGGGCTATTGCGCCGTGTTCCCGGCGATGACGCGCAGGCTGGCCTTCAGCCCCGCCGACGCCCATTTCCTGGCCAACCTGTGCCACCACTGCGGCGCCTGCCTCCATGCCTGCCAGTACGCACCGCCGCACGAGTTCGCGGTCAACGTGCCGCAGGCCATGGCTCGCGTGCGCGGCCAGACCTATGCCGACTACGCCTGGCCGCCGGCCCTGGGCCGACTCTACCGGCGCAACGGCCTGGTGCTGGCCGCGGCGCTGGCCGGCGCCCTGGCGCTGTTCCTGCTGCTGGCGCTGCTGCGCCGGGGCGGGTTGGATGCGCTGGGGCGGCCCGCGGGCGCTGCCGGCCTGTACGCCGTGTTTCCGCACGGGCTGATGGTGGCGCTGTTCGCGCCCGTGCTGGGCTGGGCGGTGCTCGCGCTGACGCTGGGCCTGCGCCGCTTCTGGCGCGGCCAGGCTCCGGGCAGCGCCGGCCTGCCCGCCATGGCCGAAGCCGGCGGCCACGCGCTGCGCCTGACCTACCTGGGCGGCGGCCATGGCGCCGGTTGCAACAACGAGGACGACGCCTTCTCGCTGTGGCGCCGGCGCGCCCACCACGCCACCTTCTACGGCTTCATGCTGTGTTTCGCGGCGACCAGCGTCGCCACGCTGTACCACTATGCGCTGGGCCGCGAGGCGCCTTACGCCGTCGACAGCCTGCCCAAGCTGCTGGGCATCGCCGGCGGCATCGGCCTCGCGCTGGGCAGCGCCGGCCTGGGCTGGCTGAACCTGCGCCGCCACCCGCTGCAGGGCGAGCCGACGCAGCGGCCGATGGACCGCGGCTTCATCGCGCTGCTGTTCCTGGTCGCCGTCAGCGGCCTGGCGCTGGCGGCCGGCCACGGCAGCGCCGCCTTCGTGGTCCTGTTGTGCCTGCACCTGGGGGCAGTGATGGCGCTGTTCGCGACCCTGCCTTACGGCAAGTTCGCGCACGGCCTGTACCGCGTCGCGGCGCTGTTGAAATGGTCGATCGAGAAGCGCCAGCCCAGCCGCTTGAAGCTGGCCGAAGACTGATCCTCTGTTGCTTGCCGAAGAGACTTGGCGGCGCGCTGTAGCGCCCGCGCCAACCCTGGCGCCGCTGCGGCGGCGCCAGGGTTTCGCGTGCTCAATGAATCGCTTCGAGCGAGCGCCCGGTCGTCAAGGTGCCGAAGAGGCCGATCGCGGCCGAGACCACGAGCCAGCAGCCGGCGATGTAGATGAAGACGCTGACGTAGCCGCGCGCGGCGAAGAGCGAGCTGACGATGAAGGGGCCGACGACGTTGGCCAGGCGTCCTATGCCGTAGGTCAGGCCCATGCCGGTGGAGCGCACCTCGGTCGGGAACAACTCCGGCGTGTAGGTGTACAGGCCCACGGCCATGGCCTGGATGCTCAGCGTGACGAGCGCCCCGAACACCAGGATGGCCTGCGGCTGGAACGAGAGGCCGAAGCCGAGGCCGAAGGCCGCGATCAGGATGCCGCCGACCGTGAGGTACCAGCGGCGCTCGAAGCGCTCGACGAGGTACGAGGCGAGCACGGCACCGAGCGGGTTGCACACGGCGATGAGAGCGGAATAGGTCAGCGAACTGACGATCGAGAAGCCGTGCTTGACCAGCAGCGTCGGCACCCAGGCCACGAAGCCGTAGAAGCCCAGGGTCTGGAACACCCAGGCGACGAGCAGCGTGAAGGTGCGGCGGCGCTCGCCCGGCTCGAACAGCTTGCTCAGCGGAACGCGTTGTCCGGGGTCGACCGATTCCTGCCGCAAGGGCGCGGCCGCGGGTCGCGCCGGCTGCGGCCTGGACGCCGATTGCGCCTCGAGTTCCTCCACGATCTCGAGCGCCTGCGCCGGGCGCTGATGGCGCTGCAGCCAGCGCGGCGACTCCTTCATGCGTGCGACGAAGGCGAGCGCGAACAGGCCCAGGCTGCCCCAGACGAAGACGGTGCGCCAGCCCCAATCGCCCATGGGCACGACGGCGCGCGCGATCCAGGCCGTGGCGGGAATGCCCAGCAGCCCGACGGTCATGATGCGACCCATGTATTTGCCGCGCACCCGGGCGGGGAAGAACTCGCTGACGTAGGTGTTGGCGATGACCGTCATGCCCGAGAGGCCGACGCCGGTGAGGAAGCGGAACAAGGCCAGCGAGGCCACGTTCCAGGAGGCGGCATTGAGCAGCGAGAACAGTGCATAGCAGGAGATCGTCAGGATCAACCCCCGCTTG
The DNA here is from genome assembly GCA_028868875.1 of Burkholderiales bacterium. Lineage (GTDB taxonomy): Bacteria > Pseudomonadota > Gammaproteobacteria > Burkholderiales > Burkholderiaceae_C > Rubrivivax. The sequence continues at coordinate 905 of JAGWTS010000267.1, read as the reverse complement.
CGACCGACCGCATCGGCCAGCCACCCGCCCGAAACCGCGCCGAGGAACATGCCGCCGAAACTGGCCGAGGTGATGAAGGCGACCGAGCCCACGGCGACGCCCCAGGCCTTCATGACGCCCGGGGCGGCGAAGGCGAAGGTATTCAGGTCCGCGAACTCGAAGAAATACGCGAAGGCCAGGGCGATGATGGCCGTGCGGTGGGCTGCGGTGATGGGCAGGCGGTCCATCCGCTCGCTGAGGCTGATGCTGGACATGGGTCTCCTTGTCTCTGGGAATCGAGCAGGTCTCGCTGCGGCTCGAACGACGGGCGGTCTCTCGATCGGATTCGAGCTGATTCATTATGTGGACCCCCCTGTGGCCCGGAGAATTGCATGCTTTGCATCGCTTCATGCATGGATTGACGAGGTGCGAGCCGCGCCAGTGCGGGCCCCGACTCGGTCGCCACGCGGGTCTCAGGGTTCGGCTGCAGTGGCGACCTTGCTCATGCACACGGCGCATCAGTCTTTCCGAACAATGCAATTCAAGTCCAAGCGCCCAGCCCCCAGACTTCGCTCCCAACCTCTTGCGCCGACGCACCGCCCGACCTTGGAGAAGAACATGAACCATCCCCTCGAAGACCTGGCCGCCTGGATCGGCCGCAGCGAGACCCAGCAGGACCAGATAGGCGCCACGCCGGTGCGGGCGCTGACGGCGACGCTGGACCATCCGGCCGCCGCGGTGCCCGACGGCGCGCCGCTGCCGCCGCTGTGGCACTGGCTCTACTTCCTGCCCATGCACCGCCAGAGCGAGATCGGCGCCGACGGCCACGCCCAGCGCGGCGGCTTCCTGCCGCCGGTGCCGCTGCCGCGGCGCATGTGGGCCGGCAGCCAGTTCGAGTTCCGCGCCCCGGTGCGCGTCGGCGACGC
>JAGWTS010000266.1 GCA_028868875.1 Burkholderiales bacterium | reverse complement strand
GCTGGACCTACGACGTGCTCGACCACGAGACCCTGTACACCCGCTTCGGCGCGGTCGACACCTTGCACGTCAAGCCGCGGCGCGAACCGCGCCCGGGCCTCGAGATGACGGCCGAGATCTGGGTTGCGCCCGCCTACCAGTACCTGCCGCTGCGCATCCTCATCCACCAGAGCCCCACGACCTTCGTCGACCTGACGATCGCGAGCCTGCCGCTGCAGGCGGAACCCGGGCGTTGAGGCATAGTTCGGCACAGCCCTGGAGAGCCCCATGTCCGACCCCCTGATCCTCACCGAAGTGCGCGGCGACGGTGCGCGCCGCACCGCCCTCATCACCCTGAACCGGCCCAAGCAGCTCAACGCCTTGAACGATGCGCTGATGGACGAACTCGGCGCCGCCTTGCTCGCCTTCGATGCCGACGACTCGATCGGCTGCATCGTCCTCACCGGCAGCGAGAAGGCCTTCGCTGCCGGCGCCGACATCGCCGCGATGGCCGGCTACGACTACATGGACGTGACCCGGCGCAACTTCATCACCCGCAATTGGGAGACGATGCGCCAGGTGCGCAAGCCCGTGATCGCCGCGGTCGCCGGCTTCGCCCTCGGCGGCGGCTGCGAGCTGGCGATGATGTGCGACTTCATCATCGCCGCCGACAACGCGCGCTTCGGCCAGCCCGAGATCAAGATCGGCATCATCCCCGGCGCCGGCGGCACCCAGCGCCTGCCGCGCGCAGTCGGCAAGAGCAAGGCCATGGACATGGTGCTCACCGCGCGCATGATGGACGCGGCCGAGGCCGAGCGCGTCGGACTGGTCTCGCGCGTGGTCGCGCCCGACAAGCTGATCGACGAGGCCCTGGCCGCCGCCGCGACCATCAACGCCCTGAGCGGCCCGAGCGTGATGCTGGCCAAGGACTGCGTGAACCGCGCTTTCGAGGGGGCTTTAAGCGAAGGCGTGGGCTTCGAGCGCCGCGTCTTCCACTCGCTCTTCGCCACCGAAGACCAGAAGGAAGGCATGGCCGCCTTCCTCGCCAAGCGCGCGCCGGCCTTCAAGCAGCGCTAGGCGCCGCGGCGCTGCGGAGCGTGTCAACGACTCTACGGCGCGAGCCAGCGCCGCCCGGCGGCGTCGAAGCGCGCGCGCCGGTGACCCAGGGCGTGGAGTTCGAGCCAGTCGATCGACTCGACCGCCATCGCGAGCACGGCGAAATGCTCGCGCGTGCCGCGCTCGGGCGTCGGGTGCTCGATCGGGCTGCCCGGCGGCATCGGCGAGAGGTAGTCGTGGGCGGCCGGCGTCATCTTCAGCCGGGCCCAGCGCGACGAGACCAGCAGCCCCGCTGTCTCGACGCCCAGGCGCACCGCCAGGCGCAGCTGCCAGCCCAGCGGCTCCGACCAGAGCACGAGCATGCCTTGCGGATGGGTCTCGACCTGCCGCACCTTGGGGCTGCGCGCGTCGGTGAAGCTGAGCAGGCTGCGCGCCTCGGGATCGACCTCGCGCAGCACGACGGTGCGGGCGTCGGCGGCGCGGCCGTCGGTTGTGGCCAGCACGCCCTGGCGCCAGGCGTGGCCGGGCTGCGGTGCGGCGGCGAGCTCGCGCCACACCGCGGCCTCGATCGCGGCCAGGTCGTGCAGCCGCGAATCAACCATCGTCAGCCTTCGCGCCGCAACGCCGGGAAAAGGATCACGTCGCGGATGCTCGGGCTGTCGGTCAGCAGCATGATCAGGCGGTCGATGCCGATGCCGCAGCCGCCGGCCGGCGGCATGCCGTATTCGAGGGCGCGGATGAAGTCGGCGTCGTAGTACATCGCCTCTTCGTCGCCGGCCTCCTTGTTCGCGGCCTGGGCCTGGAAGCGCGCGGCCTGGTCCTCGGGGTCGTTGAGCTCGGAGAAGCCGTTCGCGACCTCGCGCCCGGTGATGAAGAGCTCGAAGCGCTCGGTGACGGCCGGGTTCTTGTCCGAGGCCCGGGCCAGCGGCGAAACCTCTACGGGATAGTCGACGATGAAGGTCGGCTGCCAGAGCTTGGCTTCGACCACGGCCTCGAACAGCCCGAACTGCAGTTCGGGCAGCTTCCAGTGCGAGGGCGGCTCGGTGCCCAGGGCCTTCAGCTTGGCGTGGATCTGGGTCGCGTCGTCGGCCTCGATCGGCGTCAGCCCGGCGTGCTCGACCAGCGCATCGCGCACCGACAGGCGCGCGAAAGGCTTGTCCAGCTCGACCGCCTGGCCGGCGTAGGTCAGTGCGGCGGTGCCGCTGGCGGCGCGCGCGGCGTGGCGCAGCACGGCCTCGGTGAAGTCCATGAGTTCGTGGTGCGTCCAGTAGGCCGCATAGAACTCCATCATCGTGAACTCGGGGTTGTGGCGGACCGAGATGCCTTCGTTGCGGAAGTTGCGGTTGATCTCGAACACGCGCTCGAAGCCGCCCACGAGCAGGCGCTTCAGGTACAGCTCGGGCGCGATGCGCAGGAACATCTGCTGGTCGAGCGCGTTGTGGTGGGTGACGAAGGGCTTGGCGTTGGCGCCGCCGGGGATGGGGTGCAGCATCGGCGTCTCGACTTCGAGAAAGCCGTGCTCGACCATGAAGTTGCGAATCGAGCTCACCGCCTTGCTGCGCGCCACGAAGCGCGCGCGCGCCGCGTCGTCGGTGATCAGGTCGACGTAGCGCTGGCGGTATTTCTGCTCCTGGTCGGCCATGCCGTGGAACTTGTCGGGCAGGGGGCGCAGGGCCTTGGTGAGCAGGCGCAGGCCGGTGGCGCGCACCGAGAGTTCGCCCGACTTGGTGCGAAACAGCGTGCCCTCGCAGCCGAGGATGTCGCCCAGGTCCCAGCGCTTGAAGTCGGCCAGCGCCTCGGCGCCGACGCTGTCCTGCGTGACGTAGAGCTGGATGCGCCCGGTCGCGTCCTGGATCGTCGCGAAGCAGGCCTTGCCCATCACGCGCTTCAACATCATGCGCCCGGCGACGACGACCTTGACGGCCTGCGGCTCGAGCTCCTCGTTGGGCACCTGGCCGTGCTTGTGGTGCAGGTCGGCCGCGTGGTGGCGGGGCTTGAAGTCGTTCGGGAAGGCGACGCCGGCAGCGCGCAAGGCCTTCAGCTTTTCGCGGCGTTCGGCGATCAGGGAGTTGTCGTCACTCATTTCGATTTCTTGGGGGCGGCCAAAGCAACAGGGCCCCCGAGCGGCGGCCGCGCAGGTCCGGCTTCGCTGGCGCTTCGAGGGGAACGTCTTCCTTCGCTGGAATTTTAGGCGCGCGCCGTAAAATGCCCGGCTCCATGAAATCCAGCCCGCCGCGACTGCCCATCGTCGACCGCCCGATCCGCTTCGCCCTCGTCGGCTGCGGACGCATCTCGGCCAACCACTTCGAATCGCTGCGCCAGCACGCGGCGCGCGCCGAACTCGTGGCCGTCTGCGACAACCGGCCCGAGGCGCTGGCCGCGGCGGTGGCGCGCAGCGGCGCAGCGGGCTTCGACTCGCTCGAGGCGCTGCTCGCGGGCTGCGACGCCGACATCGTCGTCCTCGCCACGCCCAGCGGCCTGCATCCGCGCCAGGCGATCCGCGTCGCCGCCGCGGGGCGCCACGTGCTCACCGAGAAGCCGATGGCGACGAAGTGGGACGAAGGCGTGCAGATGGTGCGCGCCTGTCGCGAAGCCGGGGTCAAGCTCTTCGTCGTCAAGCAGAACCGGCTCAACCCGACGCTGCAGCGCCTCAAGGCCGCGGTCGACGGCGGGCGCTTCGGCCGCATCGCGATGGTCAATGTCAACGTCTTCTGGACCCGGCCCCAGAGCTACTACGACGACGCGCCCTGGCGCGGGCGCTGGGACCTCGACGGCGGCGCCTTCCTGAACCAGGCGAGCCACTACGTGGACATGGTGGACTGGCTCGTCGGCCCGGTCGACAACGTCCACGCCTACACCGCGACACTGGCGCGCGACATCGAGGCCGAGGACACCGGCGTCATGTCGCTGCGCCTGCGCAAGGGCGGACTGGCCTCGATCAACGTCACGATGCTCACCCACGGCCGCAACTTCGAGGGCAGCATCACGATCCTCGGCGAGCGCGGCACGGTGCGCGTGGGCGGGGTCGCGGTCAACAAGATCGAGCACTGGGAGTTCGACCAGAGCCTGCCCGAAGATGCGGCGGTGCACGACGCGAGCTACGCCACGCCTTCGGTCTACGGCTTCGGCCACCCGCTGTACTACGACAACGTGATCGGCACCCTGCGCGGCGAACGCCGGGCCGAGGTCGACGGCTACGAAGGCCTGCGCTCGCTCGAGGTCGTGATCGCGGCCTACCGCAGCGCGCGCGACGGCTGCCGCGTCGGCCTGCCGCTGGTGTTCTAGCAGCGCCCGCGCCGATGACCGCCTTCGTCCACCCCAGCGCCATCGTCGACGCGGGGGCTCAGCTCGGCGAAGGCACGCGGGTCTGGCACTTCGCCCATGTCTCGGCGGGGGCGAAGATCGGCGCCCGCTGCTCGCTCGGCCAGGGCGTCTACGTCGGCAACGATGTCGCCATCGGCGAGAACGTCAAGGTGCAGAACAACGTCTCGGTCTACGACGCGGTGACGCTCGAAGACGACGTGTTCTGCGGCCCGAGCATGGTGTTCACCAACGTCCACAACCCGCGCTCGGCCGTGCCGCGCAAGGACGAGTACCGGCGCACGCGGGTGCGGCGCGGGGCGACGTTGGGCGCCAACTGCACCATCGTCTGCGGCACGACCATCGGCGAATACGCCTTCGTCGGCGCCGGCGCCGTGGTCAGCCGCGACGTGCCGGCCTACGCCTTGATGGTCGGCGTGCCGGCGCGCCGCATCGGCTGGATGAGCCGCCACGGCGAACGCCTGGAACTTCCCGCCACCGGCCGGGGCGAGGCCGCGTGCCCGGCCACCGGCGAACGCTACCGCCTCGAAGGCGACACCCTGAGCCCATGCAGTTCACCGACCTGAAGACGCAGTACGCGGCGCTCGAATCCGAGATCGACGCGCGCATCAAGCGCGTGCTCGACCATGGCCAGTACATCATGGGCCCCGAGGTGCGCGAGCTCGAAGCCGCGCTCGAAGCCTTCACCGGCGCGCGCCACTGCATCACCGTGGCCAGCGGCACCGAGGCCTTGCTGATCGCGCTGATGGCGCTGGACCTGAAGCCCGGCGACGAGGTCGTCACGACGCCGTTCACCTTCGCCGCGACCGCGGAAACCATCGTGCTCGCGGGCGCGCGGCCGGTCTTCGTCGACGTCGAGCCCGACACCGCCAACATCGACGTGCGCTTGATCGAGGCGGCGGTGGGGCCGCGTACCCGGGCCATCATGCCGGTGAGCCTGTACGGCCAGGTCGCAGACATGGACGAGATCAACGCCATCGCGGCGCGCCACGGCCTCGCGGTGATCGAGGACGCCGCGCAGAGCTTCGGCGCCGTCTACCAGGGCCGCAGGTCCTGCGCGCTCTCCACCTTCGGAGCGACCAGCTTCTTCCCGAGCAAGCCGCTGGGTTGCTACGGCGACGGCGGCGCGCTCTTCACCGACGACGACCGTCTGGCCCAGGCGGCGCGCGAGATCCGCGTCCACGGCCAGAGCGGACGCTACCAGCACACCCGGCTGGGCGTGGGCGGGCGCATGGACACGCTGCAATGCGCCGTCGTCCTCGCCAAGCTCGGCCGCTTCGCCTGGGAGCTCGAACGCCGCGCTGCGATCGGCGCGCGCTACCGCCGCTTGCTCGAAGGCATCGAGCAGATCGCCTTGCGCCCCGACCGCGATTCGGTCTGGGCCCAGTACACGGTGCTGGTCGACGATCGCGCCGCGGTGCAGGCGGCGCTCAAGGCCGAGGGCATCCCGACGGCGGTGCATTACCCGTTGCCTCTCGACGCCCAGCCGGCCTACGCGGCCTACGCCGGCAGCGGCGCCAGGCCGGTGGCAGCGCGGCTGGCGGCGCGGGTGCTGAGCCTGCCGATGAGCGCGGACCTGTCCGAGGCCGACCAGGACCGGGTCGCCGCGGCGCTGCGGCGCGCGCTCGCCGGCGGCGCGACGCAGCGTTGAAGTGACTCTCCGCCGACGCGCCTTAGGCGGGCCCAACCGCTTGCAGGCGGACGGGTCCGCGACAGGCACCGGGCCGCTGCTGCGCCGCTGTGTCCGTCCGCAGACCCTGCGGCAGGGCGACGCCCGCGGCCCGGTCGAGCCGCTGCCGCGGCGTCCGCTCGAACCGCTGATTCATGCTTGCGGCGGGTCATGATCGCCACCGGGAACTGAGTTGACCAGCCGCACCATGGGACTCGTGCGGGCGAGCCTGACCCTGCTCGCTGGCGGGGTCGCGGCCCAGGCGCTGCCGCTCGCGCTCGGGCCCGCGCTCACCCGCCTGTACCCGCCCGCCGAATACGGCCGCTATGCGGTGTTCGCGGCGGTGGCGGCGAACATCGCGGTCGTCGCCTGCGCCCGTTTCGAGTTCGCGCTGCCGCTGGCGCGCGGCGAGGCCGAGGCCCGGCATCTGATGGGCTTGTGCCTGCGCGTGCTGGTGGCGGTGGCCGCGGCGACCGTGCTCGCGGTGCTGGTCGGCGTGGCGGCCGGCCTGGCGGCGACCTGGCTCTGGCTGCCGTTGGCCGTGGCGGTCGCCGGGGCGCTGCAATGGCTCACGCTCTGGGCCACGCGCAACGAGCGCTTCGCCGCGCTCTCGGCAAGCCGCTTCACGCAATACGGCGGCGCCGCGCTGGTCCAGCTCGCGGCGGGGCTGGTGCTGCCGGTCATGGTCGGCCTGGTGCTGGGTCCCATCGTCGCCGGCGCCGTGGCGCTGGCCTGGCTGCGCCGTCCGGCGCCGGCCGGCGGCTGGAAGGCGCTGTGGCGCACGCGCCGCAGCGACTGGATGGCCGCGGCGCGCCAGCACCGCGACTTCCCGCTCTTCAACACTCCGCATGCGTTTGCCGGCGCGCTGCAGGACACGCTCGCCGTGATCACGGTGGCGGCGCTGGCGGGCGCGGCCTCGGCGGGCTACTGGGGGCTGGCGCTGCGCTACATCAAGGCCCCGGCCTCGCTCGTCGGAGGCGCCGTGTCTCAGGCCTTGTATCCGCGCCTGGTCGAGGCGACCGGCGCCGAGGCCCAGGCGGCGCTGCGCCGGGTGATGCTCACGCTCGCGGCGATTGCGCTGCCCTTGACGCTGGCGCTGATGCTGTTCGGCCCGGCGCTGTTCGCGCTTGCTTTCGGCGAGCGCTGGCGCGCGGCGGGCGAACTCGCGCGCGCGCTCGCGCCCTACATCGGCGTGCATTTCGTCGCCGCGCCGCTGGCCGTGGTCACGCTCGCCTGGCGCGCCCAGGCCTGGGCGCTCAAGCTCGCGCTCGCCGGCCAGGTGGCGTTCATCGCCGCGCTCGGGCTCGGGCTGCACTGGGGCGGATTGATCGGCGGCGCCTGGGCCGTCTCGGCGGCGATGGTGGTCTACTTCGGCTCGTATTTCTGGACCCTGGTCCACTGGAGGCACGATGTCGGGGATGCTTAGGTCCCGCCTGAACCGGCTGCGCCGCGCCCTCGTGCGCGCGCTCGGTTTTCGCATCGTCTTCGGCGAGGCCGCGGCCGACGGCCGGCCGCTGCCGCGCACGCGCATCTCGCCGAGCACCTGCATCGAGAACGGCCAGGGGCTGGTGCTGGCCGACAACGTCTTCATCGGCCACTTCAACTTCATCGAAGCCAGCCACGGCGTGCGCATCGAGGCCGGCGTGCAGATCACCAACTACGTCAGCATCGTGAGCCACAGCTCGCACCGCAGCCTGCGCCTGATGGGCGAGGCCTACACGGAAGCTGCCGATGCGCGGCCCGGCTTCGTCGCGGGCGAGGTCCGCATCGGCGCCTACAGCTACATCGGCCCGCATTGCCTGATCGAAGCCGGCACCCGCATCGGCAAGGGCTGCCTGGTGCAGGCCTTCAGCCGCGTGCGCGGCGAGTTTGCGGACTTCGCGGTGATCGGCGGCAACCCGGCCGTGGTCGTCGGCGACACGCGCGATGCCGATGCCCGGCTGCTTGCCGAGCATCCGCAATGGCGCGCCCGCTACGAGGCCTGGGCCGGAGTTGCACCCGCCGAGGCGCCCGACGCCTGAACCATGCGCATCGTGTTGATCGGGGATGGGCTGAGCCCGCACCTGCTGAAATGGGCGCGGGCGCTGGCGGCGCGGCGGGTCGAGCTCTGGGTGGCTTCGAGCCGCGGCTTCCTGCCCGGGTTCGATGAGCTGGTCGCGCCCGAGCGTCGCCTGGCGCTCGGCCACGAGGCCGCGCACGCCGGCGGCAATGTCGCGGTGCTGGCCACGCTGCCGCGCCTGGGCGCCTGGCTCAGGCGCGTCGATGCCGACTGGCTGCACGCGCATTACCTCACCTCGCACGGCACGCTGGCCTGGCTTGCCCGGCGCTTCTGGCGCCTGCGCGCCCGCGTCGTCGGTTCGGCCTGGGGCAGCGACATCCTGGTGACGCCCGACCGCTCGCCGGCCTACCGCTGGCTGACGCGCCGCGTGCTGCGCGAATGCGTGCTGACGACGAGCGATTCGGCCTACATGGCGCGGCGCATGACCGAACTCGGCGCGGCCGAGGTAATGACCTTTCCCTTCGGCCTGGAGGCGATGCCGCCGGCGCCGCCCGCGAAATCGCCCTGGCTGTTCTTCGCCAACCGCGGGCTCGAGCCGCTGTACCGGCCGGAGCGCGTGCTGGCGCTGTT
>JAGWTS010000265.1 GCA_028868875.1 Burkholderiales bacterium | reverse complement strand
GTGTCGGTGACGATGGTCTCGGCCTCGGGCTTGCTGGGCATGAGTTCGAGCGCCAGCAGCGCCGGACCGGGCGCCGCCGGGGCTTCGAGATGGGCCTGGCGCGCGAGGTCGAGCGCGCGCGCCGGGTCCTGGGCCGCGAGCCAGCCGCGCCCTACCGCCACGCGCGCCGCAACCCGGGTGGCCGGCAGGTCGAGGTCGGGGCGCAGGATCTTTTCCAGCAGCTCCGCGCCCTGCTTGCGATCGCTCGCATGTTCGACGAAGCGCGGCAGCGCGGCGATCAGGCTGCCGCGATCGGCTTGCGGGGTGAGCGCGAGCAGGTCCTGCGCCGGCTTCACCGCTTCGCCCAGGCGGTTCAGCGCCGACAGGATCTGCAGCTCCAGGCGCAGGGCGTCGAGCGATTTCGGATTCGCGCTGTGCCAGGCGCGGGCGGCGGTGAGTGCCTGGTCGCCGGCGTGGGCCTGCAAGGCGATGTCGACGGCGCGCTTGAAGAGCTGGTCGTCGCCGGTGCGACGCGCGGCGTCGAGGATGACCTCGTAGGCCGCGCCCGGTTCGCCCGAGCCGAGCTCGATCTCGCCGATGAGCAATTGATACAGCAGCGGCGCGTCGAGGGCCGAGTTCAGGGGCGGGGTCTTGGCGGCCGCATCGGCCGCGAGGCAAGGGCCCGAACCGGCCGCGACGGCCAGCAGGACCAGGGTGCCGAGGGCACTGCGCCATCTCGGATTCAAAGGCATCGGGACTCCCGGCGACAAGCAGGTCATTCTCACATAATGGATGGATGCCCGAACTCCCCGAAGTCGAGGTTACCCGCCGGGGAATCGACCGCCCCTTGCGCGATGCGACCGTTCTGGGCGTGCGCCTGGGCAAGCCGCTGCGCTGGCCGCTCGGGGTCAAGCCCGAGGCCTTGCTCGGAACGATGATCGGCCCGGTCGCGCGCCGCGGCAAGTATCTCTGGCTGCCTTTACACCGCGGCAATCCGGCGGGCGGACTGCTGTTGCACCTGGGCATGTCGGGTTCGCTCTCGCTCGCAACTCCTGTCCCCCCGGCCGGAGCGCACGACCACTTCGACCTCGAGACGAGCCGCGGCACGCTGCGCCTGACAGACCCGCGGCGCTTCGGCGCGGTGGTCTGGTCCGAGTCGCTCGATGCCGACCCGGCGGCGCGGCTGCTCGGCGCGCTCGGCCCCGAGCCGTTCGACCCGGCGCTCACGCCGGAGTCTTTCCACGCCGCGCTGCAGCGCCGTCGCGCGCCGATCAAGGCGGTGCTGCTGTCGGGCGCGGCCGTGGTCGGCGCCGGCAACATCTACGCCTGCGAGGCCTTGCATGCGGCCGGCATTCACCCGGGGGCGCGCAGCGACCGCATCAGCCGGCCGCGCGCGGCGAAGCTGCTCGAGGCGGTGCGTGCCACCCTCGCGCGCGCGCTCGAACTCGGCGGCTCGACCTTGCGCGATTTCCACGACGCCCAGGGCGTGGCCGGCGGCTTCCAGCTCGAGGCCCGGGTCTACGGACGTGCCGGCCAGCCCTGTCCGCGCTGCGGCGTGCTGCTGCAGCGCCGGGTGCAGGGCCAGCGCGCCAGCTACTTCTGCCCGGGCTGCCAGAGGCGCTGATCTTCGTGACATCTGCGGCCCGCCTGGGAGTTGCGCGGCTTGCAAGCCCGTGGGGCTGAGCTAGCATCGCCCGAGAATCCGAATGGCCACCCGATGCAGAGTTCGATCGCCCTAACGCTCGATGCGCTGGCCGCCTGGCGCGCCGAACTCGAACGCGGCACCGCCGCGCTGGCGCGCTTTCTCGCCGACAACGACCTCGCCGACGAATCGGTGGCGGCGACGCTGGCGACGCTGCGCCAGCGCCTGCAGTCCGACAAGCTCGTGCTTGCCTTCGTCGCCGAGTTCTCGCGCGGCAAGTCCGAGCTCATCAACGCGATCTTCTTCGCCGAGGCCGGCCGGCGCATGCTGCCGGCGACGCCCGGGCGCACGACGATGTGCCCGGTCGAGCTGTTCCACGACGGCGCGCAGCGGCCGAGCCTGCAATTGCTGCCGATCGAGACGCGGCTGCGCGGACAGGCCCTGTCCGAGTTGCGCGCCACGCCCGAGGCTTGGCAGCGGATCGAACTCGACCCCAGCGACAGCGACGACGTGGCGCGGGCGCTGGCCGCCGTGATGCGCACACGCCGCGTGAGCATCGAGGAGGCGACCCGGCTCGGGCTCTGGAGCGAGGAGCATCCCGAGGACAACCCGCAGGTCGAGGCCGACGGGCAGGTCGACGTTCCGGCCTGGCGCCACGCCCTCATCAACTTTCCCCATCCGCTGCTCGAGCGCGGGCTGGTCGTGCTCGATACCCCGGGGCTCAACGCGATCGGCGCTGAGCCCGAGCTCACCCTGTCGTTGCTGCCCTCGGCCCATGCGACCGTGTTCGTGCTCGCGGCCGACACGGGCGTCACGCGCTCGGACCTCGCGATCTGGCGCGAGCACCTCGCGGGCGAGGCGCTCGAACGCTTCGTCGTGCTCAACAAGATCGATTCGCTCGTCGACCCACTGGCGACCGCGGCCGAGGTCGAGGCCCAGATCGAGCGCCAGCGCGATCTCACTGCCGCGACGCTGGGCATCGCGCGCGCGCGGGTCTTCCCTCTCTCGGCGCGCGATGCGCTCGCGGCACGGGTGAACCGCGACCCCGCCGGCCTCGCGCGCAGCCGCCTGCTCGATCTCGAGGCGGCGCTCAGCGCCGAACTGCTGCCGCGCCAGCACGACCTGCTGCTGCAGGCCACGGTCGCTGCGGTGGCCCAGTTGCGCGCCGCGGCCGAACGGCGCCTGGGCGACCGCCGGCGCCAGCAGGCCGAGCAGACGCTCGAGTTGCGCGGGCTGCGCGGCAAGAGCAGCGGTAAGGTGCGTTTGATGCTCCAGCGGGTCGATGCCGAGGCCGCCGAATTCGAAGCCTGCACGACCCGTCTGTCGGCGCTGCGTGCGGTCCAGGGGCGCCAGCTTCGCGCGGTGCTGGCGCGCCTGTCCAGCGATGCCCTGCGCAGCGAGGTGGCGACGATGCAGTCGTCCATCGGCGGCGGCCCGTTCAGCCTGGGCGCGCGGCGCGCCTTTGGCGACCTGTTCGAGCGCCTGCGCCTGCGCTTTCGCCAGGCCTCGACCCAGGCCGACGAGATGCGCCAGATGCTCGACGCGAGCTTTCTGCAGCTCAACGCCGAGTTCGGCTTCGCGTTCACGCTCTCGGTGCCGCCGCAGCTCGAGCCCTTCACGGCCGAGCTCGATCTCATCGACCAGAACTACAGCCGCTACCTGGGCCTGTCGCAGGCCTGGCGCATGATGGTTCCCGGCTTCTTCGAGCAGTTCCGGCGCATGCTGCTGTCCAAGCTGCGGGTGGTCTTCGAGAGCGCCGCCGGCGAACTCGACCTCTGGAGCAAATCGGCCTCGAACCAGATCGACACCCAGTTGCGCGAGCGCCGCCGTTCCTTCAAGCGTCGGCGCGAGGCGCTCGAACGCATCCAGGCCGCCTCGGGCGAGCTCGAGGAGCGGATCGGCGAAGTCGAATCGCAGGAACAGCGCCTGGGCGAGCTGCAACGCCGGCTCGAGCGCCAGAGCGAAGAGCTGCTGGCCCTGGCGCGCCGGCGTGCCGGCACGCCGCAAGCGGCGGCTTTCGACCTCCCGATGCGGCGGGACGCCGCCTGATGCCGGCGGGCGCTTTCGCGCGCCGCGTCCAGCGCTGGCAGCGCGAGCATGGGCGGCATGACCTGCCCTGGCAGGGCACGCGCGACCCCTACCGGGTGTGGCTTTCCGAGGTGATGCTCCAGCAGACCCAGGTCGCGACCGTGCTGGGCTACTACGCGCGTTTCCTCGAGCGTTTCCCCGACGTGCAGGCGCTCGCGGCGGCGCCCCTGGACGAGGTGCTGGCGGCCTGGAGCGGGCTGGGCTACTACAGCCGGGCGCGCCATCTGCACCGCTGCGCCATCGCCGTGGTCGGCGCGCACGGCGGGCGCTTCCCCGGCACCAGCGCCGCACTCGAAACCCTGCCCGGCATCGGCCGCTCGACAGCCGCCGCGATCGCGGTGTTCTGTTTCGGCGAGCGCGCGGCCATCCTCGACGGCAATGTCGAGCGGGTGTTGACGCGCGCCACCGGCTTCGAGGCCGACCTCGCGCAGGCGGCAGGGCGGCGCGCCTTGTGGCAGGCGGCGGTCGAGCGCCTGCCGGCGCGCGATGTGGAGGCCTACACCCAGGGCTTGATGGACCTGGGATCCGCCGTCTGCCTCGTGCGCAGGCCCTTGTGCGAGGCCTGCCCGCTGCGCACGGACTGTGTCGCGCATGCCCAGGGCCGGCCCGAGGCGTATCCGGTCAAGACCCGCAAGCTGCGCCGCGGGCGCCGCAGCAACGCCTGGCTCTGGCTCGAACAGGGTGGGCGCATTTGGCTGAGCCGGCGGCCCGAGAGCGGTGTCTGGGCTGGTTTGTGGAGCCTGCCCGAATTCGAATCGGTGCCGGCGCTCGAAGCGGCGGCCGGGGCCTGGCCCGGGCACGGCAGCTGGCTGCCCCCGCTGGAGCACGCGCTGACCCACTTCGACTGGACCCTGCAGCCCTTGCGCTGGCGCCTGCCGCCGCGGGCGCGCAGCGCCGCGGTGACACAGGGCCTGCCTGAAGGCCGCTGGTTCGAACCCGGCGCGGCGCTTCAGATGGGCCTTCCGGCACCGCTGCGCCGTTTGCTTGATGCGCATCCCTGATACCCAAGCCGAGATCAGTGTCAAGTGTGACCGTGGCCTGCGCGCATCGCTGAAGGGTTCTCGAAATCTGCTTTGCTTGACTAGTCAGAACCACCCATTGACAATTTCGAATGCCCTGCAGAACCAAGAAATGCGGGATTTTCTTTGAAACACGAAGGATTGACATGAACACGAAGATGATTCTGTCCGCGGTGGCCGCGGCGGTTCTGGGCCTGACGATGGCCGCGCCGGTGATGGCGCAGCAAGCCGAAGCTGCATCGGCCCCGGCCGCGGTCAAGGTCACGCCGGCCGAGAAGGCTGCCGCCCGCGCCCATCGCCGCGCCGCCGCCGCCGCCGCCCAGAAGAAGGGCGAAATCAAGACCGGCGACGCCGCCCCCACGAAGGAAGCCAAGCCCGTCGGTACCCTTGCGCAGCGCCGTGCGGCCCACAAAGCCCAGCGCGCGAAGATCGCCGCCGCCCAGAAGAAGGGCGAAGTCGCCCCGACCGGCGAAGCCACCCCGGCGAAGTAATCGGCGCGCCGATCTCCGGCGTCGCGAGAACGCGCTCGTCCGGGGGCCCGCCCCTCAAAGCCGGCCGCTTGCGGCCGGCTTTGCCGTTTCCGGGCTGCTTTCGACAGCCCCGCGGCGGCGCAGCACCTCGGCCAGGAGTTCGCGGTACTGGGCCGTGGTCTCGCTTTGAATGACCGAGGGACCGATCATCGGCGGCAGCCAGGCTTTCGGGACGTATTCGCTGTGGTTGACGATCGTGGTCTGGCCGTCGTGCTCGGTGATCCGGGTCGTGCCGTCGAACGATTGGAAGTCGCCGCTGATCAGGTGCGAGCGGATCTCGCGCATCGGCACGAGGTCGACTTCGCGCAGGGACGACGCGCTGAAGTGCAGGAAGCCGACCTGGGTGTCGGCCGTCTGCGCCACCTGGAGGTGATTGCCGTCCCGCGACTTCACGACGCTGGCCTTGATGTCGCTCAGGATCGAGCTCATGTGGTCGTAGTCGGTCAGCACCGACCACACCACCGAGACCGGCGCCGCGACCTCTGCCCGGACGTCGACGACGATGGCCCCGTCGTTCTTGTGTACCTGGACGGCGACCGTCGGCTGGGCCTGTGCAGCGAGCGCGGCACAGGCGCCGAAGCCGATGCCGCAGGCGAGGCGGCGCAGGCCCGGGGCGGCGCCGGGCGATAGGGCTGAAAACTTCAATCGACCACCACCTTCTTGTCGCGCAGGAACCCGTCCACCACCGACAGGCGCAGCACCGGATCGTCGATCTCGAGCAGCTTCTGCTTGGCCGCCAGCGGCAGCGGGAGCAACTCGCACCAGCGGTTGGCGACCCAGCCGCAGTCGTCGAAGCGGTAAGGGGCGTCGAAAGGCGAGCGGCCCTGTTCGCCCAGGCTCTTGATCGCGGCGGCAAGCGCGCGCACCGTCTGGATCATCGCCGCGCCCGGCACATGCAGCGCGTCGGCGGCCAACTCATCGCAAGCGCAGGTCCAGAGCCCGTCGGCCTGGCGCTGCGGCTCGGCGCTGCGGCGAAAGCGCAGCGTGCCGGTACAGCGCAGGCGCAGGATGCCGCTGGTCTCGCTGTCGACCTCGTCGATGCGCGCGAGCACGCCCACCTCCTCCATCTCGGCCGCCGCCGACGCGGTGCCGACCTCGCCGCCGCTGCGCAGCGCGAGCACACCGAAAGGCCTTCGCTCGCGCAGGCAGCCGGAGACGAGGTCGAGGTAACGCGCCTCGAACACCTTGAGCAGCAGGCGCATGCCGGGGAAGAGCACCGTCTGCAGCGGAAACAGCGGCAGCGCGTCGGAACGGGCGGCCGATTCAGTCACGGGCGTCGAGCTCGCGGTGGCGCACGAGCGTGGCGTGGCCGGCCTCGAAACGGCGCGCCAGCCATTCGACGCCGTAGACCGAGCGGTGCTGGCCCCCGGTGCAGCCGAGCGCGACGGTGAGGTAGCTGCGGTGGTCGTCCTCGAAGGCCGGCAGCCAGCGCCGCAGAAAGGTCTCGACCTGGGTCAGCATCTCGCTGACTTCGGGCTGTTGCTCGAGGTAGGCGGCCACCGGCGCGTCGCGCCCGGTCAGGGGGCGCAGCTCGCGGATGTAGTAGGGGTTGGGCAGCACGCGCATGTCGAACACGTAGTCGGCGTCCAGCGGCACGCCGTTCTTGTAGGCGAAGCTCTCGAAGACGAGGGTGAGTGCGGTCTCGCGCGCGCCGACGAGCGAGCGCACCCAGCTGCGCAGCAGCGCCGGGCGCAACTGGCTCGTGTCGATGACAGTGCACACGGCGCGCAGGTCGGCGAGGAGTTCGCGTTCGAGGTCGATCGCCTCGACCAGCGCGCGCGAGGTGTCGCTGCCGGCCGGCACCGCGGTCAGCGGATGCGGGCGCCGGGTCTCGGAGAAGCGCCGCAGCAGGGCGTCGGTGCTGGCGTCGAGAAAGATCGGACGCACCTGGATGCCTTCGGCGCGCAGCTCGCCGATCAGCGGCAGCAGTTGCGGCAGCGAGGTGGCGGTGCGGACGTCCACTGCCACCGCCACGCGGTGCGTGAAACGCGCCTGCTCGAGGCGGATGAACTCGCGCAGCAGCTCCGGCGGCAGGTTGTCGACGCAGAAATAGCCGGCGTCCTCGAGGGCGTGCAAGGCCACCGACTTGCCCGAACCGGAAATGCCGGTGAGGAGCACGACATCGTCGCCGCGCTGCTCGCCCAGGGGCATCCAATCGCTCATGGGCGGACTGTACGTCTGGCAGGTGGTGGGCGCAGACGCGAGTTCGCCCAAGCGTCGGGCCTGAAGCAGTGGCGGCCTCCTTCGCCCCGCCGCCGCGGCACGCAGGCGCGGGAGCCGCGCGCGGCGCTCACGAGGACTGCCCGCCCAGCATCGCCTGGGCATGGGCCCGGCTCGTGCCGGCCAGGCGCTCGCCGCCGAGCATGCGCGCGATCTCGGCGACCCGGGCCTCGCCGCTCACCGGCTCGACCCGGCTCACCGTGGCCGCGCCGACGAGGCCCTTGCTCACGACGAAATGATGGTCGGCGCAGGCCGCGACCTGGGCCAGGTGCGTCACCGCCAGCACCTGGTGGCTGCGGCCGAGCTGCTTCATCAGGCGCCCGACGCTGTCGGCGACGGCGCCGCCGACGCCGGCGTCGATCTCGTCGAAGATCAGCGCCGCGCTGGCGCCGCGCTGCGCCGTCGTCACCGCGATCGCCAGCGCCAGGCGCGAGAGCTCGCCGCCGGAGGCGACGCGGCCGAGCGCCCGCGGCGTGCTGCCGGCATGGCCCGCGACGCGGAACTCCACCCCCTCGAGCCCCCAGGCCTGCGGCTCGTCGTGCGGCAGCAGCGCGACCTCGAAGCGGCCGCCGGCCATGCCCAGCGCCTGCATCGCCTGCGTCACCGCCGCGGCCAGCCGCGGGGCCGCGGCGCGGCGCTGCTTCGACACGCGCTGCGCTTCGCTGCGCCAGGCGGCCTCGGCGGCGGCGGCGCGCCGCTCCAGCGCGTCGAGGTCGGCCGCCGCGTCCAGCGCCTGCAGTTCCTGCCGCCAGGTCGCCAGCAGCGCCGGCAGCTCGCCGGGCGTGCGCCGGTGGCGCCGCGCGGCGGCCACCCAGGCGCCGATCTGCGCGTCGAGCTCGGCCAGTCGTTCGGGGTCGGGCTCGCGATGGCCGACGTAGGCGCCCAGCGCATGCGACGCTTCGTCGACCTGCGCCTGCGCGCCGCGCAGCAGCTCGGCCACGCCGGCGAGCTCGGCGTCGTGGTGCAGCACCGCGTCGACCGCGGCGAGGGCGCGCGCGAGCTGCGCGCGCACGCTGTCGTCGGCCTCGTCGACGGCCGCCAGCGCCGTGCGCGCGCCGTCGATCAGCGCCTGCGCGTGCGCCAGCCGGCCATGCTCGGCGTTGATCGCGTCCCATTGGCCGTCGGCCGGCGCCAGCCGCTCGAGCTCGCCGATCTGCCAGGCCAGCCGTTCGCGCTCGGTGGCCAGCGTGTCGCGGCGCGC
>JAGWTS010000264.1 GCA_028868875.1 Burkholderiales bacterium | reverse complement strand
CCGCGGCCGATTCGGCCGCGGCCGGCGCCAACGCCCTCGTGACCCAGCTGCGCCCCGCCGCGGCCGGGACTGCGGGCTGGATCAGCGTGACCCTGCCGCGCCAGGCCGTGCAGAGCGGCGGCTTCGAGTTCACGCTGCCGGCGGCGACGGCGCAGACCCTGCTCGGCCAGGGCACCCCGGCGCGCGCCGCGCTGGCCGATGGCAGCCCGCTGCCCGACTGGCTCGCCTTCGACCCCGCCGCGATGCGCTTCAGCGCCGCCGCGATGCCGGCCGACGGCCTGCCGCTGAAGGTGGTGGTGCGCGCCGGGGGCGTCTCGACCTGGGTCGAGATCGACGCCGGTTCGATCGCGAACTGAGCGCCCCCTGCGGCCGGCCTGCGCCCGGCCCGCCCCAAGGGCCGCTTGGGGCCTCTTCGTGGCCCACAAGGCGCCGCGCGCGCCCGCCCCGGCCGCCTCGTCGAGAGGGCGACCGCGGCCTCGGATCAGCCCGATCCGGCCGACCCGGCGCCGCCGAGCGCCGTGCGCACGCGCTCGCGCAGCACTGGCAGCAGTTCGGCCTCGAACCAGGGGTTGCGCGCGAGCCAGAGGTTGTTGCGCGGGCTCGGATGCGGCAGCGGCAGCAGCGCCGGCCCGGCCTCGCGCCAGGCCCGCACCGATTCGGTGAGCGTGCGCCGGCGCGCCGCCGGCCAGTGCCAGTCGAGCGCGCTGCGGCCGATCGCCAGCGTGAGTTCGATCGCCGGCAGGGCCGCGATCAGCGGCGCGCGCCACAGCGGCGCGCATTCGGGCCGCGGCGGCAGGTCGCCCGAGCGCCCGCGGCCGGGATAGCAAAAGCCCAGCGGCAGGATCGCGATGCGTTCGGGGTCGTAGAAGACCGCGGGCTCGATGCCCATCCACACGCGCAGGCGCACGCCGCTGGCGTCGTCGAACGGGATGCCGCTGGCGTGCACCTTGCGCCCCGGTGCCTGGCCGGCGACGAGGATGCGCGCGCCGCGGCCCGCCTGCAGCACCGGGCGCGGCGCGTGCGCGAGCAGGCCGGCGCAGTGGCGGCAGCTGCGGGCCTGGGCGAGCAGGGTCTCGAGTGTCGCCGTGGCCGTCGCACCGGTCGCACCGGTCGCAGCGCGCGGGCTCCGCGCCCCCGCCACGCCGAGGTCCTCAGGCCTGTGCCGGCTGCGGCGTCGCCGGCACCCGGGCACCCGGCCCCGGGCGCTGCACCAGGAAGATCGCGAGCGCGGCGACGATGCAGGCCGCGCCCGCGGCGTACAGCGCCGGGCTGTACGACAGCAGCACGGTGCGCGCGAGGCCGGCGCCGTAGGCCGCGGTGGCGCTGCCGATCTGGTGCGCGGCGAAGATCCAGCCGAAGATCATCGGCGCGCGCTGGCGGTCGAACAGGCTGCTCGTGAGCTTGACCGTCGGCGGCACGGTCGCGATCCAGTCCAGGCCGTAGAACATCGCGAACAGCGACAGGCCGTAGAGCGAGAACGTGGAATGCGGCAGCCACATCAGCGACAGCCCGCGCAGGCCGTAGTACCAGAACAGCAGCTTGCGGTTGTCGAAGCGGTCCGAGAGCCAGCCCGAGCAGACCGTGCCGATGAAGTCGAAGGCGCCGATCATCGCCAGCACCGAGGCCGCCGGCACCGGGCCGAGCCCGTGGTCGCCGCACAAGGCGATGAAGTGGGTCTGGATCAGGCCATTGGTGCTGAGCCCGCAGACGAAGAAGGTGCCGGCCAGGACCCAGAAGGCGGGGCTGCGCGCGAGTTCGGCCAGGAGCACGAAAGGCTCGGAAAAGCGCGGGCGCCAGGCCGGCGCAGCGGCCTCGGGCGCGGCGGGGTCGGCCCCGTAGGCGCGCAGCCCGAGGTCGGACGGGCGCTCGGCGAGCAAGGCCCAGGCGAGCAAGGCCACGGCCAGGCAGCAGGCGACGATGGGGGCGACCGCGACGCGCCAGCCGTGGTGCTCGATGATCGAGGCCACCATCGGCAGGAAGATCAGCTGGCCGGTGGCCGAGCTCGCGGTGAGCACCCCCAGCACGAGGCCGCGGCGCTTGTCGAACCAGCGGTTCGCCGCGGTGGCGCCGAGCACGATGGCGGTGAAGCCCGAACCCACGCCGAGCACCAGGCCCCAGAGCACGAAGAGTTGCCAGAGCGCGCCCATGCTCGTCGCCAGCAGCAGGCCGGCGGCGATGAGCGCGAGCGCGCTGCAGACGACGCGGCGCAGCCCCAGGCGCTGCATCAGGATGGCCGCGAAAGGCCCGAGCAGGCCGTAGAGCATGAAGCGCACCGCGAGCGCCGACGAGACCTGGCTCGCGTTCCAGCCGAACTCCTGTTCGAGCGGGCGCAGGAAGACGCCCGGCAGCCCGAGCGCGGCCGACGAAGAGAGCATGGTGAGAAAGACGACCGCCATCACGACCCAGCCGTAATGGATGCCGCGGCGCGCCAGGCGGCTCGAGAGGGACTGCGCAAACATGGGCGCGGATTCTCGCCGCATTCCGCCGCGGCCGTGCGCGCGGGGGCAAGCGCCGGCACCGGGCGTCGTCATCGTCGGCGCGATGGATGCTTGCCCCTCGGACCCGATGCTAGAGTGCCTTCGCAACGGAGCCCCCATGGCAAACGGCGAGTTCAGTCTGACCGGCACAGGCCACGGCTTCGGCGGCCGCACCCGGGCCGCGGTGCGCGGCATCGGTCGATGAAGCCCGTTCCCCCGCCCGAAGGCCAGCGCGCCGCGGACGAAGCCGCGGTGCGCGACTTCATCCACCAGCGCTTCGTCGAGATGTTCCTGAGCCAGAGCCGGCGCGCCCAGCTCGGCCTGCTGGCGGCGGCCGCGCTCGTGGCCTGGCTCTGGTTCGAGCGCAGCGGCGGCAGCGCGCCCCTGGCCTGGATCGCCCTGGCCGGACTGGTGACGCTGTGGCGCTTCTTCTGGACCGAGGCCTTCGTGCGCGGTGCCGGACGCGCCCACGAGACCGGGCGCATCGTCGCGGTGCTGGCGCTCAACGGCGTCCTGATGGCGTTGCCGCTGGTCGGCTTCGCGCAGTTCTCGCAGATCGGCCGCGCCGCGGTCTCGATCGTGCTGCTCGCCTCGGCCACGGCTTCGGTCGCCACGACGGCGGGTTTCCGCAAGGTCTTCCTCGCCTTCGCCGCGCCGATGCTGCTGCCGCTGGCGGGGGCCTGGACGCTGGTGGCGCGCGACGCCGCCAGGCCGCTGGACGCGCTCGGCCTGGCCGCGCTCATCGTCGCCTTCCTGCTCTTCCTGGTGAGCATCGCGCGCCAGAACTACCGCGTGTTCGAGGAGTCGTGCCGCATCCGCTACGGCGAGCAGCAGCTCAACCGCGAACTCTCGAGCGCCCTCGAACAGGCGGGCGAGGCCAACCGCGCCAAGACCCAGTTCCTGGCCGCGGCCAGCCACGACCTGCGCCAGCCCATCCACAGCATGAACACGCTCGTGGCCGCGCTCTCGCTGCGCGCGCTCGACGCGCGCTCGCGCGAGATCGTCTCGCTGCTGGCCAGCGTCAGCCAGTCGCTCTCGGCCCAGCTCGACGGGCTGCTCGAGATCTCGCGCCTGGACGCCGGCGCCGTGCGGCCGAACCTCGCGCTGCACCGGCTCGACCGCATCGCCGCCTCGCACCACGCGATGTTCGCACCGCTGGCGCGCGAGCGCGGCCTGCAGTACCGGCTCACGCTGGCGGCGGACCCGAGCGTGCGCACCGATTCGGCGCTGCTGATGCGGGTGCTGGGCAACCTCACCGAGAACGCCTTCAAGTTCACGCCGCGCGGCGGCAGCGTTGAGATCGCGGTGCGGCGCGAAGGCGGCGACGCGCTGCTGTCGGTCGCCGACAGCGGCATCGGCATCGCCGAGGCCGAGCAGGAGCGGGTCTTCCTCGAGTTCTACCAGATCGGCAACACCGAGCGCGACCGCTCGCGCGGGCTCGGGCTGGGCCTGTCGATCGTGCGCCGGCTGTGCTCGCTGCTCGGCGTGGG
Organism: Burkholderiales bacterium; assembly: GCA_028868875.1. Lineage (GTDB taxonomy): Bacteria > Pseudomonadota > Gammaproteobacteria > Burkholderiales > Burkholderiaceae_C > Rubrivivax. The sequence continues at coordinate 4,718 of JAGWTS010000264.1, read as the reverse complement.
CGTGACGCTCGCCTCGCAGCCGGGCGCGGGCACGACCGTCACGCTGCGCCTGCCGGAGCTGGCGAGCGAGCCGCCGGCGCGCGCCGACCCCCGCACCGGGCTCGCCCTGCCCGCAGGCCTTGCCGTGCTCGTGATCGACGACGAACTGCAGGTGCGCGAGAGCATGCGCCTGCTGCTGGATGAACTCGGCTGCAAGGTGCTGCTGGCCGAGGGCAGCGAAGACGCCGCCCGCATCGCCGCCTCGACCCGCCTCGACGCCGTGCTCTCGGACTTCAGGCTGCGCGGCGACGACAGCGGCCTGATCGCGCTGCGCGCCGTGCAGGCGCTGCAACCGGGGGTGCGGGTGGCGCTCGTCACCGGCGACACCGCCCCCGACCGCATCCAGGACGCCGAGGCCGCCGGCATCCGGCTCCTGCACAAGCCGGTGGCGCTGGCCGACCTGCTGGCCGCGCTCGAACCCGAGCCCGCGGCGCAAGGGACGCGGTGAGCGATCCGGGCCAGCCCGAAGCGGCGATGGACGACGCCTCGCGCCGCCCGCGGCCGGCGCTGTCGCGCAGCCTGTCCTCGCTCTGGAGCGAAGGCGCGGCGCCGGCCTGGGACGTCGTCGTCGTCGGCAGCGGCTACGGCGGCAGCGTCGCCGCGGCGGTGCTCGCCGGCAGCACGATCGCCGAGCCCGGCGGCGGGCGCCGCCCGCTGCGTCTGGCCGTGCTCGAACGCGGGCGCGAATACCTGCCGGGAGACTTTCCTTCGCGCCTGTCGGACCTGCCGGCGCATTGGCGCATCGCGCGCCAGGACACGGGCGCGGTGAGCGGCAACACCGAGGGCCTGTTCGACCTGCGCCTGGGCGCCGACGTCGCGGCCCTGCTCGCCAACGGCCTGGGCGGCGGCTCGCTCATCAATGCCGGGGTGCTGCTCGAGCCGCGGCCGAACGGCCTCGAAGGCGCGGACTGGCTCGAGTTGCTGGCGGCGCTCGGCGGCAGTGGCGACGCGAAGAACGAGGACAGCCCGATGCGCCGTGCCCTGCGCGCGCTCGGGGGCGAAGTCGCGGCGCCGGACGGCGCGCGCGTCGCCAACACGATCGCGCGCCATGCCGGGGCGCGCGCCGGCAGCCTGCCCAAGCTCGACGCGCTGCGTGCCGTGGCGGGCTCCGACTTCAATTGCCGCCCGGTGCCCCTCATCGTCGCGATGGCCGACGAGGCCAACAGCGCCGGCGTCGCCCTGCCAGCCTGCACGCTGTGCGGCGACTGCATGACCGGCTGCAACGTCGGCGCCAAGAACTCGCACGACGCCAACCTGCTGGCCCTGGCCGCAGCCGCCGGGGCCGAGATCGTCACCGGCGCGAGCGTGCTGCGCCTGGCGCGCGAAGGCGGCGCCTGGCGCATCGAGGTCCAGCACAGCGACGCCCGGCTGCGCGAGCGCGAGCCCGGCCCGCTCGTCCTGCGCGCGGGGCGCGTGATCCTGGCCGCCGGCACCCTGGGCAGCAGCGAGATCCTGCTGCGCTCGCGCAGCGACCGGCTCGCCTTGTCGCCGACGCTCGGGGCGCGCTTTTCCTGCAACGGCGACAACATCGTCGCCCTTCGAGGCCTGGCGCGGCCCACCCGGTCCTGCGCCGACGAAACCACGCCGCTCGAAGGCCGCGGCATCGGCCCGACGATCACCGGGGCGATCGAGTTCCCGAACGACCCGGACCAGGGGCCGGGATTCCTGGTCCAGGACTTCGCCGTGCCGGGGCCGATGAAATGGCTGTTCGACGAGACGGTGACGACCGCGGGCCACTTCAACGAGCTCGCGCGCGCGGACTGCAGTGAGCACCGCAGCGCCAACCCCGGCGCGCTCGACCCCTTCGCGGTCGACCCCGAGGCGATGGCGCGCAGCCTGCTCGTGGGCGTGTTCGGCCACGACGAGGCGCGCGGCTGCCTCGGCCTCGCGCCGGCCGAGGGCCCGCGCGCCGGCGGCGTGCAGATCCGCTGGCCCGAGGCGCGCGATTCGCGCTGGCTCGACCAGGCCCAGCAGCGGCTGCAGGCCCTGGCTGGCGCGCGTGGCGCGAGCCTCGTGCCCAACCCCCTGTGGCGCCTCTTGCCGCCGGCGCTGGAAACCCTGGCCCGCCAGCCCCGCGGGCCGGTGCTGACGGTGCACCCGCTGGGTGGCTGCGCCATCGGGCGCGATGCCGGCGAGGGGGTGGTGGATGGCTTCGGCCGCGTGTACGACGCTTGGGCATGCGCCTTCGGCGAGGCTGCAGCAGCAAGCTGCGTCGGCGCTTGTTCACAAGCCCGCGATCCCGCTTCGGCGCAAGCCCGCGCTGACGCCTCGGCCGAGGTCCGCGGCGCCCCTTCGGCCGCGGCCGGCAACGCTGCCGCGCGCGACCCCTGGTTCGGCAGCCTGGCGGTGCTCGACGGCTCGATCGTCCCGGTCTCGCTCGGCGCCAACCCCTCGCTGACGATCGCGGCGCTGGCCTTGCGCGGGGCCGAGCGCCTGCGCGACGACTGGGGCCTGCAAGGCGGCATCCGCCTCGGCGCCCAGGCAGCACGCGCGAACGCCCCAGGCCGGCCACGACCGACCATGCCGCTGCGCCGGCCCGCCGCCGCGACTCCGCAGCCCGCGCCCGCGCCCGCGCCGAGGACCGAGACCGAGACCGAGACCGAGACCGAGACCGAGACCGAGACCGAGATCCGCGTGCGCGAGCGCCTGCGCGGAGCCGTCGCCCTGCACCTGGGCGGCAGCCTGCCGCGGCCGATGGTGGTCGAGCTCACGCTGGCCTACGCGCCCGTGCCGCTGCGCCGCCTGATGACGACGCTCGATCGCCGGCTGGACGTGGTCGGCGCCGAATCGCGGCTGCGCCTGTACGACGGCGCCGAATGGGAGCGCCTGGCCCTGCGCTCGCAGGACGAGGCGCTGCGCCAGTCGCACGCGGTGTTCGAGGCCGAGCTCGCGGGCAGCCTCTCGGTCTTCGGCCGCGAAGCCTCGCGCCCGCTCGGGCGCCTCTTGCGCGGCTGGTTCGCGTTCGTGCGCAACCGCGGCGGGCGCGACGCCTTCCAGGCCCTGGCCGACGGATGGCTCTCCCCGGCCAGCCTGCCCGCCGCCTTCCTCACGACGCTGCGCCTGGCCACGCGCGCCGGCGAGGTGCGGCGCCTGGACTACCGGCTGCGCCTGGGCCCGGTGCGTTCGGACCGCCTGGCCGCGCTCACCGGCATGGCCGGCCATCCGCTGCGCCCGGGCGCGCCGATCGCCGGCTTCAAGCGCCTGACCTACAACCGCCGCGCCAACCCCTGGCGCCAGCTCACCGAACTCAGGCTCGCTGCCCTGCCCGGCCTGCCCGAAGGCGCGCGGCCCGTGCTCGGCGTCGACCTGCGCTATTTCGCCGCGATCGAGGTGCCGCTGGTCGAAATCACGAAACAGCACGACGCGGTCCTAGCGCTGGCCGACCTCACCTCGTTCGGCCTGTACATGGCGCGGCTGCTCGCCGCCCTGCACCTCTGGACCTTCCGCCAGCCCGAGAATCAGAACCGGGTCGAGCCCGAGCGCCTGCCGGGGCCGATCGCCGGCGGCCGGATTGCGCCCGAGGTCACCGAGATCGTCGTCGACGAAGAGCGCGGCGCGCCGGTGAAGATCCGCCTCAGCCGCTACGCCCCGGACGCCGCCGCGGCACGGCCCGAGGCCGCGCCACTGGTGATGATCCACGGCTACAGCGTGAGCGGAAACACCTTCACCCACCCCTCGCTGCAGCCGGGCGCGGCCGAGTATTTCCGCGCCCGCGGGCGCGACGTCTGGGTCGTCGACCTGCGCAGCAGCACCGGCTTCGCGAGCGCGACCGAGCCCTGGGCGATCGAGCAGGTGGCGCTGGTCGACATCCCCGCGGCGCTGCTGCACGTGCGCAATGCCACCGGGCGCCGCGCCGACGTGCTCGCGCACTGCATCGGCTGCGCGATGTTGTCGATGGCCTTGCTCGCCGACTCCGCGCGCCTGCGCAGCGGCGCGATGCGCCCGGGCGTCGGGGTTCATTTCGACGCACGCCAGCTCGGCCTGCTCGATGCCTTCAACGGCCCGCGCCCGCGCCCGGCCGGCGCCGGCCACCCCTGCATCCGGCGCATCGTGCTGAGCCAGAAGGGCCCGGTCCTGCGCTACACCGACGACAACATCCTGCGCGCCTGGGCGATGCTGTTCCTGCGCCGCTTCCTCCTCGGCAACGCCTGGCAGTTCCGGCCGCCGCAGCCGCCCACGGTGACGAGCCGCCTCGTCGACAGCCTGCTCTCGAGCCTACCCTACCCCGACGCCGACTACGACGTCGAGAACCCGCTCCTGCCCTGGAAGCGCACGCCCTGGACCGCGACCCGCCACCGCATGGACGCGCTCTACGGCCGCGACTTCAGCGCCGCCAACCTGCGGCCCGCCACACTTGACGCCATCGACGACCTGTTCGGCCCGATGAACCTGGACACGGTGTCGCAGATCATCCAGTTCGCCCGCTTCGAGGCGGTGACGAACCAGCGCGGCGAAGGCGACTTCGTCACCCGCGGCCGGCTGCGCGAAGCCTGGAGCGCGATTCCGACGCTGGCCCTCCACGGCCAGGACAACGGCCTGGCCGACGTCGACACCCAGCGCCTGCTCGAAGACCACCTGGGCGGCGCCGGCGTGCCGATTCGCGCCATCACCTACGGCGGCCTGGGCCACCAGGACTGCCTGATCGGCCGCCATGCCGACTTCGTCTTCGACGACATCGA
>JAGWTS010000263.1 GCA_028868875.1 Burkholderiales bacterium | reverse complement strand
CACGAATACGGCGTCAAGGCGCGCATCCAGCCCAGCCGCTTCCAGGTCGCGCGCTGGGTGACCTGCGACGACCCAAAGGAGCTGCAGCGCTTCATCGACGGCAACGCCCACCGCGTTGCCTACGACGCGGTCGACGCGCCGACGGTGCTGGTGGAATACGCGCCCGAGCTGCGCGCGATCGAAAGCAACTGGCCGAAGATCAGGTTCCACGCCTTGCGCGAGCACGCGGGGCTGGTGTTCCAGCGGCAGTTGGACGGCTGAGGTCGCACAAAGTCCGAACGCGCCGGCTGCGGATAATCCGCCCCATGGCCACCGCCGCTGCCGCCCCCGCCCGTTTCGGGCTCTACCTCGACCTCATCCGCTGGAACCGCCCCGCCGGCTGGCTGCTGCTGCTCTGGCCGACCCTCTCGGCGCTGTGGATCGCGGCCGACGGCTGGCCGGGCTGGCATCTGCTGTTCGTCTTCGTCGCCGGCACGGTGCTGATGCGCAGCGCCGGCTGCTGCATCAACGACGTCGCCGACCGCGAGTTCGACCGCCACGTCAAGCGCACGGCCTCGCGCCCGGTGACGAGCGGCGCCTTGTCGGTCGGCCAGGCGCTGGTCTTCGGCGCCGCGCTCGCCCTCGTCGCCTTCGCGCTGGTGCTGACGACGAACCCGCCGGCGATCCTGATGTCCCTCGTCGGCGCCGCCGTGACGCTTGTCTACCCCTACGCCAAGCGCTGGTTCTCGATGCCGCAGGCGGTGCTCGGCATCGCCTTCAGCTTCGGCATCCCGATGGCCTTCGCCGCGGCCCAGGGCGGGCGCGAATGGACCCTGGCCGCGGTGCCGGCGCAAGCCTGGTGGATGCTCGCCGGCAACGGCTTCTGGGTCCTGGCCTACGACACCGAATACGCGATGGTCGACCGCGACGACGATCTGCGCATCGGCATCCAGACCTCGGCCATCACGCTCGGGCGCTTCGACGTCGCAGCGGTCATGGCCTTCTACGCCGCCTACCTCGGCTCATGGGCCTGGATGGGGCGGCGGCTCGGCCTCGACGGCTATTACCTCGTCGGCATCGCCGCGGCCGCGGCGCAGGTGGTCTGGCACTACACGCTGATCCGCGGCCGCACCCGCGAAGGCTGCTTCAAGGCCTTCCGCCTGAACCACTGGGTCGGCTTCGCGGTGTTCGCCGGGGTCGCGCTCGACCTCGCGCTGCGCCGCTGAACGCCGGCTTCAGAACTCGTCGCCGAGTTCGCGCGCGCGCCGCTGCGCCGCGAGCAGGGCGCGCACGAAGCTCGCCTTCACGCCATCCGCTTCGAGCGAGCTGATCGCCGCGTGCGTCGTCCCGCCCTTGGACGTGACCTGGGCGCGCAGTTCCGCCGGCGCCAGCGGCGAGGCCTGGGCCAGCGCCGCGGCGCCGTCGACCGTGGCCAGCGCCAGCGCCCGGCCCTGGGCTTCGCTCAAGCCCATCTCGACGGCGGCCTGCATCATTGCCTCGACGAGGTAGTAGACGTAGGCCGGGCCCGATCCCGAGACCGCGGTCACGGCGTCGAGATCTTGCTCGCGCTCGACCCAGACGGTGGCGCCGGTCGGCGCGAGCAAGGCCTGCACCTCGCGGCGCTCGTCGGAGGTCACGGCCGGGCGCGCGAACAGGCCGGCGATGCCGCGGCCGATCAAGGCCGGGGTGTTGGGCATCGCCCGCACGACACGCTCGCTGCCGCTGGCCTGGGCGATCGCGTCGCTGCGGATACCGGCCATCACGCTCAGCTGCAAGGCCTGGCCGATGAAGGCGGCACAAGGCGCGGCGGCTTCGCGGAACATCTGCGGCTTCACGGCCCAGACGACGAGTCCGGCAGCGGCCAGGCGCGCGTCGGCCGCGGCCTGCGGCGCGAGCCCGAATTGCTGCGCCAGGCGCGCGCGCTGGGCCTCGAAAGGCTCGACCACGACCAGCGAAGACACGGCCCGCCCCGACTTCAGCAGCCCGCCGATGAGGGCGCTGGCCATGTTGCCGCCGCCGATGAAAACGATGCTCGCGTTGCTCATGGCCGCGAGTGTAGCCAGCCCTCCCGCCGGCCCTGCATGCGAGGCGTCGCCAAAGGTTATGCGCAGCTTGCATCGAATCGACCCCACAAACGGGGCGCGCCCGCCTACAGTGCCCAGCCATGCCGCGCCAGCGGTCGCAGCGCTCACGAAGCGCCCGCGAAATGGCCGCCGCGGCTGGAACTCAAACAGGAAGCCTCGATGACCCCGCAACAACCCCTTTCCTACGTCCACCCCTCCCCGAACAGCCCGTGGGGAACCTACCTGATGCAGGTCGACCGCGTCGTGCCCTATCTGGGCCACCTGGCGCGCTGGGTCGAGACCTTGAAGCGCCCCAAGCGCGCGCTCATCGTCGACGTGCCGATCGAGCTCGACAACGGATCGGTCGCCCATTTCGAGGGCTACCGGGTCCAGCACAACCTGAGCCGCGGCCCAGGCAAGGGGGGCGTGCGCTTCCACCCCGACGTGACGCTCGAAGAGGTGATGGCGCTCTCGGCCTGGATGAGCGTGAAGAACGCCGCCGTCAACCTGCCTTACGGCGGCGCCAAGGGCGGCATCCGGGTCGATCCGAAGCTGCTCTCGATCAAGGAACTCGAGCGCATGACGCGGCGCTACACGAGCGAGATCGGCATCATCATCGGCCCGCAGCAGGACATTCCGGCGCCCGACGTGAACACCAACCCGCAGATCATGGCGTGGATGATGGACACCTATTCGATGAACACCGGCACCACTGCCACCGGCGTCGTCACGGGCAAGCCGATCCACCTCGGCGGCTCGCTCGGGCGCGTCAAGGCCACCGGGCGCGGCGTCTTCGTCACCGGGCGCGAAGCGGCGCGGCGCATCAACCTCGAACTCGAGGGCGCGCGCGTCGCGGTCCAGGGCTTCGGCAACGTCGGCGCGGCCGCGGCCGAACTCTTCGGCCAGGCCGGCAGCCGGATCGTCGCGGCCCAGGACCACACGGGCACGATCCACAACGAGCTCGGATTCGACATGGCCGACCTGATCGCCCATGTCAAGGCCACGGGCGGCGTCGGCGGCTTCAAGGGCGGCGACGCGATCGACGGCGAATCGTTCTGGGACCTGCCTTGCGACATCCTGATCCCGGCCGCGCTCGAAGGCCAGATCACGGCCGAGCGCGCCCGGCGGCTGAAGGCCAGGCTGGTGCTCGAAGGCGCGAACGGCCCGACCGTGCCGAGCGCCGACGACATCCTGGCCGAGCGCGGCATCCTCGTCATGCCCGACGTGATCTGCAACGCCGGCGGCGTCACCGTGAGCTACTTCGAATGGGTGCAGGACTTCTCGTCCTTCTTCTGGACCGAGGACGAGATCAACCTGCGGCTGGACAAGATCATGATCGGCGCGCTGCGCAAGATCTGGGACACCGCCGACCGGCACCAGATCACCTTGCGCACCGCGACCTTTGCGGTCGCCTGCGAGCGCATCCTGACTGCTCGCGAAGAGCGCGGCTTGTATCCCTGACCCGCCTTCGAAGCGCCTTCTGCGCCTCCCCCCTCAGCGAGGCCGAGCGGCGACGAAGAACCGCCCCAGCGGAATGTTCTTCGCCCGCAAGGGCCCTCCGGCATGCCTGCCGGAGGGCGACGCCAGCGGACCGGCTGCAGCCGGATCCGCGGCGTCTGCTTGGTGGGCGAGGCAAGCGCATGCCGGCTACGATGGCGGTTTTGCTCGCCCAACACCCATGCAACGCCGCCACCTCCTCGCCGTCGCCCTCGCCCCGCTCGCCCTGCCGTCATGGGCGCAAGACTGGCCGACCCAGCCCGTCCACATCGTCGTTCCGACGGGGCCGGGCAGTTCGCTCGACCTGATCGCGCGCGCCCTCGGCGACAAGCTCGCCGCACGCTGGGGCCAGGCCGTCGTGATCGACAACAAGCCCGGCGCCGGCGGCCTGCTCGGCATGGACATCGCGGCCAAGGCCACGGACGGCCACACGGTCGCGATCGGCTTCAACGGCCCGATCGCCTTCGCGCCCTTCCTGTACCGCAAGATGCCTTACGACCCGGCGAAGGACCTGAAGCCGATCGTCATGCTCACCTCGCAGCCCAACGTGCTCGCCGTCAACGCCGCCAAGGTGCCGGCGCGCACGGTGGCCGAGTTCGTCGCCTGGGCCAAGGCGCAGAAGGGCCGCGTCAACTACTCGTCGCTGGGCAACGGCAGCTCGGCGCACTTGACGATGGAGCTCTTCAAGTCGGTGGCGGGCTTCGACGCCACCCACATCCCGTTCAACGGCTCGCCCCCGGCGGCGATGGCGCTGGCCCAGGGTGAAGTCGACTGCAGCTTCATGGTCGAGCCGGCCCTGCTGCCCTTCGTGCGCAACAACAAGGTGCGGCTGCTCGCGGTGAGCAGCGCCCAGCGGCCGGCGAGCCTGAAGGACCTGCCGACGCTGGCCGAGAGCGGCTACCCGGCGGTCGAGTCGCTGGCCTGGAACGGCTTGTTCGCCCCGGCCTCGATGCCTGACGCGGTGGCCGCGAAGATCAACGCCGACGCCAACACGGCGCTGCGGGATCCGGCTCTGCACCAGGCCTTCCAGGCCCAGGGCTTGAGCATCGTCGGCGGCAGCGCGGGCGATTTCGGGCGCGTCATCGCGGCCGATGTCACACGCTGGGGCCCGGTGATCCGGAAAATCGGCATCACCCTGGATTGATCGAGAATCGGACCATGAAACCCGAACTGTCCTACGACGTCACCGACCTCGATTTCGAAACCGCGGTGCTCGACCGCTCGCTCGACGTGCCGGTGCTGCTCGACTGCTGGGCGCCCTGGTGCGGCCCCTGCAAGTCGCTCACGCCGGTGCTCGAAAAGCTGGTGCAGGAATACCGGGGCCGCTTCGTGCTGGCGCGGCTGAACACCGACGAGTCGCCGCAGGTGGCCGCGGCCTTGCGCATCCGCAGCATTCCGCTCGTGACCCTGCTCAAGGGCGGCCAGCCGGTGGCGCAGTTCAACGGCGCCCTGCCCGAATCGCAGGTGCGCGCCTTCCTCGACCAGCACCTGGACCCGGCCCCGCCCGAGGAAGAGGCGGTCGAAGAGCCCGACCCCTTCGACGAGATCGACCAGCTCATTGCCGAAGGCCATCTCGACACCGCGCGCCGCCTGCTCGAGCAGGTTCCGGCCGAGCTTCACGACGACCGCTATCACGCGATCCAGGCGCGCCTGAAGCTCGCGAGCGAGCGCCCGCCCGGCGACAAGGCCGCGCTCGAGGCACGCATCGCCGCGAACGGCAAGGACTTCGAAGCCCGCTTCGGCCTGGCTGCCCTGCTCGCCTTCGAGGGCGACTTCAACGCCGCCTTCGACCAGCTGCTCGAGGTCGTGCTGCGCGACAAGGGCGAGCAGCGCGAGAAGGCGCGGCTGCAGCTCGTCGAGTGGTTCGCGCTCTGCCCCGACCCCGAGATCGTCAGCCGCGGCCGGCGCTACCTGGGCATGTATCTCAACTGAGGCCAGCCAGCAACTCGGCGTTGCCGCCCGCCGCGGCGGTGTTGATGGTCAGCGTCTGCTCGGCGCAGAAGCGAACCAGGTAATGCGGCCCGCCGGCTTTCGGGCCGGTGCCTGACAAGCCTTCGCCGCCGAAAGGCTGGACGCCGACGACGGCGCCGATCATGTTGCGGTTGACGTAGACGTTGCCGATGCGCGCGCGCGCCGCGATGCGCAGGGCGCGGCTGTCGATGCGCGTCTGCACGCCCAGTGTCAATCCGTAACCCAGGCCGTTGATGCGCGCGACCAGGGCGTCGACATCGCCGCTCCAGCGCACGACGTGCAGCACCGGGCCGAAGATCTCTTCGCGCAAGTCCTCGACCGCCGCGATCTCGAAAGCCACCGGCGCGATGACCCGGGCCGCCGCAGCCGGCAGCGGCGTTTCGCCGATCAGCTTCGCTTCGCGCCGCAGCCGCTCGACGTGGCGGCCGATGTTCGCGAAGGCTTCTTCGTCGATCACCGGCCCGACATCGGTTTCGAGCAATGCCGGGTCTCCTGCCACGAGCTCGGCGAGCGCGCCGCGCAGCATCTCGATCACGCCATCGGCGATGCCTTCGTGGACGCAGAGCAGGCGCAGCGCCGAACAACGCTGGCCGGCCGAGCGGAAGGCGCTTTGCACGACGGCGTCGATCACCTGCTCGGGCAAGGCGGTGCTGTCGACGATCATCGAGTTGAGCCCGCCGGTCTCGGCGATGAGCGGCACGATGGCGCCGTTCTTCGCCGCGAGCGTGCGGTTGATGGTTCGCGCCACCGCGGTGCTGCCGGTAAAGCACACGCCCGCCGTGCGCGCATCGGCGACGAGCGCGGCGCCGACGGTCTCGCCCGGACCGTGGAGCCAGGCCACGGCGTCTTGCGGCACCCCGGCCTCGTGCAGCAAGGCGACGAAGCGGCGCGCCACGACCGGCGTCTGCTCGGCCGGCTTCGCCGCCACCGTGTTGCCGGCGACGAGCGCGGCCACGACCTGGCCGGCGAAGATCGCGAGCGGGAAGTTCCAGGGGCTGATGCAGACGAAGACGCCGCGCCCGTGCAGGCGCAGCACGTTGCTCTCGCCGGTCGGGCCGGGCAGGGTTTGCTCGCCCAGGGTCGCGCGCGCCTGGAGCGCGTAGTAGCGGCAGAAGTCGATCGCCTCGCGCACTTCGGAAACGCAGTCGCCCAAGGTCTTGTGCGCCTCCTTCACGAGCAGGGCGCAGAACTCGGGCAGCCGCGCTTCGAGCAGGTCGGCCGCGCACGCGATGCGGCCCGCGCGCTCTTCCAGTGGGCGCGCGCTCCAGCCCTCGAAGCCGCTTTGCAACCGCGCCATCGCGGCCTGCAGCTCGCTGTCCGTGGCCGGCTCGACCGCCTCGACCCGCACCGCCTTCAGCGCGCGCAGCAAGGGCTCGCGCATCGGGATGCAGGCGAGGTCCACCCCCGGCGGGTTCGGCCGCCCCGCGCCGTAGAGCGCCTGCGGCAAGGGCAGGTCGGGGTCGGCCACCGGCTCCAGCGGCGAGACGAGCAGTTCCTCGGGCGTGAGCGAGGGGTCGGCCAACTGGTGCACGAAAGACGAATTTGCGCCGTTCTCGAGCAGGCGCCGCACGAGGTAGGCAAGCAGGTCGCGGTGCTCGCCTACCGGGGCGTAGACGCGGCAGGCGATGGCGCGGTCCTGCAGCAGCTCGCGGTAGACGCCTTCGCCCATGCCGTGCAGGCGCTGCATCTCGAAAGGCGCGCCGGCCGCGCGCGCCATCTGCACGATGGCGGCGATGGTGCCGGCGTTGTGGGTCGCGAACTGCGGGTAGAGCGTCTCCCGGTGCTCGATCAGCGCGGCCGCGCAGGCGAGGTAGGACAGGTCGGTGTGGCGCTTGTGGGTGTAGACCGGATAAGCGGGCAGGCCGGCCTCCTGCGCGCGCTTGACCTCGCCGTCCCAGTACGCGCCCTTGACCAGCCGCACCATGAAGCGCAGGCCGTGGCGGCGCGCGATGGCCGCGACTTCGTCGATCACCGCGAGCGCGCGCGTCTGGTAGGCCTGGACCGCGAGGCCGAAGCCCTGCCAGCCCCGGTGGGCGGCGGCGATGCGCGCCGCGAGTTCGTCCAGCACCTCCAGCGAGAGTTCGAGCCGGTCGCTTTCCTCGGCGTCGATGGTGAGGTTGATGTCGGCCGCCGCCGCGAGCTCGATGAGGCCCCAGACGCGCGGAACCAGTTCGGCCAGCACGCGTTCGCGTTGCGCGTCTTCGTAGCGCGCGAACAGCGCCGAGAGCTTGATCGAAATGCCGTCGGCCGCCTGCGGCCCGCCTGCGGCCTTGGTTGCCTTTGCGGCGGCGATGGCTTCGATCGCCTTGCGGTAGCTCGCCAGGTAGCGCAGCGCATCGGCGTCGGTGCGCGCGCCTTCGCCGAGCATGTCGTAGCTGAAGCGCAGGTTGGGCTGGGCCCGGCGCTGGCCGGCGGATTCGTCCATCGCCTCGGCGATCGTGCGTCCGAGCACGAACTGGCGCCCGAGGAGCTGGATCGCGCGCACCGTCGCCGCGACCACGGTGCGCGCGCCCATGCGCTGCAGCAGCCCGGGCGGATGCTCGCGCTCGGGCAGGAAGCGCTTGGACAAGGCGATGGCGCTCGCCGACAGGCTGGCCAGCATCGGATGCGGGCCGGCCGCGCCGCCGGCGCCGTCGAAATCGGCGCGACCGAGCTGGTCGGCGGTGAGCGCGACGGCAGTCTCGGCGTCGGGCACGCGCAGCAGGGCTTCGGCCAGACGCATCAAGGCCAGCCCTTCGGCGCTCGAGATCGGGTATTCGCGCAGCAGCGACTCCAGCGCCCAGAACGGCGCCGGGTTGGCGCGCACCGCCGCCACCCAGGGCCGGGCCTGCTCGACGACCGCGGCCCAGTCGACGCGGCCGCGCAGCCGGTCGCGGACCTCGGCGACGACCGCGGCTTCGGGCCGGTAGGGAAAGGGGAGGCGCTGGCGTGCGGCGGGGATCGTCATGGCGGGTTCTCGACTGGAGAGATGCGGCAGTTTGATCCGATGATCCTGGCGAATTATTCGGAAATCAGCTGGTTTCATGGAGAATCATTCGGCATGGAACCGGCCGATTCCCCCTCCACCCGCCCCATCGACGCCCTCGACCGGCGCATCCTGCGCGCCTTGCAGGCCGACGGCCGCATCAGCAACCTGAAGCTCGCCGAGAGCGTGCACCTCTCGCCCACCGCCGTGCTCGAGCGCGTCAAGCGCC
>JAGWTS010000262.1 GCA_028868875.1 Burkholderiales bacterium | reverse complement strand
GCGCTTCGAGCAAGGCCCGGGGCTCGAAGCGAACCGTGTCGAAATAGGCCGCGGCCAGGGCCTCGGCCGCGGCCGCCAGATCGGCACGCGAAGCCGGCAGGTGGGCGGCCTTGAGCAGCAGGTGGTTGAGGCAGAAGGCGAGGTCGAAGGCCGGGTCGCCGTACCAGGCGCATTCGGCGTCGAGCAGCACCGGGCCCTTGGCGCCGACGAGGATGTTCTTCGGGCTCAGGTCGCCATGCACCAGGGCCCGGCGCGTGGTCGCGGTGCGCTCGACCAGGGCGTTCAGCTGCGGCGCCAGCGCCGGGTTCGTGCGCGCGCTCTCGACGAGGTAGGGCTCGAGCCGCAAGGCGTGGAACTGGGCGTCGTGGGCGAAGCGCGCGGCGATCTCGGGCCGCCCCGCCGTGGCCTCGTGGAGGCGGCCAATGAGCCCGCCCACGGCGCGCGCCACTTCGGGGTCGCAGCGCCCGGCCAGCAACTCGGTCTTCCAGTTGCGGAGGCCTTCGCCCAGAAACTCCATCACGAAGCAGCGCGCGGCGCGGTCTTCGGCGACGACGCGCGGCACATGGCCGGGCACGATGGCGCCGGCGCAGCGCAGCCAGTCGATCTCGGCGAAGACGCGCTCGACCGGCACCTCCCAGACCTTGGCCACCTTCAGGCGCGCCAGCGCCTGCTTCAGGCAGTACGAGCCCGATTCGAGGTCGACGCGCCAGATCGCCGACGAGACCCCGCCGGTGAGGGGCAGCAGCCGCGGCGTTTCACCGGCGCGCGCCAGGCCGCTGGCTTCGAGCAGGGCTTGCAGCGCGGCCGGCGCTTGCGCGGCGCCGCTCGGCGGAGCGAGCGCCATCAGATCGTGATGCCGCCGTCCGCGGCATAGACCTGGCCGGTGACGAAGACCGATTCGTCGCTGGCGAGGAAGACGACGAGCGGCGCGATCTCCTCGGCCCGCGCCAGGCGCTTCATCGGCTGGCGGTCGATGAAGGCCTGGCGCGCTTTTGCGGCGTCGCCCGAGGCGTTGATGCGGTCCTGCAGCGAAGGCGTATCGACGGTGCCGGGGGCGATGGCGTTGCAGCGGATGCCGCGCGCGACGAAGTCGGCCGCGACCGCCTTGGTCAGGCCGATCACCGCGGCCTTGCTCGCGCCGTAGACGCAGCGGTTGACGATGCCCTTCAGGCTGCTCGCGACGCTGGCCATGTTGATGAGGCTGCCGGCGCCGGCTTCGAGCATCAGCGGCAGCGCGGACTGGATGGTCCAGAACTGCGAGCGCGCGTTGAGGTTGAAGGCGAAGTCCCAGTCGGCATCGGTGGCTTCGAGCACGCTGCCGCCGTGGACGTAGCCGGCGCAGTTGAACAAGGCGTCGACGCGGGTCAGGCCGGCGAAGAAGCGCTGGATCGCGCCGTGGTCCATCACGTCCAGGCGCGCGGTCTTGACGCCCGGGGTCGATGCCAGGGTTTCGAGCGCGGCGGCGTCGACGTCGGTGGCCCAGACCTGGGCGCCTTCGGCGGCGAGCGCGAGCACGCTGGCGCGGCCGATGCCATGGGCGGCGGCGGTGACGACGACGGTCTTGTCTTTCAGTCGCATGGGATCGCTCCTCCTCGGGGAAAAGGGTAAAGGGGGGTCTACATGACGCCGAAGCGGGCAAACGCTTCGACGGTGCTCATTCCGGCCTCGATCGCGGCGCGAACGCGGTTCTCGGTCGAGGCCTTCTCCAGCGCCCGGGTCACGGCCTCGGTCTCGACGGCGCGCGGAATCACGAGCACGCCATCGCGGTCGCCGAACAACAGGTCGCCGGGCTCGATGCGCACGCCGTCGATCTCGATCGGCACGCGCCAGTCGAGCACCTTGCCGCGCACGCCCTGGTCCTGGGCGTAGCTGCCGCGGCTGAAGGTCGGAAAGCGCCGTTCGAGAATCTCGCCGGTGTCGCGGTGGTAGCCGTCGAGCAAGGCCCCGGCCGCGCCGAGCGCGGCGGCACGCGTCGACATGAGCCCGCCCCACAAGGCATAGCGCAACGACGAGCCGGTGGCGACGTAGACCTCGCCCGCGCGCAAGTCGTCGAGCGCTTCGAACATGAGGCCGAAAGGCTTGGCCGAGAGATCGGTGCGGTCGCTGCCGCCAAGGTAGTCGGCTTCGAGCACGGTCATCGCGCGGCCGAGCAGCACCATCGAGGGCTCGACCGGCTTGATCGGCTGCGGCAGGAACTGGCGGCGCTGGCCGAGCGTGTCCAGCACGTCGCCGACCACGGCCGGGAACAGGTGCTGGCGCATCAAGGTGAACAGCTCGGCGTCGCCGGACCAGCTGAAGCTTGTCGGATTCGTCATCGTTGGGGTCTCTTCAGGTTGGGGCCGGGGGGTGGATGGGTGTGACCGCCATGCGGTAGTCGATCTGCAAGGGCACGCCTGGCTGCAGCGCGACCGAGGTTGCGACGCCGCGCCGCGACAGCGCGTTCTCGGCGGCGCAGGCGACGACGCCCTGGTCGAAATACGTGCAGACGGGCTCGATGCCGAGGGCGTAATGGCGCCGGCTCCAGGGCCAGTCGCGGCGCCCGGCGTTGCTGACCCAGAGCAGGCAGGAGGGCAGGACGGCCGCGTCCCATCCGAGTTCGAAGCGCCAGCCTTCGTCGAGGTTCGTCGCCGCGACGCGGCCGTCGATGGCGCAGAGTTGGGCCAGCGATTCGGTGTTCCCGGCCAGCGGCAGATGGCTCAGATCCAACTCGCCGCCGCCGCCGCGGCGCGGTGCGGCGGCGAGGCTTTGGAATTCCTGCGCCGGGGCCAGCACGTCGGCGCCGGGCTCGACCTCGCCCGGGTGGCCGAGCGCGAAGCGGAAAGAGCCGGGCTCGATGCGCATCGCCCCGGGCCGCGCCGGCAGGCGCAGCGTCGGGTGCAGGCCGATGGGGAGCCTGCAGTCGGCGCGCACGCGCACGACAAGCCGGCATTCGACTTGGGCGCGACCGTCGACGCCGCGCACGCTGCGCTCCAGGCTTTCGAGCGGGCCCGTCTGCGGGGCGTCGAAGCGCAGGTCGATGCGCGATGCGTCGCGCCCGTCGTCCACACGCTGCCAGGCGGCGTGGGCGGCTTCGCCGTGGATCGGGTGATCCCAGCCGAGGGTTTCGGCCCCGGCGCCGGGGCCGAGACCGAACGGCACACAAGGCCATTCGCCCCGGCCGCGCGCCATCAAGCCCTGCAAGGCCTGCTCGTCTGCGGGCAAAGGCTCGTCGGCCCAGGGAAAGACGGCGAAGGGCTGGACGCCGCGGCCGTCGGGCAGGCGGAATTCGACCGGGCCGAGCATCGCGCCGACGGCTTCGACGAAGCCGCTGCCATGCGACCAGCGCAGGGGCCAGGCGTTCATGAGGCCTCCGCCGCCGCTTCGAGCGGCTGCAGCGCCGGCTGCAAGCGACCTTGTTCGGCCAGTTGCACCAGCGCGCGCATGTAGCCCAGAGCATAGGCCATGCCGGCGTGCCAGGAGGCGTCGCATTCCAGCGCCGGCGTGTGGTCGGGGATGATCACGCCGGGCCAGCGGTGGGCGTGCAGGATCGCGACGATGCGCGCCATGTCGATGTCGCCTTCGTCGACGAAGACCTCGGCGTACTTGGGCACCTTGCCCTTGACGTTGCGGAAGTGGATGTAGCCGATGCGGTCTTCGCGCAGGCATTGCTCGAGCAGCTGGTAGGTGTCCAGGCCGCCGCCGGCCATCTCCTGCACGCTGCCCAGGCAGAGCTCGATGCGGTTCGCGGGCGAGTTCGAGATCTCGAGCAGGCGCGCGTATTTCTCGGGCCGGTTGACGAGGCGCGCGGTGCCGCGCAGGCTGTCCATCGGCGGGTCGTCGGGGTGCAGCGCGAGGTGGACGCCGCATTCCTCGGCCACCGGCAGCACGCGTTCGAGGAACCAGCGCAGGCGCTGCCAGAGTTCCTCGCTGCTCACCGCGGCGACGACGCCGTCGCTGCGCTGGGCGCGGTAGCGCATGTTCCAGACCATGCCGTCGGGGATGGGCTCGTCGAGGTCGATGGCCGCGGCGTCGAAGGCCACCGACATCGCGCCGCCGCGCGCGAAGGGGCCGCGCGTCCAGCCCCAGACCCCGGCGATGCTGAAGTTGTAGCCGATGGTCGGCACCCCGGCGCGGCCGGCGGCGCGCAGGGTCTGCTTGACGACCTCGATCTGCTCGTTCTTGCGCGGGCCGTCGAGCAGGATGTCGTGCCATTGCGCAGGGTCGAAGTTCTCGATCGCCGCGAGCGCGAGGCCGTGGCCGCGCAGCGCCTGGACGAGGCCGCGCAGTTCGTCTTCGCGCCAGGGCTCGGCGGCGCCGGCGCGGCCCCAACCGTCGGCGCTGCCGCGCGAGATCTCGTGCTGGGCGCCGCCGAAGTAGTCGACCCAGTGGGCGACGATGTGGCTCGCACCGGCCTGGCGCGCGAAGCGGAAATTGCGCTCGTTGAGCGCGCTGCGGTACAGGCCGAGTCCGATGTGCATGGGCGTTGTTCCGTGGGTCTCAGTCGACGAACCAGTTCGATGGCGACTGGCGGTGGTAGGCGAGCACGGCCTCGGCGACGCTCTCGACGTGCCCGTGCAGCGCCGCGCGCAAGGCCGCTTCGTCGCCGTCGAACAAGGCGCGCACCAGGCCGCGGTGCTCTTCGAAGGCGACCCGGCACAGGGCGAGGTTGTCGCGCGTGAGCAGCAGGCGGGCGCGGTCGATGTGCTGCTTGGCCTGGTTCACCAGGGTCCAGACCGGCAGCCGGCCGCTGAGCTCGAAGAACAGCCGGTGCATGGCCTCGTCGCTGGCGAAGAAGCCGGCGACGTCGCCGGCTTCGAGATGCCGGCCCTGGATCTCGATCAGCGCGTCGATGCGCGCGCGCCCCGCGGCGTCCAGGCCCTTCATCACGTCGAGCAGGTTCGCGCCTTCGAGCGCTTCGCGCACGAAGACCTCCTGCTCGATCAGGCGGATGCGGATCGGCGAGACCACGGTGCCGGCCTGGGGAAAGATGTCGATCAGGCCGACCGTCTGCAAATCGCGCAGGGCTTCGCGCACCGGTGTCCGGCTCAGCCCCAGCACCGCGGCGACGGCGGCCTCGGACAAGGGCGTTCCCGGCATCAGCCGCAGCGAGACGATGGCCTCGCGCAGCGCCCGCTGCACCTGCGGCGCGTAGGGCAGGGCGGCGTCGATCGCCACGCCCTGCAAGGCTTCGCCGAGGACGCGCGCCTGCTCGTCCTGCTCGGCGCGGCGCGGGGCGCGGTACGCGCGGGTGTCGTGGGCGGACTGCTTCATCGCCGAAGAGTATGGGCCTTCAATCCAGGTTCATGGCGTGGCGCAGGCCGTGCTCGAGGCCGCGCAGTTCGGCCAGGCCGATCATGCGGCCGGTGCGCGAATAGCCCGGGTACGAGCCGCTGTCGCGGTCGCCGTCCATCAGCTTGCCGTGGTCGGGGCGCATCGGGATGGCCCAATTCGCCTGGCCCGCGGCGCGGCGCCTTTCTTCCTCGGCGATCAAGGCCTGCATCGCGCGCGCCATCTCGACCGACCCGGTCAGGTGGTTCGACTCGCGGAACGAGCCTTCCTTGCCCGGCACATGGGTGACGTTGCGGAAGTGGACGAAGTAGGTGCGGCTGGCGAAGCGCTCGAGCATCTCGGCCGGGTTGTTCGAGATGCAGCTGCCGAACGAGCCGCTGCACAGCGTCAGCCCCGAATGCATCGAGGGCACCTGCTCGAAGAGGCGGGCCACGTCTTCGGCACGGCTCATCACGCGCGGCACGCCGAACACCGGGTAGGCCGGGTCGTCGGGGTGGATGCACATGTAGACGCCGCTGGCTTCGCACACCGGCATGACCTCATTCAGGAAGTCGTGCAGGTTGCGCCGCAGTTGCGCTTCGTCGATGCCGTCGTAGCGCGACAGGCGCTCGAGAAAACCTTCGGGCGTGAGGCCTTCGACCGTGCCCGGCAGGCCGAGCATGATGTTGTCGCGCAACTCGTCGCGCTCGGCCGGCGTCAGGCGCTCGAAGAAGGCGCGCGCCGCGTCGATCTGCCAGGGCGCGTAGCCGGCCTCGGCGCCCGGGCGCTTCAGGATCCAGAGGTCGAAGGCGACGAAGGCGTCGATGTCGCAGCCCGAGACCGTGCTGCCGTCTTCCTGCTCGATGTGCAGGTCGGTGCGCGCCCAGTCGAGCACCGGGATGAAGTTGTAGCAGACGGTGCCCACGCCGGCCGCGCCCAGGCGCTCGAGGTTGCGCTTGTAGGTCTCGATGTGGCCGCGCCAGTCGCCGCTGCGGGTCTTGATGGACTCGTGCACCGGCAGGCTCTCGACGATGCTCCAGCGCAAGCCGCTAGTCCGCCCGCGTTCTTCGTCCCATTCGATCAGGCGCTTGCGGCGCGCGATCTCCTCGTCGCTCCACTCGGCCCCGCATTCGAGGTGGTGGAGCGAGCTCACGACGTCGGTGACGCCGGCCTGGCGGATTTCGCGCAACGAGACCGGGTCGCCCGGGCCGAACCATCTCCAGCTTTGCAGCATGATTTATTCCTGTCCTTTCGTTGTTGACTGCGCTTTCAGCGCTTGTGGGATTGAATCGCGACGACCTACGAGTGGCGCGCGAGATCCGGCGGCGTGCGCGCGTCGCTCTCCGGCCAAGGCAGTGCGGCCAGGCAGTCGGGTCCGATCTGGTCGATGGCGGTGAGGCCGAGCAGGGCCATCGTCCGCTCCAGTTCGGCCTGGAGCAGGTCCAGGCAGTGGCGGATGCCTGCCTGTCCTGCCGCCGCCGCACCGTACAGCGTCGCCCGGCCGATCAGTGCCGCGCGGGCACCCAGGGCAATCGCGCGGACGATGTCGGCCCCGCTGCGGATGCCGCTGTCGATGAAGAGCTCCGGTCCGCCCCGGAGCAGCGGGGCCATGCGTGCCAGCATCGAGATCGACGACGGAACGGCGTCTTGCTGCCGCCCGCCGTGATTCGAGACGACGATGCCATCCACGCCCGCCTCGGCCGCCCGCAGCGCATCCTCGGTCGACAGCAGCCCCTTGATGACGAGCTTGCCAGGCCACAGGCTGCGCAGCCAGGCGAGTACCGACCAATCCAGCCCCGAACCGAGCTGGCTGTTGATCAGAGTGGCGTGGGTCTGGGCGCCGGCGTTCGTGACGAAGGCGTCGAGGTTGCGCAGCCGGGGCAGGCCGTGTCGGAACGCATCGAAGCACCAGCGAGGGTGGCAGGCCAGGTCGAGGACCGTGGCCGCGCTGGGCGCCATCGGTATCGTGAACCCGCTGCGAATGTCACGGCGGCGCTTGCCGGCGACCGGCACGTCGACCGTCAGCACCAACGCCTGGTAGCCGGCCTGGGCGGCTCGGGCCACCAGCGATTCGGTGATGGCCCGGTCGCGGAAGACGTAGAGCTGGAACCATCGGCTAGCGGGGCCGGTGGCGGCGACGTCCTCGAGCGTGCAACCCGACAAGGTGCTCAGGATCATCGGGATCTCGCTCGCGGCGGCTTCGCGCGCCAGCGCCAATTCGCCATCCGGGCAGGCCAGCGTGGCGAGCCCGGTCGGGCTGATGCCCAGGGGCATGCCTTGGGGTCGACCGAGGATGGTGCAGCCGGTGTCGATGCGCGCGACGTCGACGAGACAGCGGGGCTTGAACAGCACGCGGTCGAGGTCCGCGCGATTGGCCTTCAGCGTCAGTTCGTCGTCGGCGCCGCCATCGATGAAATCGAAGATCGCGCGCGGCAGGCGGCGGCGTGCGACGGCGCGCAGGTCCGCCACGCAGGCAACGCGTGACAACGAGCGCGGCGTATTCATCGGCAGGTCACTTGAGCCGCGGCCCCATCAGCAGGTCCGGGACCCAGGTCACCAGCGACGGAAACACGGTGATGAGGATGAGGACAAGGCCGAGCGGGATCAGGGTCGGCAGCGTGGCTCGAACGACCTCCTCGAAGCGCATGCCGGCGATATGCGCGATGACGAACAGGACCATGCCGAAGGGCGGCGTCAGCAGGCCCAGCATCAGGTTCAGCACCATCACCACGCCGAACTGGACCGGGTCGATGCCAACCTGTTCGATGACCGGCAGGAAGATCGGCGCGAAGAGCAGGATCGCGACGGTCGAATCGAGAAAGCAGCCGATGATCAGCAGGAAGATGTTGATCACCAGCAGGATCACGAGCGGATTTTCCGAGATGGACAGCAGCACCTCGCCGATCTGGTCGGTGGTGCCTGTCTTCATCAACATCCAGCCGAACAACGAGGCCCCGGCGATGACGAAGCCGATGATGGCGGACTCGCGGGCGGTTTCGACGAAGACCTGCAGCAGATCCTTCCAACGCAGTTCGCGCATCGCGAAGGCGCCGATCACCAGCGCATAGCAAACGGCGATCGCGGCGGCTTCCGTCGGCGTGACCAGGCCCGACCAGATGCAGCCGAGCAGGATCACCGGGGTCAGGATCGGCAGGATGGCGTCGACCAGGGCCTTGAACACCAACGCCCAGGTCGGTACGGGCCCGCGGGGCAGGTTGAGCCGACGGGCGTACCAGGTGACCATGGCCATCAACATGACGGTCATCAGCAGGCCCGGCAGCACGCCGCCGAGAAACAGGCGACCGACCGACACGCCCGAGGCGAACGAAAACACGATCATCGGGATGCTCGGCGGGAAGATCGGACCGATCGTCGACGACGCCGCCGCGATCGCGACGGCGAAGGGGCGCGGGTAGCCGGCCTTCTTCATGGTATCGAGTTCGATGTGGCCGAGGCTGGCTGCTTCGGCGACGGCGGC
>JAGWTS010000261.1 GCA_028868875.1 Burkholderiales bacterium | reverse complement strand
GTCGCAGCCCTGGGTCTTGGCGTGGTCGATCATCGCCTCCCAGGGATGCAGGGCCTCGACCGTGTGGGCGTGGAAGCCCACCCCGGCGGCGGCCGCGGCGTCGCTCACCGCCTTCACGCGCGCGGCGGCGATGCGCTCCTGCGCGTCATAGAACTCCTGTGGCGGCACCGGCTGCATCTCGGAGATGGCGCTGTAGGGGAACGGTTCCTTGACGGCGATGGCAAAGATCTCGCCGCCCGAGAGCTTGGCCAGGGCGAGCGCGGTCTGCACCGCCTTGTTGGTGATCTCGGAACCATCGGTCGGCACCAGGATTCGCTTGAACATCTTCCACTCCTTCGATCGGTTGGGCGTCTCTTTTCTTCGACCCGCCGCTGGACGCCAGTGTTGCCGCGGCGGGCCCCGCGGGCTTGACCGGGATCAACCCCGCGCCACGGGGCGCGCGGGGTCGCAACACCATTCGCTCCACGAGCCCGGATACAGGCGCGAGCCTTCGAGTCCGGCCTGGCTCATCGCGAGCAGGTTGTGGCAGGCGGTGACGCCGCTGCCGCATTGATGCACGATGCCCGCGGCCGCCGTGCCCCAGGCCTCGAACTCGGCGCGCAGCTGATCGGCCGGCTTGAATCGGCCGTCGGCCTGCAGGTTGTCCTTGAAGAAGCGGTTCGTGGCCCCGGGGATGTGGCCGGCGACCGCATCCAGGGGCTCGGTCTCGCCGCGGAAGCGGTCGCCGCCGCGGGCGTCGACGATGCGCACGCGCCCGAGCGCGGCGAGCAGCGCGTCGGCCTCGATCGTCGGCATCGCCGGCGCCTGGGCCGGGTAGGGCGCAAGCGGCTGCGCCGCGACCGCGCCGGTCTCGATCGCGCCACCGGCGCGGCGCCAGGCCTCGATGCCGCCGTCGAGCACGGCCACGTCGTCGTGGCCGAGCCAGCGCAGCATCCACCAGGCGCGCGCCGCATAAGGGCCGCCCTGGGCGTCGTAGGTCACGACCCGGACCCCGGGCGCAATGCCCCAGCGCCCGGCCGTGGCCGCGAAGACGGCGAATTCGGGCAGCGGGTGGCGGCCGTTGCGGCCGGTCCTCGGGCCCGCGAGATCGCGGTCCAGATGGGCGTAGAGGGCCCCCGGCAGATGGCCGAGTGCATGGGCGCGCTCGCCGGCAGCGGGCTCGGAGAGCTCGAAGCTGCAGTCCAGCAGCAGCGGCAGGCGGGGCAGGGCGCGCAGCTCTTCGGCGGTGACGAGGGGGTGATGGGTCATGGCGTGGGTTCCGTGGGCCGGGTCGACGAAAAGGGCAAGCCCATTGTCGGCCTGCGCGGCCTTTGCCGTCATTCGGCCCCGGCGCGCGCCGGGGTGGCGGCGCTCGGGGCGGCGCGGCTGGCGGCGAGGCCGGCGCCTACGATGAGCAGCACGCCGACGATCGCGCCGGCCGACACCCGGTCGCCGAAGAGCCAGACCCCGAAGCCGAACGAGAAGACGATGCCCATGTACTGGAGCGCCGCGTTCGAAAGCGTGTGGCCGATGTTGTAGGCCCGCGTCAGGGTCAGTTGCGCCAGCGCGGCGAGCAGGCCGATGGCCGCGAGCAGCAGCAGGCCGCGCGGGCTGTGCGCGCTCGGGCCGCCGGCCGCGGCGGTGAGCGCCACTCCGGCCAGGGCGCTGCCCAACGAGAAGTAGAAGACCACGCGCAGCTCGGGCTCGCCGGCCCGCCCCAGCGCCTGCACCTGCAGGTAGGCCTGGGCCGCGAGCAGCCCCGAGGCGAGGCCTGCCGCCGCGGCCACATAGGCGTGGCTGTCGAAGCTCGGACGCAGGATGAGGGCGACGCCGCCGAACCCGGCCAGCACCGCCAGGACATGCTGCGGTTCGACCCGGCCGCGGCGCGCGACGAGCGTGCCGCCGATCAGGAGCAGCGCCATCCAGACCGAGGACAGGTAGTTCAGCGTCATCGCGGTCGCGATCGGCAGCCCGCGCAGCGAATAGAACCACAGGCACAGCGAGGCGACGCCGCTGGCCCCGCGCCGGAAATGCAGGGCCGGCACGGGGCTGCGCAGGCTGCCGCCACGGGCGCGGACGAGCACGGCCATCACCGCCATGCCGACGAGCCCGCGGTACATCACGATCTCGCCGGTGCCGTAGAGCGCGGACGCCAGCTTCACGCACAGCGCCATGAGCGAGAACAGCAGCGAGGCGACGACGATCAGCAGCGGGGCCGGCATCGGCCGATTGTGGCGGCGTCCGCGCCGGCCGGTCTCGGGCCCCGCCGCCGCCGCGGGCGGCTTCAGCCCCTGTGCTGCAATCCCATCTGGCGCCGGTACCACTCGTGGAACTGCTGCATGCCGTCTTCCATCGGGCTCTGGTAGGGCCCGAATTCGTCGTCGCCGCGCTCCATCAGCGCGCGCCGGCCGGCGTCCATGCGCAGGCCGATCTCGTCGTCCTCGACGCAGGTCTCCATGTAGGCGGCCTGCTGGGCCTCGACGAACTCGCGCTCGAACGCCACGATCTCCTCCGGGTAGAAGAACTCCACCAGGTTGAGCGTCTTCTGCGGGCTCTTGGCGAACAGGGTCGAGACCACGAGCACGTGCGGATACCACTCGACCATCACCGTCGGGTAGTAGGTGAGCCAGATCGCGCCGTGCGCCGGAGGCTCGCCGCGCCGGTAGGCGAGCAGGGCCTCGTGCCAGCGCTTGTAGGTCGGCGAGCCGGCGCGCGCCAGGGCGTTGTGCACGCCCACCGTCTGCACCGAGTGGTGGCGGCCGAACTCCCAGCTCAGGTCGTCACAGGTGACGAACGAGCCGAGTCCGGGGTGGAAGGGCCCGACGTGGTAGTCCTCGAGATAGACCTCGATGAAGGTCTTCCAGTTGTAGTCGCACTCGTGCAGGATCGCGCGGTCGAACTGGTAGCCGCTGAAGTCCAGGCGCGAGAGCGGGCCGAGTCCGGCCAGGTCGGCGTTGACCTCGCGTCCGTTGTGCTCGAACAACAGGCCGTTCCAGTTCTGGAGCGGGTAGTTGCGCAGGTTCAGGCAGGGGTCCTGCTCGAAATGCGGCGCACCGATGAGTTGCCCGTGCAGGTCGTAGGTCCAGCGGTGCAGCGGACAGACGACGTTGCCGCGCGTGTTGCCGCGCCCGCGCAGCATCAGCGCCTGGCGGTGGCGGCAGACGTTGGAGACCAGTTCCACCCCGCCCGCGGTACGAACGAGCGCCCGCCCCTCGCCCTCCTGGGCCAGGGCGTGGAAGTCGCCGACGGCGGGAACCTGCAGTTCGTGCCCGACATAGCGGGCACCGTGCTCGAAGATGAGTTCCTGCTCCTGGCGGAACAGACCCTCGTCGAAATAACTGCTGACTGGTAATTGAGCGTTGCTGCGCTCGAGAGCTTCGAGACTGATGCTCAGGTCAGACATGATCCAATCGGATCCTCCATGAACGGATGTCCCAACCCCCACCCGGTGGCCCTGCGGGCGGGTTTGACAGCGCCCGACCCCCCTCCCGGGTGGCGCGCGAGGGCGGGATTCTACCCACGCGCCCGGTGGCGGGGGCCATACCGACGCCGGGCGAGGTCCGGGTCCCGAGGTTCTAGAATCCGCTCTTCGCCCAACCGATCCGAAATGCCGACCCTTCCCCCCGCCGCCCCCGAGAGTTTCGAGCAGGCCCTGGCTGAACTCGACGCGCTCGTCGAGCGCATGGAGGGCGGGCAGTTGCCGCTGGACCAGTTGCTCGACGGCTACCGCCGTGGGGCCGAGCTGCTGGCCTATTGCCGCAGCCGCCTCGAGGCGGTCGAGGAACAGGTCAAGGTGCTGGACAACGGCCGCCTCGAAGCATGGACGGCGGGCTGAGATTCGACGACTGGTCACGGCGCGAGGTGGCGGCCGTCGAGTCCGCGCTGCAGGCCTGGGTGCCCGCGGACACGCCGGCCGGACTCGGCGTCGCGATGCGCTACGGCGTGCTCGACGGCGGCAAGCGGCTGCGGCCGCTGCTGGTGCTCGCCGCCTGCAGCGCGCTCGGCGGCGAGCGCGAGGCGGCATTGCGCGCGGCGGTGGCGGTCGAGCTGATCCACGCCTATTCGCTCGTCCACGACGACATGCCCTGCATGGACAACGACGTCCTGCGCCGCGGCAAGCCCACGGTGCACGTCAAGTTCGGCGAGGCCCAGGCCATGCTGGCCGGCGATGCGATGCAGGCCCTGGCCTTCGAGGTGCTGACGCCCGAGCAAGGGGTCGAGCCGGCGCTGCAGGCGCGGCTCGTGGGCCTGCTGGCGCGCGCCGCAGGCCACGCCGGGATGGCCGGCGGCCAGGCGATCGACCTCGCCAGCACGGGCCGGCGCCTGGGCGAGTCGGTGCTGCGCGACATGCACCGCCGCAAGACCGGCGCCCTGCTGCAGGCCAGCGTGCTGATGGGCGCGGCCTGCGGCGCCCCGGCCGGCGCGACCTGGCAGGCGCTTTCGGATTACGGTGCCGCGATCGGCCTGGCCTTCCAGGTCGTCGACGACATCCTCGACGTGACCCAGGCTTCCGAGACCCTGGGCAAGACCGCGGGCAAGGACATCGACGCCAACAAGCCCACCTACGTCTCGGTGCTCGGGCTGGAAGCGGCGCGGCGCCATGCCGACGAACTGCGCGACCAGGCCCACGCCGCACTGGAGCGCAGCGGGCTGGCCGAGACCGGCCTGCTCGAGACGCTGGCCGACAAGGTGGTGGAGCGCGAAAGTTAGGATGAGCAAGCTGCTGCAACAGATTCAAAGCCCGGCCGATCTGCGCCGCCTGCCGCGTACCGACCTGCAGGCGCTGGCCCACGAGTTGCGCGCCTTCGTGCTGCAGACCGTGAGCCAGACCGGGGGCCACCTCGGCAGCAACCTGGGCACCGTCGAGCTCACGATCGCGCTGCATTACGTCTACAACACGCCGCACGACCGGCTGGTGTGGGACGTGGGCCACCAGACCTATCCGCACAAAATCCTCACCGGCCGGCGCGAGCGCATGAACACGCTGCGCCAGCTCGGCGGCGTCAGCGGCTTTCCGCGCCGCGACGAGAGCGAGTACGACGCCTTCGGAACGGCCCACAGCTCGACCTCGATCTCGGCCGCGCTCGGCATGGCGCTGGCGGCGCAGACGAAGGGCGAGGACCGGCGCGCGGTGGCCGTGATCGGCGACGGCGCGATGACCGCGGGCATGGCCTTCGAGGCGCTCAACAACGCCGGGGTCTCCCACGGCGGGGTCAGCGCCGACCTGCTCGTGGTGCTCAACGACAACGACATGTCGATCAGCCCGCCGGTGGGGGCGCTCAACAAGTACCTCGCGCGGCTCATGAGCGGCAACTTCTACACCGCCGCGCGCGAGGGCGCCAAGGCCATGCTCAAGGGCGCGCCGCCGCTGTTCGAGCTCGCGCGCCGGCTCGAGGAGCACGCCAAGGGCATGGTCGTGCCGGGTACGATCTTCGAGGAGTTCGGCTTCAACTACGTCGGGCCGATCGACGGCCACGACCTCGACTCGCTGATCCCGACGCTGGAGAACCTGCGCCACAAGCGCGGCCCGCAGTTCTTGCACGTGGTGACGAAGAAGGGCTACGGCTACAAGCTCGCCGAGGCGGACCCGGTCAACTACCACGGCCCCGGCAAGTTCGACCCCGCGGTCGGGCTGCAGAAGCCGGCGACTCCGCCCAAGACCACCTTCACCCAGGTCTTCGGCCAATGGCTGTGCGACATGGCCGCGGCCGACATGCGGCTCGTGGGCATCACGCCCGCCATGCGCGAGGGCTCCGGCATGGTCGAGTTCCACAAGCGCTTTCCGCAGCGCTACTACGACGTCGGCATCGCCGAGCAGCATGCCGTGACCTTCGCCGCCGGCATGGCCTGCGAAGGGATGAAGCCGGTGGTCGCGATCTACTCGACCTTCCTGCAGCGCGCCTACGACCAGCTCGTCCACGACGTCGCGATCCAGAACCTGCCGGTGGTGTTCGCGCTCGACCGCGCCGGCATCGTCGGCGCCGACGGCGCGACCCACGCCGGGGCCTACGACATCGCCTTCATCCGCTGCGTGCCCAACTGCAGCCTGCTCGCGCCGAGCGACGAGAACGAATGCCGCCAGGCGCTCACCACGGCGTTCCGCCAGGACCACCCGGTGGCGGTGCGCTATCCGCGCGGCGCCGGCGTCGGCGCCGCGGTCGAGCCCGGCTTCGCCGAATGGCCCTGGGGCCGCGGCGTGCAGCGCCGGCGCGGCAAGCGCATCGCGATCCTCGCCTTCGGCACCTTGCTGCATCCGGCGCTGGCGGCTGCGGAGGCGCTCGACGCCACGGTCGCCGACATGCGCTTCGTCAAGCCGCTGGACGACGCGCTCGTGCTCGAACTCGCGCGCAGCCATGAAGCGCTGGTGACGGTCGAGGAGGGCGCGGTGATGGGCGGTGCCGGCAGCGCGGTCGGCGAATGCCTGGCCGCGGCCGGGCTCGCCGTGCCGCTGCTGCATCTCGGCCTGCCCGACCGCTTCGTCGAGCACGGCGACCCGGCGCAACTGCTCGCGCAGTGCGGGCTCGACGCCGCCGGCATCGAACGCTCGATCCGCCAGCGCTTCGGCGCCCGGCCGGCGCTGGCCGCGGTCAACGCCTAGGGATTCCGCCGTTTCGCCCCGCGCGCGGCAGCGATTGCCGTTCGATGGCATGCTCTCGACCCGTATGACCAACCTCACCGAAGCCCTCCACATCCCCGACACCCAGAGCTCGCGCGACGACCGCAAGCTCGCGATCCAGCGTGTCGGCGTGAAGGATCTGCGCTACCCGCTGCAGATCGAAGTCGCGGGGGCGGTGCAGACGATGGCCGCCACCTGGGCCCTGGACGTCGCCTTGCCGGCCGAGAAGAAGGGCACCCACATGTCGCGCTTCCTGGCCTGGCTCGACGCGCTCGACGAGCCGCTGGATGCCGTTGGCCTGCGCACGCGCCACGCCCGCATGCTCGAGCGCCTGGGCGCGGACGAGGGCCGGATCGAGGCCGCCTTCACCTTCTTCCTGCGCAAGCGCGCGCCGGTCTCGGGCATGCCGAGCCAGCTCGACTACCAGGGGCGCTGGATCATCGAGACCCGCGCCGGCGCGACGGCGCTGTGGGCCGAGGTCGGGGTGCCGGTGAAGAGCCTGTGCCCTTGCTCGAAGGAGATCTCCGACTACGGCGCCCACAACCAGCGCTCGCTCGTGACGATCCGCGCCGAACAGCTCGAGACCGTGCCCTGGCACGAGCTGGTGCGCTTTGCCGAAGACGAGGCCTCGAGCGAGCTCTGGCCGATGTTGAAGCGCGCGGACGAGAAGTGGGTCACCGAGCGCGCCTACGAGAACCCCAAGTTCGTCGAGGACCTGGTGCGCGACGTGGCGCTGCGGGTCGAGGCCGATGCGCGCATCGGGCGCTACCGCGTCGACGTCGAGAACTTCGAGTCGATCCACAACCACAGCGCCTACGCCCGCATCGAGCGCGGCTGACCGGTCCCGGCGCTGCGGCGCTGGCGCGGGGCTGGGCCCCGCGGCCCTACTGGAACAGCGCCAGCATCCGCTCCAGCGCGGCGGTGAAGGGCGATTGCATCGCCGGCAGCGTGAACAGGATGCCGAGCAGGCCCACGCCCAGCGTGATCGGGAAACCGATCGAGAAGATGCTCAGCTGCGAGGCCACGCGCGAGATCGCGCCCATCACGAGGTTGACGAAGAGCAGCATCGCGATCAGCGGCAGGGCGATCCACAGGCCGCTGCTGAAGATCTCGGCGCCCCAGAGCTCGGGCCGCGTCGCCTTCAGGAACGCGAACGGCTCGGGCCCGACCGGAAAGGCCGTGAAGCTCTGGATGACCGCGGCGATGACGAGCAGGTGGCCGTTGATGACGACGAACAGCCAGGCGATGGTGGAGCCGAAGAACTGGCTCGCCGCGGTCGAGTTGCTCGCGCTCACGGGGTCGAAGAAGCCGCCGTAGTTGAGCCCCATCTGCAGGCCGATGAGCTCGCCCGCGAACTCGACGCCGGCGAAGACGATGCGCACCGCGAAGCCGAGCGCGATGCCGATCAGCACCTGCTGCGTGACCAGCACCAGGGCGAGCGGCGAATCCAGCGCCACCGCCTCGACCGGCGGCAGCGAGGGCTGGGCGGCGAAGGCGATGAGCGCCGCGAGGCCGATGCGCACCCGCTCCGGCACGTTCTTGCTGCCGAACACCGGCATCGCGCTGAACAGCGCCAGCACGCGCAGGAAGGGCCAGATGAGCGGCGTGACCCAGCCGAGCAGCTGGGACTCGCTGAACGTGAACATGGGGGGCCCCGCCGCCGCGCCGCGTCAGCCCACGGCCTGGGGCAGGGCCTGCAAGGTGCGCTGGATGTATTCGACCAGCGTCGTCACCATCCACGGCCCGGCGAAGGCCAGCATCGCGATCGCGGCGACGATCTTGGGCACGAAGCTCAGCGTCGACTCGTGGATCTGGGTCGCGGCCTGGAACACGCTCACGAGGATGCCGACGACGAGCACGACGCCGAGCACGGGGGCCGAGACCATGAGCATGAGGTACAGGCCTTGCTGGCCGGCGGTGATGACTTGTTGTGCGTCCATCTCAGAGCCTGTGAAGACATGAATCGCGCCCGCGCCGGGGTGGCCAAGGGTCGTGGGCAAGGCGCGGCGCGCAGCCCATGTCGAGTACCTGGGCAAGCGTCGCAACACGGCCCACGGCCCTCGGGTACTCCGGCCCGAAGGGTGGGGCCCCAGAAAGGGCCCACTCGTTGTTGCACGGCTTCGCCGGGTCCCCAACCCG
>JAGWTS010000565.1 GCA_028868875.1 Burkholderiales bacterium | reverse complement strand
GGCGAGAACGTCTACCCGGCCGAGGTCGAGAGCGTGCTCTACGCCCACCCCGCGGTGGCCGAGGTCGCGGTCATCGGCCAGCCCGACCCGCAATGGGGCGAGGCCGTGGTGGCGGTGGTGGCGCTCGAGCCCGGCGCGACGCTCGAGCTCGAAGAGCTGCGCGCCTGGGCCGAAGAGCGGCTCGCGCGCTTCAAGCTGCCGCGCCGCCTCGAGATCGTGCCGGCGCTGCCGCGCAACCCGGCGGGCAAGGTGCTGAAGTTCGAGCTGAGGCAGCGCCTGGGCGCGGCCTGACTTCGCCGATCAAGAGGCTGGGCAAGGCGGCGGCGCTTCCAGCCATTTCAGCAAGGCCTCGAACAACTGTTCCGGGGCCACCGGTTTGCCGATGTGGTCGTTCGTGCCGGCGTCCAGGCACCGGCGCTGGTCTTCGGCAAAGGCGTGGGCGGTGAAGGCCAGGATCGGGGTGCGCGCCCAGCCGGGCAGCGCGCGGATTCCCTTCGCCGCTTCCAGGCCGTCGATCCCCGGCATCCGCACGTCCATCAGCACGATGTCGTAGTGCCGTTGCCTCGCCTGCTCGATCGCCTGCGCGCCATCCGCCACGGCGTCGACCTCGAAGCCCACGAATTCGAGCAATTGGCGGCAGACGCTCTGGTTCATCGCGTCGTCCTCGGCGAGCAGGACTCGCTTGCCCGCGTGGCGCGCCCGCAGTTGCGCCTCGGCGCTGCGCTCGGCGCCCGGCTCCGCGTTCGCGGGGCGCCGAGCGGGCTTGCCGAGCCGGGCCGTGAACCAGAACGTGCTGCCCTGGCCCGGGGTGCTCGAGACGCCGACCTCGCCGCGCATCAGCTCGGCCAGGCCCTTGTTGATCGCCAGCCCCAGCCCGGTGCCGCCATAGCGGCGGCCGATGCTCGCGTCGGCCTGCTCGAAGGCGCGGAACAGGCGCGCCCGGTCGGCGGCGCTGATGCCGATGCCCTCGTCGCGGACTTCGCAGCGCAGCAGGATTTCGTCGGCATCCTCTTCGGCGATGCGCGCGCTCACGGTGATCGCGCCCCGTTCGGTGAACTTGATCGCATTGGCGACGTAGTTCACCAGGATCTGCGCCAGCCGCAATTCATCGCCGATCAAGCCGAGCTGTTCCAGGGGCGCAGCGACGTCGAAGCGGAGCTGGAGATTCTTGGCGATGGCCTGGTCGGTCATCAGGCTGCGCACCTTGTTCATGACCGACGGCAGCTCGAACTCCTTGTTGACGAGCGTCACGCGCGCGGCCTCGATCTTCGAGATCTCGAGCACGTCGTTGATAAGCTCCAGCAAATGCCGCGACGCCGTTTCGACGGTGCGCAACTGGCCGATGAGCCGGTGGTCGCTCGCCTGCAGCAGGGCCAGGCCGGTCATGCCCAGGATGGCGTTCATCGGTGTGCGCAGCTCGTGGCTCATGGCCGATAGGAAGGCGCTCTTGGCGCGGTTCGCGGCCTCGGCGGCTTCGCGCGCCTGGGTCAACTCGAGCTGGGCCTGCTGCAGCTTCTGGTTCTCCCACAAGGTGTTCAGGCCGAGCTGGATGCTTTCGCGAAACTGCTCGAGCAGGCGGCGGTAGATCCCGCTGTAGGCGTTGCCGCGTTCGTCGAGCACGCAGATGGTGCCGAAGACGCGGCCGTCGGGCCAGGCCAGCGGCAGCCCGCAATAG
>JAGWTS010000260.1 GCA_028868875.1 Burkholderiales bacterium | reverse complement strand
GTCGACGTCGAATCGCTGCTGCTCACCGACGACGGCCTGAGCTTCCGCCGCCCGGGCGTGAGCGCCGACGTGGTGGCGCGGCTGCGCCGCGGGCAATGGGCGATCCAGGGCCAGCTCGACCTGCACGGGCTGCGCCGCGACGAAGCGCGCGAGGCCCTCGTCGCCTTCGTGCGCGAAGCGCGCCGCCGGGGCCAGCGCTGCCTGCGCGTGGTCCACGGCAAGGGTCATGGTTCGCCCGGGCGCCAGCCGGTGCTCAAGGGCAAGGTCCAGCGCTGGCTCGCGCAGTCGGCCGAGGTCGTCGCCTTTGCCCAGGCGAGCGGCCCCGAAGGCGGGGCCGGGGCGCTGATCGTGCTGCTGGTCGGGGTCTGAGCCCGGGCGGTCCGGCCGCAGGGTGCCCCGGGCCCGGTGCAAGCCCGGCACTTCGGCCCAGCACTTCGGCCCGGCACTTCAGCCCGGCCGGTTGCGCATCCAGTCGGCGGTGCCGAAGAGGGCCTCGGCCAGCTTCGCCGCCAGTCCGGGGTCGACCGCGCGCTCGGCCATCGCCTGCTTCATGCAGTCCATCCACTGGTCGCGCTCGGACGTGCCGATCGCGAACGGCAGGTGGCGCGCGCGCAGCATCGGGTGGCCGAAGCGCTCGATGTAGTGGTTCGGCCCGCCGAGCCAGCCGCAGAGGAACCAGAACAGCTTGTCGCGCGAGCCGTCGAGCGTGCTCGGGTGCAGCCGGCGGATGACGGCGTAGTCCGGCTCGAGGTCCATCAGGTCGTAGAAGCGGTCGACCAGGGCGCGCAGCCCATTCTCGCCGCCGAGCGCCGCGAACGGCGTCGCCGCGCCGGCACCGGACTCGGCCGCCGGGCTCATCGCGCCAGCATCCGCGTCGCCACCGCCACCATCGCCAGCGCGGCCGGGCAGCCGGGCGACTTCTCGAGCATCAGCTGGCGCTTGAGCACGGCCTCGCGCACCGCGGGGTCGGTCGGCAGCTCGCCCAGCAAGTCCAGCCGCACGGGGCTGTCCAGGCCCGGGTTGACGTAGCGGTCGATCACGCTCTGCAACTGGTGGCGCACGATGCGGCCGTCGCCTGGGCGCCGCGCCTGGTTGACGAGCACGCCGAGCGCGCGCCGGCCCTGGGTCTGGGCCAGCACCTTGATCGTGGCATAGGCGTCGGTGAGCGAGGTCGGCTCCGGGGTCACGACGACGATGATCTCGCGCGCCAGCGAGACCGTGTAGAGCACGACGTCGGAGATGCCGGCTCCGGTGTCGAGCAGCACGTGGTCGTAGCGCGGCGCGACCTCGTCGATCACGCGCTGGAGCTGCTCGCGCACCTCGGGCGTCATGCGCGAGTACTCGACCATGCCCGAGCCGGCGAGCAGCACCGAGAAGCCCCCGGGTGCGGGCAGGATCGCATCGGCCAGGGTCGACTTGCCGGTGAAGACGTCGTGCAGCGTGATCTTGGGGTAGAGGTTCAGCGCCACGTCGAGGTTGGCCAGGCCCAGGTCGGCGTCGAGGACGAGCACGCGCTGGCCCTGGCGCGCCAGCGCCGCGGCCAGGTTCGCCGCGACGAAGGTCTTGCCCACCCCGCCCTTGCCGCTGGTGACGGCGCTGATGCGCGCTCCCGCCCGGGTCGGCTCGGTCATGAGAGGTCCTGGAAGCCGGTGGTTTCGAACAAGGCGAGCTTCTCTTCGGTGCTCACATCCGAAACGGCCGAGGGTTCGAGCAGCACGATGTTGCGGCCCATGGACTTGCAGCGGTACAGCTGCTGGTCGGCGCGCTCGATCCACAGCCCCGGGCTCGAGCGCACCCATTGGTGCGCAAAGGCGCCGCCGACGCTCACGGTCACGGACACGTGCGTGCCCGGGCCCACCGCCACCGGCATGCGCTCGACACGGCGGCGCACGCGCTCGGCCACGGTCTTGCCGAAAGCGGCCGGGCAGTTGGGAAGAATGATCGCGAACTCCTCGCCGCCGACGCGCGCGACAAAGTCCATCGGGCGCACGCAGTCCAGCAGCGCTCCCGCCACCGACTTGATGACGAGATCGCCGGCGACGTGGCCGTAGCGGTCGTTGACCTGCTTGAAGTGGTCGATGTCCAAGGCCAGCAGCAGCGCCGGCTCGCCGCTGCGGGCGACGCGGTCGATCTCGCGCGCCAGCGCGAAATCGAAGCTGCGGCGATTCGCGACGTCGGTGAGGGCGTCGCGGCTCGAGAGGTCGACCAGGGCATCGATCAGCTCCTGCAGCCAGGGCTCGCTGCCGGGCTCGCCGGCCGGCGCCTCGCGCCCCGCATGCGCCAGCAATTGCAGCGCGCGTTCGAGCTGCAGGGGCGTGAGGTTGCGGCTGGGCTTGGGAAGTGGATTCACGGGCGGGCCGGTGCTCGGAACTGCTGAACGTGGGCGGCGGCGATGGCGAAGGGGGTGATGTAAGGCCGGGCCAGTCTAGCAGCGGCCGCGGCGGCGCCCGGACGAAAGATGACCGCCGTTGGGGGCCCATTTCCGGCCCTCGGCGGGACGTGGGCAAGGCGACACTGCAGCACGGACCGACCACCGGCCCTGCGCCGTCCTGCTTCGCACCCCATGAACGCCGTCCTGCCCCCCTCGTCCACCGAGAGCGAATTCACGCTCGAGAAGTCCGATTTCGAGCGCATCCGCCAGCTCATCTACCAGCGCGCCGGCATCAGCCTGCACGAAGGCAAGCAGGCCATGGTCTACAGCCGGCTCTCGCGGCGCCTGCGCGAGACCGGCCTTTCGTCGTTCTCCGAATACCTGCAGCGCCTCGAGCGCGGCGGCTCCGAGGCCGAATGGCAGGAATTCGTCAACTGCCTGACCACCAACCTCACCGCCTTCTTCCGCGAGGAGCACCACTTCCACGCCCTCGTCGACGACCTGCGCGCCCGCACCGGGCAGCCGCTGCGGATCTGGTGCAACGCCGCCTCCACGGGCGAGGAGCCTTATTCGCTCGCGATGACGGTGGTCGAGACCCTGGGCAACGCCGCCCCCGCGCAGCTCGTGTGCAGCGACATCGACACCAAGGTCCTGGCCACGGCCCAGCGCGGCGTCTACCCGGCCGACGCGCGCGGCCTCGGCCCGGAGCGGCTGCGGCGCCATTTCCTGCGCGGCAAAGGCAGCAATTCGGGCCACATCCGGGTCAAGCCCGAGCTGCAGCGGCTGATCCAGTTCCGCGCCTTCAACCTGATGGCCGCCGACTGGCGCAGCCTGGGCGACCCCTTCGACATCGTGTTCTGCCGCAACGTGATGATCTATTTCGACAACCCGACCCAGCGCAAGGTGCTCGAACGCACCCATTCGGTGATGAAGCCGGGCGGCCTGCTCTACGTCGGGCACTCGGAAAACTTCACCGAAGCACGCGATCTGTTCCGCCTGCGCGGCAAGACGATCTACGAGCGCGTCTAAAGAACCGGCCCCGCCGCGCCGATATCTCCGGCCATGCACAGCGCCTTCATGCAGTCTTCCGCGCCGGCCCGCGCGCCGCTCGGCCCGACCCGGCTCGAGCGCCTGAAAAGCGCGCCGCGGCGTCCGGGCGAGGCCTCGTTCTTCTTCCACGACGCCCATTTCCGCAACGACGCGGTCAAGGTGTTGCCGGGGGAGTACTTCGTCCACGACGAGGACATCCTGATCATGACCACCCTGGGCTCGTGCATCGCCGCCTGCCTCTGGGACCGCGAGAAGCGCCTGGGCGGGATGAACCACTTCATGCTGCCCGAGGGCGGCGCCAGCGATAGCGGCGGGCGCTACGGCTCGTTCGCGATGGAGTTGCTGATCAACGAGATGATCAAGCGCGGCTCGAGCCGCTCGACGATGGAAGCCAAGGTCTTCGGCGGCGGCGCCGTGATCAACGGCATGAGCACCATCAACGTCGGCGAGCGCAACACCGCCTTCGTGCTCGAGTACCTGCAGACCGAGCGCATCAGCGTCGTCAGCAAGGACGTGCTGGGCATCTACCCGCGCAAGGTCTGCTTCCTGCCGCACAGCGGCAAGGCCATGGTCAAGCGCCTGGCCAGCGCCAACACCGAGGCCCTGGTGGCGCAGGAACGCGCCGCCGCGGCGCGTCCGATCGCCGGCGGCTCCGGCGGCTCGGTAGATCTGTTTTGACCCCCCACGAAGCGCCTTCGGCGCTCCCCCATGGGCCACTTGGGGCCCCTTCGTGGCCCGAGGGGGCACCGCCAGCGGCCCGGCGGAGCCGGATCCGCGGCGGTCGCTTGATCGCCGGATCACTGCGCTGGGCGGGCGCTGTTGGCGTCGCGACAAGGCATGTCCCGCGACGTCCGCAATGAATCATGGAGAGAGCAATATGAGTCAGATTCGTGTCGTGGTGGTCGACGATTCGGCCCTGGTGCGCGGGCTGCTGAGCGAGATCATCAACCGCCAGAGCGACATGACCTGCGTCGGCGCGGCGGCGGATCCGCTGATCGCGCGCGAGATGATCCGCACGCTCAACCCCGACGTCATCACGCTGGACATCGAGATGCCGCGCATGGACGGCATCGACTTCCTCTCGCGCCTGATGCGGCTGCGGCCGATGCCGGTGGTGATGGTCTCGACCCTCACCGAGCGCGGCGCGGACGTCACGCTCAAGGCGCTCGAACTGGGCGCGGTCGACTTCGTGGCCAAGCCCAAGATCGGCATCGCCGACGGGCTGACGCTGCTGGCCGACGACATCACCGACAAGATCCGCATCGCGGCGCGCGCCCAGATCCGGCGCAGTCCGACCCCGGTGGCGGCCCCGGCCGCCACCGGCGGCGCCAGCCCGGCGCCGGCCGCCCGCGCGCCGGTGGCCAGCCTGGGCCGGCTGTCGACCGAGAAGATCATCTTCATCGGCGCCTCCACCGGCGGCACCGAGGCCACCAAGGAGGTGCTGGTGAACCTGCCGCCCGACTCGCCGGCGGTGGTCATCACCCAGCACATGCCGCCCGGCTTCACGCGCAGCTACGCCGCCCGCCTGGACGGCCTGTGCCGCATCCGCGTGAAGGAGGCGGTGGACGGCGAACGCATCCTGCCCGGCCATGCCTACATCGCGCCGGGCGGGCTGCACCTGAGCGTCGAGCGCTCGGGCGCCAACTACATCGCCCGGGTCCGCGACGGCGAACCGGTGAACCGCCACAAGCCTTCGGTGGAAGTGCTGTTCGAGTCGGCGGCCCGCGTGGTCGGCCCGAACGCGCTGGGCATCATGCTCACCGGCATGGGCGCCGACGGCGCCCGCGCGATGAAGGCGATGCGCGACGCCGGCAGCTACAACGTCTGCCAGGACGAGGCCAGTTGCGTCGTGTTCGGCATGCCGCGCGAGGCCATCGCCCACGGCGCCGCCGACGAGGTGCTGCCGCTGAGCCGGATCGCGCCGCACCTGATCGAGCGCCTGCGCCAGCACCATGGTGCGGTGCTGAACCGGGTCTGATCCGGCCGCCCGCGACGGCGGCACGCCGGCGCAGGTCCGGCGGTGGGCCCGCCGTGTGGGCCCGCCGTGTGGGCGAGCGGGCGACGACAATCGCGGCTTCCCCCTTCGACGATCCGCCATGGCCCGCCTGCAGTTCGAGTTGCCCACCGACGTGGCCTTCGCCACCGACATCCAGATCTACATCAGCCACGTCAACCCCGGCGGCCACCTGGACAACGCCCAGCTGCTGACGCTGGTCTCGGAGGCCCGGGTGCGCTTCTTCAAGTCGCTGGGCTACCGCGAATCCGACATCGAGGGCTGCGCCATCGTGGTGGCCGACATCGGCGCGCAGTACAAGTCGGAAGCCTTCCACGGCGAGACCTTGCGGCTCTCGCTGGCCCCCGGCGACTTCAACCGCTACGGCTTCGACCTGCACTTCCGCATGGACGAACGCGACTCGGGCCGCGAGGTGGCGCGCGGCAAGACCGGCGTGGTGTTCATCGACAAGCGCACGCGCAAGGTCCAGCCGATGCCGCCGGCCTTCCTCGCCAAGGTCCGGCCGCCGCCCGGCCCCTAGGAATTCCTGGGCGGCCGAGCCGGACAGACCTGGTTTCGGCCGCTTCGCTTGGCCGCATACACCTCGCGGTCGGCCGCGCCGAGCAGCGCTTCAGCGCTCATGCCCGTTTCGTAGGTGGCCACCCCGATCGACGCGGTGATCGCGAGAGGCGGCTCGGTCGCCAAGGGGGAAGCCTCCAGCTTCGCGCGGATCCGCTCGGCCACCTCGCAGGCCTGCACGAGATCGGTCGACGGCAGCAGCATCACGAACTCCTCGCCGCCGAAGCGGGCGCACAAGTCACCCGCGCGCAGTTGCGCCGCGATTCTTTGCGCAACCGACTGCAACGCCAGGTCGCCGACCCCGTGGCCGTGGGTGTCGTTGATGTGCTTGAAGAAATCGATGTCCAGCATCAGCAGGGAGAACATCCGACCGCGTCGGTCGCCCTCGACGATCAGGCCATCGAGGGCCAGATCCAGCGCCCGACGGTTCAGTTGTCCGGTCAACGCATCGGTGCTGGCCTGGTGTTTGACTTGAACCAGGCTCTGTCGGAGTTGATCGGCCAGCGCCGCGTTCTCCAGTTGCAGCCGGATGCCCTCGATCACCCGGGATGAAATCGACCGGAGGGTGTAGACCACCATGGCCAGGTACACCAGCAGGCCCGCGATCAGTTGCGGGGCGACGTCGAAACGGGCCCTCAATGCCACGGCCGACGCGGAGGCGGTCAACCACAGGGCTGCCGCCAACACGCGGAACGCGCGGGGGTAGGTGATGTAGGTCGGCGCATTCACCGAGACCACGCCGCACAGCACGATCACCAGCCACGCGTCCACCCGCTGGTCATGCGTCATCAGCAGCAACACGCTCGATCCCCAGCACATCCCGTCGACGCCTGCCACGACCAACAGCCCCAGGCGGTGCTTCGCGAAGCGGGGCCCCGCCTTCGACATCCGGCGCAGCATCAGCAAGCCGGCGCACCAGCCAACGAAAAACAAGGCCAGCCACTGCAACACGTTGACCCGGGGAACCACGCCGTGCACCAACCAAATGGCCAGTGCCCAGCCCACCGGCGTGGCGTACAAGGTTCTCTCCATCGCGTGCACACACTGCGAGAAGCCGAGTTCAAGCGCCTCGGTCTGCATCACCTTGGCGGACACCGCAGCGGGTGGCATCGCGTCTTCGGGGTTCACGTGGGACATGCCGTCACCTCAAGGCCGCACCGTTCCATCGCGGCCCTCCCGGTCAGCGGGCGGGCACGCGAGCGTCGGTCCTTACCGACCGGTGACCGATGACCAGTGTGGATGCCCGGCGCGCCGAGTGGACGCCTTGGGCGCGCGGTTTGGCGCCGACTGTGCGATTTTCACTGTTCGCGACCACGGTGCCGGACACCGCGCTCGACGCTCCGGGAGCCGCATCGGCCGGCCAGCCAATGATCCACCGACCACGCCCCCGGACCGCGGGCCATCAGGTACAGGAAGATCGCGGCCCAGGTGCCATGGGTCGGGTAGGCGTCGGGATAGACGAAGACCTCGATCACCATCGTCATGCCCAGCAGGGCCAGTGCCGACAGGCGCGTGCCCAGGCCGATCAGCAGCAGCAGCGGGAACACATGCTCGGCCGTGGCGGCCATCGTCGCGGCGATCTCCGGCGGCACCAGGGGCAGCTTGTACTCGTCGCGAAACAGGTCCACCACCGAGTCCGACAGGCGCGGCCAGCCCAGGTGGACCTCGCCGGTCAGCAGGTTGACGACGAAGCCCTGCACCTTGGTCTGACCGGAGCTCCAGAACACCGCCGCCATCGACAGCCGCCCCAGCAGCGCGATCAGGCGGTGAGGAATGCGCTCGAAGGCGCGGATCAGGCGATGCACGAGGGAAGAGAGAAAGATCATGGCGAGCATCCCGGTGGAAGTTGGATCGCCGCGAGCGCACCGTGGCCCAGCAGCAGCGACAGGCCGGCCGCGAGATCGAACGACGGCGCCGCCGCGGTGGCCGAGGCGGCCGCCTCGCCCAGCGCCTGCCCGCACTGCAGCGCCGCCACGAAGCCCGCGGTGCCGGCCGGGCAGGCCAGCACCAGCACCTCCAGGCCGGGCCGCAACACCAGCGCCGCTTCGGCCCGATCCGGATCGACCTGGGCCAGGTCGCCGTGCCCCTGGTGGGCCGCCCACAGCGACACCACCGGATGGGCCGAGTCCACCACCGCCACGGACGGATGCAGCACCAGCCGCAGCTCGCCGATGCGGTCGCCGCAGGCCAGCGCGGCGCTCACCGCCTCGGCCTTCACCGGCTCGGCATCGGCCGCGTGGCAGGCCCGTACCCGCGCGAACTCCAGCCGGGCGACATCGGCCAGGTAGGGCAAGGGTCGCGCGGGTTCGAAGTCCTCGATGAACGCCGGGAAGGCGTCGCCGTAGAACGCGAGGATGGGCGAGCGCGGCGGCGCCTGGCGCACGAAGCGGCTCGCCATCGCGCGGAAGAACGCGACCCCGACCAGGTCCTGCGTCACCGTGAAGGTATCGGACAACGCATCGATCAGCGAGCTGACGACGTTGTTGCGGTGAACCGCCAGGCGCGCGCCGGGGTCGGACCCGTTCCAGGCGCGCAAACCGGGCGGACCGGCCCGCTGCGGATCGAGCAAGGCCGCCGCGATGTCCGCCTGCTCAACCCGATTGGCGGCGCCCGGCGCGCTCATGCCCGCCTCCGCTCGCCATCGGGTACCGGAGACCGGGTCGGCCGCGCCGCGGCACGCAGCATCGCCTCGGCCCGCCCGGCCTCGGCCTGCAGCGTGCCCAGCGACGGCAGGTCCTGGTCGCGCTCGAGCAGCGTGGGCACGGCGCCGA
>JAGWTS010000259.1 GCA_028868875.1 Burkholderiales bacterium | reverse complement strand
GCGGGCTCGCGCTGGCCGAGCAGGTTGAGGTTGGGTCCGTTCAGGACGATGACCTTGGGCATGTTCACTCCGTGAAGCAGGTTGGGGCTTGCCGCGTCGCCGCGGCGGCGGCCACCGCGAGCGTGACTTCGAGCGTCTTCAGTGCCTCGGCCACCGGCATGAGCGGCGGCGCTTCGCCGCGAATCATCGCGCAGAAATGGCGGAACTGGCGCTCCAGCGGATCGGCCGGCGAGGCCTCGATGCGGCTCGCGGCAAGCGGCTCGAACCACGAAGCCTCGCCTTCGGCACTCAGCAGTCGCAGCGTCGGCAGCGCAAGCGAGCCGCGGGTTCCGGCGACGAGATAACAGTCTTCATCGCCATGGTGGTCGTAGGCCTTGTTCTCGCCCGAGGTTTGCTCCCAGCTGCGCACCGATGCGGCGCAGTCCGAGAGCATGAAGCTGCCGAGCGCGCCGTTGGCAAAGCGCAGATTGATCGCCACCGTGTCTTCGACCGCGAAGCCGCGCACCGCGTTCGAGGCCAGGGCCTGGACCTCGACGATGTCGCCGATGAGCAGGCGCAGGTTGTCGATCTCGTGCACGAGGTTGATCAGGATCGGCCCGCCGCCGGGCCGGCTGCGCCAGGGCGCTTCGTCGAAGTAGCGCGCCGGCTTGGCGAAGACCGCGCTTGCCATCACCGCGA
This sequence comes from Burkholderiales bacterium, assembly GCA_028868875.1. Taxonomy (GTDB): domain Bacteria; phylum Pseudomonadota; class Gammaproteobacteria; order Burkholderiales; family Burkholderiaceae_C; genus Rubrivivax. The sequence continues at coordinate 8,116 of JAGWTS010000259.1, read as the reverse complement.
CGACGCGGCCGATGGCGCCGCCGGCGATGGCGGCAGCCGCCGCCTGCAGGATGGGGCTGTGGCGGCGGTGGTGGCCGACCAGCACCGCCGCGCCACTTGCGGCGACGGCAGCGGCGAGGCGGCGCGCATCGGCCAGCGTGTCGGCCACCGGCTTCTCGACCAGGCAAGGCACGCCGGCGGCGATGCATTCGAGCGCGCCCTCGACATGCGCCGCGTTCGGCGTCGCGAGGATCACGCCGTCGGGGCGCTCGCGATCGAGCAGTTCGGCCAGGCTCCGGTACAGCGGCAGGCCTTCAGGCGCAGCGCTCGCGCAAGGGTCGGCCACCGCGCAGGCCTCGCATTCGGCGCTGGCGGCGATGCGCGCCAGGTGCGCCCTGCCGATCACGCCCAGGCCGGCGAGCGCGACGCGCAGCTTTTTCACGCAGCGGCCGCGGGCGCATGGGCGCCGCCCAGGAACAGGCGCTCGATATGCGGATCGTTGAGCAGTTCGTCGGCCGGCTTGTGGAGCACGAGGCGGCCCGATTCGAGCGCGATCGCGTCGTCGGCCATCTTGAGCGCGCTCTTCACGTTCTGCTCGACCATCAGCACCGTCGTGCCCTGGTTGGCAAGCTGGCGCAGGAGGTGGAAGACATCGGCTACGACGAGGGGCGAGAGGCCGATCGACGGCTCGTCGATGAGGATGACCTTGGGCCGCAGCAGCAGCGCCCGCCCCACTTCGAGCTGCTTCTGTTCGCCGCCCGAGAGCGACGAGGCGGCGCTGTGCAGCCGCTCCTTGACGCGCGGGAAGCGCTCGAGCACCTCGGGAATGCGCTCGTGCGTCGTCTTCATGCCCAGCGTGATGCCGCCGAGCTCCAGGTTCTCCCACACCGTGAGCTGGCCGAACAGGTTGCGCCCCTGCGGCACGAAGGCGATGCCATGCTCGGTCAGCAGCTGCTTGGCGCTGGAGCCGGTGATGTCCTGGCCATCGAGGCGGATGCGGCCGTGGCGCACCTTCAGCAGCCCGAACAGCGTCTTCAGCACCGTGCTCTTGCCCGCGCCGTTGGGGCCGAGCAGCAAGGTGATCTTGCCGCGCGCGGCCTTGAAGCTCAGGTTGTTGAGGATCATGAAGTCGCCGTAGCCGGCGACGACATCGTCGAATTCGATGCAGGTGTTCTCGGCCATCTCAATTCCCCAGATAGGCGTCGAGCACCTGCTTGTTGGCGCGGATCTCGGCCGGCGTGCCCAGGGCCATGACACGGCCTTCGACCATCACCAGGATGCGATGGCACAGGTCCATCACGAAGTCCATGTTGTGCTCGATGACGACGAAGCTGCCCTTGCGCGTCTTGTTCAGCTCCTTCAGCAGGCTGGAAATCCCGCCGACCAGGCTCGGATTGACGCCGGCGCAGGGCTCGTCGAGCAGCACCAGGTCGGGCTCGCTCATGAAGGCCATCGCGATGTCGACCAGCTTCTGCTGCCCGTAGCTCAGCTCGCCGGCATGCTTGTGCGCGACGTGGCGGATGCGGAACTGGTCGATCAGCGCGTCGGCCTTGGCGCCCAGGCCCGAATCGCCGGGCGCGAAGAGCCGGCTCCACATCGACCCCTGGTGCTCCTGCGCGGCGACGATGAGGTTGTCGCGTACCGTCATCTTGCCGAACACCTGCAGCGTCTGGAAGGTGCGGCCGACGCCGAGCTGGTTCAGCTCCATCGGGCTCTTGCCGGTGATGTCGCGGCCATTGAGCTCGATGCGGCCCTGGTCGGGCGTGATCTGGCCGAGCACGCTGTTGAACATCGTCGTCTTGCCCGAGCCGTTGGGCCCGATGACGCCGAAGATTTCGCCCGGCATGACCTCGAAGGACACGCCGTCGACGGCGAGGATGGCGCCGTAGCTCTTCTTCAGGTCGCTGACCTTGAGCAGGGGCGCGGTCATGAGCAGGTCCGGCTTTGCTGGGCTGCTCATACCCCCTCGGGGGGCCTGCCGCGCAGCGGCGGGTTTGGGGGCCGTCATGACGATGCTCCGATGCGCGCGGCCGCGGCAGCGCGTTCGGCCGCCGCCTGCTTCGCCAGCGCCTTGGCGCGCATCCGGTCCGGGATGCTCAGCAGGCCGTCGGGCAGCCACAGCATCAGCAGCACGACCGCGCTGCCGAAGATGAACAGGTACCAGGCCTGGGCGAAGCGCAGCCACTCGGGCAGCAGCACGCCGACGGCCGAGCCGAGCAGCGGGCCGAAGAAATAGCCCGGCCCGCCGACGACGACCATCAGGTACATCATGAAGCTCGTCCCGACCGCGAACGGCCCCGGTTCGATGAACTGCACCAGGCTCGCGTAGAGGGCGCCGGCAATGCCGGCGTAGGCGGCGCCGATCGCGAACGAGAGCAGCGTATAGGCCTGGATGCGGATGCCCAGGCTCTCGGCGCGGATCGGGTTGTCCCGCAGCGCCGTGAAGGCCTTGCCCCAGGGCGAGCGCAGCAGGCCCCAGAGCAGCGCGCCCAGCAGCACCGTGACGCCGAGCACGAAGTAATAGTAGGCCAGGTCGCCGTCGAGCGAGAGGCCGAGCAGGTGCGGGCGCGCGACGTTGTTGATGCCGAAGCTGCCGCCGGTGAGCCATTCCTCGTTGCGCAGCACGAGCCAGACGGCGGTGTTGAAGCCCAGGGTAGCGAAGGCGAGGTAGATCGTCTGCACGCGCAGCGCCGGAAATCCCAGCCCGAGGCCGATGACGAAGCAGCCGACCATCGCCAGCGGCAGGCCGAGCCAGAAGCTGAAGCCCGCCTTGAGCAGGATCGCCACCGTGTAGGCGCCGATGCCGAAGAAGGCGGCATGGCCGAGCGACTTCTGCCCCGCGTAGCCGACCGTGAGGTTGAGCCCCATGTTGGCGATCACGTAGACGAGCCAGTAGCTGAAGAGGTAGATGCCGTAGCTCTTGAGGAACGGCGGTGCGACGAGCAGCACCAGGGCCAGCAGGCCGAGAAGGAGCTTGTTCATGTGTGCACCCTACGGCCTGCGGCCGGTCCGGGATTGAGTCCTTGGCAAAGCCTGCGACCTCATACCTTGCGCTCCACCTTCTTGCCCAGCAGGCCTTGCGGCTTGAAGAGGATCACGGCCATGAAGATCACGAGCGCCACCGCGTCCTTGTAGGTGGGCGAGATGTAGGCCGAGGCCAGGTTCTCGCTCACGCCGACGATGACGCCGCCGAGCAGCGCCCCGCGCGAATTGTTGAAGCCGCCGATGATGGCGGCGAAGAAGGCCTTCATCGACAGGCCCTCGCCCATGTCGAACTTGGCCAGGTAGGCCGGCGTCACCAGGAGCGCGGCGGCGCAGGCGAGCACGGCGTTGATGGCGAAGGTGTAGAGCACCATGCGCGAGACGTTGATGCCGAGCACGGTCGCGCTCTCGGTGTTCTGCGCCACCGCCTGCATCGCGCGCCCGGTCACCGTCTTCGCCAGGAAGGCCTGGACACCGAAGACGATGACGAAGGCGGCCGCCAGCGTGCCCAGGTCGGCCGCGCTGACGGTGAGGCCGCCGAAATGGAACACCGCGTCCCCGAACAGGCTCGGGAAGGGCTGGGCCTCGGCGCTGTAGCCGGCGCGCACGCCGTTCTTCATCGCGATCGACAGGCCCAGCGTCGCGACGACGATGGGCATCATGCCGTAGCGCAGCAGCGGGTCGGCGATGCCGCGCTTGAAGGCCCAGCCGAGCACGACGACGGCGACGACGCAGGTGAGCGCGAAGCTCACCAGCAGCGGCAGGCCCAGATGGAGGAAGGCCAGCATCATGAAGGCCGGCAGCATCACGAACTCGCCCTGGGCGAAGTTGATCGTGCCCCCGGCCTGCCACAGCAGCGTGAAGCCGAGCGCGGCCAGGGCGTAGATGCCCCCGGTCGACAGCCCGGAGAGGACGAGTTGGATGAAGTCGGTCATGTCCGGCCCCGGCGCCTCAATGCTTGGCCAGCATCGGCAGCACTTCGGAGACCACCTGCTTGCCGCCCTTGACCTCGGTGAGGAAGCTCTCGCGGTCGAGGTCGCCCTTGTCGTCGACGTAGACGTCCATCAGCACGCCGGGATCCTTGGCGGCGCTGATGTACAGGCCATGCACGGCCTTGTTGAGCGCCTCGCGGTCGATCTTGCCGGCCTTCTCGAGCGCCGCCTTCATGATGTAGACGCCGGTGTAGCCCTTGATGCAGTTGTGATCGGGCAGGTAGTTGTAGGCCTTGACGAACTTGGTCTTGAAGGCCTCCAGCGCCGGCACCGGGGCGTCCACGGTGAGGCCGACGTGGGCGATGGCGCCGTTGGCGGCGTCGCCCGCGAGCTCGACCACCTTCTGGCTCGTGAGCACGGTCTCGCCGACGATGGGCTTGTTCACGCCCTGCTTGCGCAACTCGCGCAAGGCGCGCGCAGCCTCTTCCTCGTTCGTGTAGACGAAGACCACGTCGGCATTGCTTTGCTTGGCCTTGAGCACCGGGGTCGCGAAGTCGAGCTGGCCCTGCTCGGTCGAGATCGAGGCCACGACCTTGGCGCCGTAGCTGGCCAGGGCCTTGGTCACCATCTCGGCGCCGCCCTTGCCGAAGTCGTTGTTGACGTAGATCACTGCCACCGTCTTGGCCTTGAGGTTCTGCGCCATGTAGCGCGCGATCTTGGGCATCGAGGTCTGCTGGCCGAAGCTCGTGCGGATGACGTAGGGGTCGCCCTGCTGCGTGATCGAGGCCGCCTCGGCGCCGGTGAAGTTGGGCACCTTGGCGCGCTCGGTCACGTTCATGCTGACCATCATCGAGCCCGAATAGCCGGGGCCGAAGACCGCGAGGACGCCGTCGTCGACGGCCTTCTGCGCCAGGCCCTTGGCCACGCCCGGATTGCTCTGGGTGTCGGAATGGGTGACCTCGATCTTCTCGCCCAGGATGCCGCCGGCGGCGTTGATCTCCTTGATGGCGAGATCCATGCCGTTCTTGAAGTTCGTGCCGACGGTGGCGCCGGCGCCCGAGAGCTCCTGCAGGCTGGCTATTCTGATCGTGCCGGCCGCCTGCGCGGAGGCGGCGAGGGCCAGGCCGATGGCGGCGGTGAGAAGGGTGCGGCGCAGGAATTTCATGGGCATGTCTCCAGGGGGTGGGTCGTGGGGGAAAGGGACAAGGCGGTGCTCATCGCGGCGCCAGCAGCGCGCGCAACTCGGACGGGTCGGCGCGCACCGTGCGCGCCAGCTCGCCGTAGCCGAAGAAGGACAGGTACTCGGGGGTCTGCTGGACCAGCATCTCGAAGCCCGGTTGGGCGTCGAGCCCGCGCGCGCGGCAGGCGCGCAGCAGGGGCGTGGGCTGGTTCTTCATCAGGATGTCGAATACGGCGGCGCCGGAGTCTATTCGCGCCGGGTCGAAAGCCAGCGCATCGCCCGCGGAAAGTCCGAGCGGCGTGGCGTTGACGACGAGGTCGTGGCCCGCCGGGTCGGCGCTGGCGGCGGCCCGCGCCTCGATGCCGAACTCGGCGCCAAGGCGAGCCGCAACGGCCTCGGCGCGCCCGGGCACCGGGTCGAACAGCGACAGCCGCGCCAGGCCCTGCTCGGCGAGCGAGGCCGAGATCGCCACCCCGGCGCCACCGGCGCCGGCGACGAAGGCGCTGCGGCCGCGGATCGTCGCCCCGCTGTCGAGCAGCCCGCGCGTGAAGCCGATGCCGTCGAACAAGGCCCCTTCGAGGCTGGCGTCGGCATTGCGGCGTACCGCATTGACCGCGCCGCTGACACGCCCGAGGCGGTCGACCCGGTCGAGCAGGCCGACGATCGCGGTCTTGTGCGGCACCGTGAGCAGGAGTCCGTCGATGTTGCGCGCCTCGAGCGCGCCGAGGGCGAAGGCCGCGAGGTCGGCCGCCGCGACCAGGGCCGGCACCAGCACCGCATCGACGCCGTGGCGCCGGAACAGGTGGTTGAACACCTCGGGCGCACGCACCTGGGCCACGGGGTCGCCGAGGATGAAGAAGACGCGGGTGCTGCCGGAGAGGTTCACGGAATAAGGATTCACAGCGGATGAGAGGCAGAACCATAGGCGAGTCGCCCTGCTGCGGCAATGCGATTCCCGAGCCTGTGCGCGAATATCGCGCAGGATGCGCGATCTTGAGCCAGCTCGCGGGTTTCCCCTGAAAGGCGCGGCGCAACGGCGCGCGAGCAGCCGGTTCCCGCAATCGATGCTGAACACCGTCCGTCCGGAACGACGAAACGGCGCTGCGGCGGCGCGCCTAGCCTTCGCGCTCCTGGAGCAGTCGCCACATCACCTTTCCCGAACCGCTCTTGGGCAGGGTGTCGGCGAACTCGACGAGGCGCGGCACCTTGTAGGCCGCCATGTGCTCGCGCGCCCAGGCGACGATGTCCTCGGGCGCGGTCTTGCCGCGGGCCTCGGCGCGCAGCACCACGACCGCCTTGACGGTCTCGCCGCGGTAGGCGTCGCGCGCGGCGATCACGCAGGCTTCCTGCACCGCCGGGCACTTGAAGAGCATCAATTCGACCTCGCTCGGCCAGACCTTGAAGCCGCTGGCGTTGATCATGCGCTTGAGACGATCGGTGATGAAGAAGTAGCCCTCCTCGTCGACCCGCCCGAGGTCGCCGGTGCGGAAGTAGCGCCGGCCCTCGATCTCGACGAAGGCATCGGCCGTGGCCTGCGGATGGCCCCAGTAGCCGTTGAAGACCATCGGCCCGCGGGTCACGATCTCGCCCACCTCGCCCGGCGGCAGCAGCTGCATCGTCGTCGTGTCCATGATGCGCGAATCGACGCCGAAGATCGGGATGCCCAGGCATTGCAGCTTCGCGCGTTCGGGCGGGTTGGCGTGGCTCGGCGCGGCGGTCTCGGTCAGGCCGTAGCCTTCGGCGAAGGTGATGCCGAATTCGTCGCGCAGGCGTTCGGCCACGGCCTGCGGCATCGCGGCGCCGCCGCCCGAGAGCGAGCGCAGGCTCCTGAGGTCGAAGCTGCGGTAGTTCGGGCTTGCGAACAGGTCGATGATCATCGTCGGGATGCAGGTCCAGTGCGTCACCCCGTGGCGCGAGATCAGGCGCCCGGCGAGCTCGCGGTCCCAGCGCGGCATCACGACCACGGTGGATCCGCCGTAGACCGAGGCCAGCACGCCGTACATCATCCCGGTGATGTGGAACATCGGCACCACGCCCAGGCTCACCGATTCGGCGCTCGCCTGGCCCCAGAGCCCCGCGCCCACGGCATTGGCCATGAGCGTGCGGTGGCTGTGCATGCAGCCCTTGGGCTGGCCGGTCGTGCCCGAGGTGTAGGGCAGCAGCGCGAGGTCGTCGGGCCCGGCTTCGTGCGGCCCCGGGCGCAGGCCGGCGCCGAGCGCATCGGCCCAGCGCGTGGCGCCGTCGGGCAGCGGCGGATCGGCGCTCAGCCATTGCAGCATCGCCGGCGGCGGCGCCATGTCGGCGTCGAGTCCGGCCTCGGGCAGGGCCTCGGCATAGCGCGTGACGAGCAGCGTCTTCAGCCGCGCGCCTTCGGGCACGAGGGCGTTGGCCTCGGCCACGACGGCCGCGAGGTCGGCCCCGGCGATCGCGGCGCGGGCGCCGGAATCGGTGATGTAGTGGCTGAATTCGTCGGCCCGGTTCATCGGGTTGACCGGCACCACCACGGCGTCGGCGCGCAGGATCGCGTAGAAGGCGACGAGGTACTGCGGGCAGTTCTGCAGGAACAGCAGCACCCGGTCGCCGCGCCCCACGCCCTGGGCGCGCAGCCAGCCGGCGAGCGCCTCGGACCGGGCGAACAACTCGGCATAGCTCATGCGGCGGCCGAAGAAGAGCGTCGCAGCCTTCTCGGGATAGCGCCTGGCGCTGACCTCGAGGTTGAACCAGAGCGTGGTCGCGGGCACTTCGAGTTCACGCGGCAGACGGCGCGGCCAGATGGCGGCATGCAACGCGGGGGTCGGATCGGACAAGTCAGCGCTCCTGTGCGGAAGGGAGCCTCGATTGTCGGCACGCCACGGCGGCCGGCGCCATCCTGCCTAACCCGGGCGCCGCACCCGCCCCGTCATGGCTGCTGGCGGTGAATCGCCTGGGCGCGCCAGGCCACGCATTCGGGATGGTCGTGCAGGGCGGGTCGCTCGCAGGCCCGCTCCATGCAGACCCACTTGGCCAGCAGGACGCGGTTGCTGCATTCCTCGCGCGGCCCGGG
>JAGWTS010000258.1 GCA_028868875.1 Burkholderiales bacterium | reverse complement strand
AGCTGCGAATGGATGTCGCGCCATTCGCGCACCCGGCGCGGGCTCACGAAGTTCTCGCGCAGGCGCTGCTCCTGCTGGCGGTTCGAGAGCTTGTGCGGGTGCTCGGCCGCGCCGTGGCCGCGGCCTTCCTCGATCCATTGCCAGAGCTTGAGATAGCCGACGAATTCGCTGCGCTCGTCGTCGAACTTGCGGTGCTTCTCGTCCGCCGCCTGCTGGGCTTCGAGCGGGCGGTCGCGCACGTCCTGGCCCGACAGGGCCGAGGCGATGATCAGCACCTCGTCCAAGGCCTCGCGCTGGCGCGCTTCGATGATCATGCGGCCGACGCGCGGATCCAGAGGCAGGCGCGCGAGCTCGCGCCCGATCTCGGTGAGTTCGTTCTCTTCGTCGACGGCGTTCAGCTCGTCGAGCAAGGCATAGCCGTCGGCAATCGCCTTTTTCGGCGGCGGCTCGAGGAACGGAAACTCGTCGACGCTGCCCAGGCGCAGCGACTTCATGCGCAGGATGACGCCGGCCAGCGACGAGCGCAGGATCTCGGGGTCGGTGAAGCGCGGCCGGGCGGCGAATTCGTCTTCGCCATACAGGCGGATGCAGATGCCGTTCGCGACGCGTCCGCAGCGCCCGGCACGCTGGTTCGCCGCCGCCTGGCTGATGGCCTCGATCTGCAGCTGCTCGACCTTGCTGCGGTAGCTGTAGCGCTTGACCCGCGCGAGCCCCGAGTCGATCACGTAGCGGATGCCGGGCACGGTAAGCGAGGTCTCGGCGACGTTGGTCGCGAGCACGATGCGCCTCCCCCCATTTCGTTCGGACGCGGCTTCGAAGACCCGGTCCTGCTCGGCCTGCGACAGGCGCGCGAACAGCGGCAGGATCTCCGGCTGCGGCCCGCCGCGTGCCGCCTGTGCGAGATGGCGGCGCAGGTGCTCGGCGGTCTCGCGGATCTCGCGCTCGCCGGGCAGGAAGACGAGGATGTCGCCGGGGCCGTCGCGCCAGAGTTCGTCCACCGCATCGGCGATCGCGTCGTCGAGGCCGTAGTCGCGCTTTTCCTCGAACGGCCGCCAGCGCTGTTCGACCGGATAAAGCCGGCCCGAGACCATGATCACCGGCGCCGGCCCCTGCGCCGAGGCGAAATGCTGCGCAAAGCGCTCGGCGTCGATCGTCGCCGAGGTGACGATGACCTTCAGGTCGGGCCGGCGCGGCAGGATCTGCCGCAGGTGGCCGAGCAGGAAGTCGATGTTCAGGCTGCGCTCGTGCGCCTCGTCGATGATCAGCGTGTCGTAGGCGCGCAGCAGCGGGTCGGTCTGGGTCTCTGCGAGCAGGATGCCGTCGGTCATCAGCTTGACCGAGGCGCCCGGCTGCAGCCGGTCCTGGAAGCGCACCTTGTAGCCGACGACCTCGCCCAGCGGCGTCTCGAGTTCCTGGGCGATGCGCTTGGCCACGCTCGAGGCCGCGATGCGCCGCGGCTGGGTGTGGCCGATGAGTCCGCCGCCCGCGCCCGGCCCGCGCCCGAGTTCGAGCACGATCTTGGGCAACTGGGTCGTCTTGCCCGAGCCGGTCTCGCCGCAGACGATCACGACAGGATGCTCGCGGATCGCGCACGCAATCTCGTCGCGCCGCGCCGAGACCGGCAGCGATTCTGGATAACGGATGGGCGGAACTGGGTTCGCCGGGACGGCGCGGCGCGGTTTCACGGGGCGCGGATTATTGCCCGCGCCCGCTGCCGCCCGAATCAACCAGGCATGTTGTAGGCCATGACGCTGATCACCGCGCCTTGCGGGTCCTGCAGCACGGCCATGCGGCCGACGTTCGGGATGTCCATCGGCGGAACCAAGGTCTTGCCGCCGAGCTCGGCGCAGCGCGACAGCACCTGCTCGACGTTCGCGACCGTCACATAGCTGCCCCAGTGCGGAGGCATCGGCGGCGCGCCGGGCGGCATGGCGGTGATGCCGCCGATGGCGGCTTCGCCGACGGTAACGACGCGGTAGCCACCCATTTCGGCGCCCATGTCCTTGATGGTCCAGCCGAAGAGTTGGCCGTAGAAGCTCGCTGCCGCGGCGGGATCCGAAGTGTGCAATTCGGTCCAGCTGACGGCACCGGGGGTCTTGAAAACGTCCATGGCAAGGCTCCTGAACAACGCTCGGGTTCGCATGCTGCGGCACAATCGACCGCAGCATGAGCGTCGTTTTCCCGCATACCTTCGTCCCGTGGTTTCGCGCGGTCGCCCCCTACATCCACGCCTACAGGGGCAAGACCTTCGTGGTTGCGGTCGCGGGCGAGATGATCGCCGCGGGCAAGCTCGATTTCTTCGTCCAGGACATGGCCATCCTGCACGCGATGGGCATCAAGCTCGTGCTCGTGCACGGCTTCCGTCCCCAGGTGAACGAGCAGCTTGCGGCCAAGGGCCATGTCTCGCGCTTCGTGCGCGGCCAGCGCGTGACCGACCCGGTCGCGCTCGACGCGGCCCAGGAGGCCGCGGGCCAGTTGCGCTTCGAGATCGAGGCCGCCTTCTCGCAAGGCCTGCCCAACACGCCGATGGCCAACGCCACCGTGCGCGTGGTTTCGGGCAACTTCCTCACCGCGCGCCCGGTCGGCATCGTCGACGGCGTCGACTTCATGTTGAGCGGCCTCGTGCGCCGCGTCGACCACAACGCCATCCGCCGCGCCATCGACATCGGCGCGCTCGTGCTGCTCTCGCCTTTCGGCTTCTCGCCCACCGGCGAGGCCTTCAACCTGCAGATGGAAGAGGTCGCCACCTCCACCGCGATCGCGCTGCAGGCCGACAAGCTGGTCTTCCTGACCGAGATCTCGGGCATCCACGAAATCCTGGACGACCCGGAAAGCCCGATCGATACCGAACTCGCCCTCGCCGAAGCCAAGCGCCTGCTCGCCAGCCTGCCGCCGCCAGACCGCCCCACCGACCCGGCCTTCTACCTGCGCCATTGCGTCAAGGCCTGCGAAGGCGGGGTCGAGCGCTCGCACATCCTGCCCTTTGCAGTCGACGGCGCGATCCTGCTCGAGGTCTTCACCCACGACGGCATCGGCACCATGGTGGTGGACGAGAAACTCGAAAGCCTGCGCGGCGCCACCCCCGACGACGTGGCCAACATCGTCAAGCTGATCGAGCCGTTCGAGGAAGACGGCACCCTGGTTCGGCGCGAACGCGCGGAAATCGAACGCGACATCGCAAACTACACCGTGATCGAGCACGACGGAATCATCTTCGGCTGCGCCGCGCTGTATCCCTACCCTGAGAAGAAGACCGGAGAAATGGCGGCGCTCACGGTTTCTCCGATCACCCAGAGCCAGGGCGACGGCGAACGCCTTCTCAAACGAGTCGAACAACAGGCGCGCAGCGCCGGGCTTGAGAGCATATTCGTGCTGACGACGCGCACGATGCACTGGTTCATCAAGCGCGGATTCATTTCGGTCGACCCCGATTGGCTGCCCGAAGCACGTAAACGCAAGTACAACTGGGACCGGCGCTCGCAGGTTCTGGTCAAGAAACTGTCTTGAATTCAGGAGAATTCCGCATGGCCCGCATGGTTCAATGTGTCTACCTCAAGAAGGAAGCCGAAGGCCTCGGCTTCGCCCCCTATCCCGGTGAACTCGGCAAGCGCATTTACGACAACGTGAGCAAAGAGGCCTTCGAGGTCTGGAAAAAGCACCAGACCATGCTCGTCAACGAGAACCGCCTCAATCTGGCCGATGCGCGCGCGCGCCAGTACCTCGCGCGCCAGATGGAACAGTTCTTCTTCGGCGACGGGGCCGACAAACCGGTGGGATACGTGCCGCCCTCGGCCTGAATCGAGACCGGGAGTCTCCGCAGAATCCCCGGCGCGAACCGGGGGTGCTTGAATATTCAGTATTCAGGCCCGCGCACATGGGCTATATTTGCGGCCGTGTCGACGGTAGACCCCAGGAGATACTGAATGGCCACATTGTCGGATCTGCTTGCCCAGAAGGCGGCGCTCGAAAAGCAAATCGTCGACGCCCAGCGCGAAGAAAAGGCGGCCGCGATTGCCCAGGTCAAATCCTTGATGGCGCAATATGGTCTGACGCCGGCCGATATCAATGCCCGGGGGCCGGCGCCGCGGCGTGCCGCCAGCAGCGGCGCGAAGGTGCCGGCCAAATACCGCGACAGCGCCACTGGCGATACCTGGTCGGGCCGGGGCCTGCAGCCGAAGTGGCTGAAGGCGGCGCTCGCGGCCGGACGCTCGCTGTCCGAATTCAGCATTTGATCGCCCCGATGCCCGGGCCGCGTCCCGCCCGCCCCTCGCGCAGGCCCGGACGCAGTGGCTGAGCCCCACTGGCCCGGCTCCGGCGGGCCACGCGGCGGTGCCCGGGCACCGGCCCACGCGGGCATGCCCTGAGCGGCTTGCGCCTCGCGCGCGCTACGATGGTTCGCCCGCCTGCGCCGCCTGCCTGACCCCTCCATGTTGCCTCCCGAACCCGCCCTTCCGCTCGAGCGCCTGCTCGCGCGCTGGAGCGCGGGCAGTTCCCGCGTCAGCGCAGCGCTCGGGGTTGCGCTGGCCAGCCTGGTCGCGGTCTACGCCGGAGCGCTCGCCTTCGCGCCCCAACCCTGGAGCGCGGTGGCACTCGCGGCCGGGGTGGCGCTCGCTGCCGTGTTGCGCTGGGGCCCGTCCAACGCCTGGGGCGCCGCCGCCGGCACGCTGCTGGCGCTGCTCACGCTTGCCATTCCACCGCTGACCGCCTGCATCGCAGCGGCGACCGTCGGCGCCGGCGTCGCGGTGGCCGTCCAGTTGCTACGCAGCGCCGGCTTCGATGCCCGCGTCGACCGGGCGCGCGACGTGCGCTGGCTCGTCGCCGCGGTCGGCGGCGTGATCGGCCCGCTTGCCGCGCTGGTCGACGGCGTCGGCGCGCCGCGCTGGGCCACCCCGCCCTTTGCGGCCCCGCTTGCGAGCGCTTTTTCGACCTGGTGCGTGGTCGTCGTCGGCACCCTGCTGGCCGCCTTCCCGCTGCTGGCCATCGATCGGCGCCTGTTGCATGCCCTGCAGCCCGCATCGAAGCTCGCAACCGGCCTCGTCTTGTTCGGCGCTGCCCTCGCGCTCGGGCTCCTGCTCGCCGTGCCGGCCGTCACCGCCGCACCGGGCGCGCACCTGCTGATCCTTCTCGCACCGGTCATCGTCATCGCGCTCACCCTGCGGGTCGGCTCGCCGCTGGCGGCGGTGGCGCTTGCCCTCATCGTGTTGCCCGCGTGCGGCGCCGCGGCCGGAGGCCATGCGGGCTGGGGCCAGGGCCTTGCGATGTCGACCGAGGTCGGCACCTGGGCCGGCTGCCTGCTCGCGCTGCTGCTCGTCGTCCATGCCGCCGCGGTCGAGGCAGCGTGGCGCAGCCACCGCTGGGAGTGGGCGCTCGACGGCTCGAGCCTGGGCGTGGCGGAATGGCACCTGCAGCGGCGCGAGGGCTTTGCCTCGGCGGCCTGGCGCGCGCTCGCCCACCACGACGCCGCGCGCTGGGGCCCCGAGGCCTGGTGGCCGCAGATCCACCCCGACGACCTGCCGCTGATCGAATCCGCGCTCGGCCAGCTCGCCGGCGGCGGCAGCGGGCGCCAGCGCGTCGAGCTGCGCATGCGCCACGACGGCGGCTGGCGCTGGCTCGAAACCACCCTGCTCGTGGTCGAGCGCGGCGCCGACGGCCTGCCCGCGCGGCTGCTGGCCACGCTCGCCAACGTCGACGAGCGCCACGAAGCGCTCGAACGCCAGCGCCTCTCGGCGAGCCTGTTCCAGCACCTGCACGAAGGCCTGCTCGTGAGCGATGCCGACATGCGCGTGCTCGACGCGAACCCGGCCTACAGCCAGATCCTGGGCGTGGGCCGCGAAGAGCTGCTCGGCACCGTGCCTTCGCTGCTGCGCCCGGCGCCGGCCGACCCGATCGCGCGCCAGCAGCGCGCCGCGATGTGGGCGAGCCTGCGCGACCAGGGCAGCTGGCGCGGCGAACTGCTCGAGCGCCGGCGCAACGGCGAGACCTGCACCCTGCAGGCCACGATCTCGACCGTGCTCGGGCCGAACCAGGCGGTGCGCTATCACGTGCTCGTGATCTCCGACATCACCGAGCAGCGGGTGCAGCGCGAACGCCTCGAGCGCCAGGCCCATTTCGACGAGCTCACGCGGCTGCCGAACCGGGTCCAGCTCTCGATCCTGCTCGCCGAGGCGATGCGCGCGGCCGACCGCGACGGCTTCCTGCTCGTCGTCTGCTATCTCGACCTGGACCGCTTCAAGCCCGTCAACGACCGCTTCGGCCATGCCGCCGGCGACCGTCTGCTCGCCGAACTCGCCGGACGCCTGCGCAGCGCCTTGCGCCGGCGCGACACCTGGGCCGATTCGGCGGCGCGCCTGGGCGGCGACGAATTCGTGCTGCTGCTGCGCGCCGGCACGGTCGAGGAAGCGCGGCTGGCAGTCGAGCGCGTGCTGCGGGTGGTGTCGCAACCGTATGTCATCGACCCCGCCTTCGACCCGCTGCAGATCACCGCAAGCATGGGCGCAACGGTCTACCCGATCGACCGCAGCGACGCCGACACCCTGCTGCGCCACGCCGACCACGCGATGTACGGTGCCAAGCAGTCCGGGCGCAACGGCTACCTGCTGTTCGACCCGGAGCAGCGCCGCCGCACCGAAGAGCGGGTGATGGCGATCGGCCGCGTCCAGGAAGCGCTCGACCAGGGCGAGTTCGTGCTCTTCTACCAGCCCAAGGTCGACATGCGCAGCGGGCGCGTGCTCGGCTTCGAGGCCTTGCTGCGCTGGGAGCATCCGCAGCAGGGGCTGATCGCGCCGCAGCAGTTCCTGCCGCTGATCGAGAACACGGGGCTTTCGGCGCGCGTCGGCGACTGGGTCTTCGGCCAGGCGCTCGAGCACCTCTCGCAATGGCGCCGCAACGGCATGGACATCTCGGTCAGCGTCAATGTCGCGGCGCGCCATCTGCAGGAACCCGATTTCGCGCAACGCCTGGCCGAGCTGCTGGCGCGCCACGACGAGGCGCTCGCCCCCTTCCTCGAGCTCGAGATGCTCGAGACCGCGGCCCATGCCGACATCGAGGCCACCTCGGCGCTGATGGCGCGCTGCCGCGCCCTGGGCGTGCGCTTCGCCCTCGACGACTTCGGCACCGGCTACTCCACCCTCACCTACCTCAAGCGGCTGCCGGTGGACGTGCTCAAGATCGACCGCAGCTTCGTCCACCACATGCTCGACGACAACCAGGACCGCGCCATCGTCGAAGGCGTGATCGGCCTGGCCCGCACCTTCGGCTGCACCGTCGTCGCCGAAGGCGTCGAGTCGCCGGCGCAGGCACGAACCCTGCTCGATCTCGGCTGCGACATCGGCCAGGGCACCGGCATCGCCGCGCCGATGCCGGTGAGCCTGGTCGCGGGCTGGGTGCGCGACTACCGCGGCGTCTTCGCGCTCATTCCGGCCAGCGGCGCCGACCCGGGCATCGCGCGCGCGAGCTGACCTAGACTCGGCGGGTGATTCCCGCCGGCTTCATCCAGGACCTGCTTTCGCGCACCGACATCGTCGAGGTCGTCGGCCGCCATGTCGAGTTGAAGCGCGGCGGCGCCAACCTGATGGGGCTGTGCCCCTTCCACGCCGAGAAGTCGCCGAGCTTCTCGGTCAGCCCGTCGAAGCAGTTCTATCACTGCTTCGGCTGCGGCGCATCGGGCGATGCGATCCGCTTTCTGACCGAGCACCAGGGCCTGAGCTTCGTCGAGGCGGTGCGCGAGCTCGCGGGCCAGGCCGGCATGCAGGTGCCCGAGGAGCAGGTCAGCGCCGACGAGCAGGTGCGGCGCGAGAAGCTGCGCGAGCGCCGCGTCACGCTCGGCGGCCTGCTCACCCGCGCCGGCGAGTTCTACAAGGCCCAGCTCAAGGCCAGCCCGCGCGCCGTCGCCTACCTCAAGGGCCGGGGCCTGAGCGGCGCCATCGCGGCGCGCTTCGGCCTGGGCTACGCCCCGCCGGGCTGGCATGCACTGGCCGGCGTCTTCCCGGCCTACGACGAGCCGCTTCTCGAAGAAGCCGGGCTCGTGCGCCGGCGCGAGGCCGAGGGCGGCGACGAAGCCTCGGCCTCGCGCTACGACTGGTTCCGCGACCGCGTGATGTTCCCGATCCGCTCGGTCCAGGGCGAGGTCATCGGCTTCGGCGGGCGCGTGCTCGACGACAGCAAGCCCAAGTACATCAACTCCCCCGAGACCCCGGTCTTCAGCAAGGGGCGCGAGCTCTACGGCCTGTACGAGGCGCGCGCGGCCCTGCGCGAGAAGGGCTTCGCCCTCGTCGTCGAAGGCTACATGGACGTGGTCGCGCTCGCCCAGTCGGGCTGGCCGAACGCGGTCGCGACCTTGGGCACGGCCTGCACCGCCGATCATGTGCAGAAGCTGCTGCGCTTCACCGACGCCGTCGTCTTCAGCTTCGACGGCGACGCCGCCGGCCGACGCGCCGCCGAACGCGCGCTCGAGGCCGCCTTGCCGCACGCGAGCGA
Organism: Burkholderiales bacterium; assembly: GCA_028868875.1. Classification (GTDB taxonomy): domain Bacteria; phylum Pseudomonadota; class Gammaproteobacteria; order Burkholderiales; family Burkholderiaceae_C; genus Rubrivivax. The sequence goes on along the minus strand of JAGWTS010000258.1, from coordinate 353 downwards.
CCTGCGCAGCATCCGCTTCCTCTTCCTGCCGCCCGAACACGACCCCGACAGCTTCGTGCGCGAACTCGGGCCCGAGGCCTTCGAGCGCGCGATCGAGCAGGCCCTGCCCTTGTCGCGCCTGCTCGTCGACCTCGCGCGCGCCGACGCCGACCTCGAAACCGCCGAAGGCCGCTCGCGCCTGCTCGCCCAGGCGCGGCCGCTTTGGTCGGCCCTGCCCGAAGAAGGTGCGCTGCGGCGCCAGATCCTGATCGAGCTCGCGCCGCTGGCGCGCCTGGACGCGGACGAGATTGCCGCCGCCTGGGGCGCCGGCCGGGCGCGGGCGCGCAGCGCCGAGCCGCCGACACGCGCGCTGC
>JAGWTS010000257.1 GCA_028868875.1 Burkholderiales bacterium | reverse complement strand
ATGTGGATGTGCAGCTCGGCCTTGGGCATGCGCCGCAGCAGCCCGGGCAGGCGCTCGGGGGCCACGGGCGGTACGCGATGGGGGCTGGTGCTCATGGGGAACTCCTTGAAAAAAAAGAGCCGCTCGAAAGCGGCTCTGGCGCACACCGTGGCGCCACACCCTGGCGCGGACTTGCGCCGGGTGCCTTACTTCTTGCCGCCAGGCACCTTGCCTTCCACGCCCTTGACGAAAAAGTTGATGCCACCCAGGAACTTGTCGTCGGCCACCTCGTCCTTGGCCAGCACCAGCTTGCCGGTGTTGTCCATGATCGGGCCCTTCCAGATGGAGAAGCTGCCGTCGGTCAGGCCCTTCTTGATCTCGTCGATCCGGGCCTTGGTTTCGGCGGGCACGTCGTCGGCGATCGACACCAGATCAATCGCGCCTTCTTTCACGCCCCACCAGGAGCGTGTATCGCCCTTCCAGGTGCCATCGAGCACGGCCTTGGTGGTCTTGATGTAGTAGGGAGCCCAGTTGATGATGCTGGACGCCAGGTGCGCCTTGGGCCCATAGGCCGACATGTCGGAGTCCCAGCCAAAGGCGCGCTTGCCTTTTTCCTGCGCGGTCTTGAGCACCGCAGGGGAGTCGGTGTTCTGGAACAGCACGTCGGCACCGCCATTGATGAGCGAGGTGGCGGCTTCGGTTTCCTTGGGAGGATTGAACCAGTCGTTCACCCACACCACCTTGGTTTTGACCTTGGGATTGACCGATTGCGCGCCCAGCGTGAAGCTGTTGATGTTGCGGATCACCTCGGGGATCGGGATCGAGCCGACCACGCCCAGCGTGCCGGTTTTGCTCATCTTGCCTGCAATCACCCCGGCCATGTAGGCGCCTTCATAGGTGCGGCTGTCGTAGGTGTTCATGTTGGGCGCCGTCTTGTAGCCCGTGGCGTGCTCGAACTTCACGTCCTTGTTGTCGGCAGCCACCTTGAGCATGGGCTCCATGTAGCCGAACGTGGTGCCAAAGATCAGCTTGTTGCCCTGGGACACCATGTCGCGAAAGACCCGCTCGGCATCGGCCGACTCGGGCACTTTTTCGACAAAACTGGTGACGATCTTGTCGCCGAATTCTTTTTCGAGGGCCTTGCGGGCGTTGTCGTGCGCAAAAGTCCAGCCGCCATCGCCCACCGGGCCGACATAGGCAAAGGCAATTTTGAGCGGCTCGGGCTTGGGCGCAGGCGCGGCGGCCACCGGCGCCGGCGCGGGAGCAGGCGCGGGCTCCTCTTTTTTGCCGCAGCCCGCCAGCGCGGCCGCAGCCACGGCCGACACAGCAGCTATTTTGAGCAGGGAACGTTTTTGCAGGTCAGTCATGTCGTCTCTTCCTTCAATGGTTGCGACAGGTGGTTAAAGGCCCGATTATGAGCCGGGATAAAACGGTTTTCCTATGGAAGCGGGCATGTTGACCCGAATCCACTGTGGGTTACGCGAAATCAATGCCAGCACCACCACAGTGGCCACATAGGGCAGCATGGTCAAAAACTGGCTGGGCACATCAACCCCGATGCCCTGCAGGTAAAACTGCAGCATGGTGACCCCGCCAAACAGATACGCCCCAAGCAGCACGCGCCCAGGTCGCCAGGTGGCAAAGGTGGTCAGCGCCAGGGCGATCCAGCCCTTGCCCGCGACCATGCCCTCGACCCAGAGCGGGGTGTAGATCACCGAGAGATAGGCCCCGGCGACGCCGCACATCGCGCCGCCGAACATCACCGCCGCCATGCGGATGCGCCGCACCGGATAGCCCAGCGCGTGCGCCGATTCGGGCGATTCGCCGACCGCGCGCAGCACCAGCCCGGCGCGCGAGCGGTAGAGGAACCAGGCGATGGCGAAGGCCAGCGCGATCGTCAGGTAGACCATCGGGTGCTGGCGGAACAGCGCCGGGCCGACGAAGGGGATGTCGGCGAGGCCGGGGATGCGGAACTGCTGGCGCTCGGTGAGCTTGTCCTGCACGTAGCCGATGCCGAGGAAGGCCGAGAAGCCGGTGCCGAAGAGGCTGAGCGCGAGGCCGCTGGCGTACTGGTTGGTGTTGAGCCAGATGACGAGGGCGCCGAAGGCCGCCGCCATCGCCGCCCCGGCGAGGGCGCCGGCGCCGAAGGCGAGCCAGTCGCTGCCGGTATGCACCGCGGTCGCGAAGCCGGCGATGGCGGCCACCAGCATCATGCCTTCGGCGCCGAGGTTGACGATGCCGGCACGCTCGTTGATGAGCAGGCCGAGGCCGGCGATGGCGAGCACGGTGCCGGCGTTGAGGGTGGCGGCGATGAGCAGGGCCCAGGATTGCATCTCAAGCCTCCTTGGTCGATACGGGCGCGGGCGCGGGCGCCGCGGCTGACGCCGGGGCGCTGCGGAAGCGGATGCGGTAGTAGATGAGGGTGTCGCAGGCCAGGAGCGAGAACAGCAGCAGGCCCTGGAACACGCCGGTGAGCGACTTGGGCAGGCCCAGGCGCGATTGCGCGAGTTCGCCGCCGATGTAGAACATGCTCATCAGCAGCGACGAGAAGACGATGCCCACGGGATGCAGCCGCCCGACGAAGGCGACGATGATCGCAGCGAAGCCGTAGCCCGCCGGCACGTAGGGCGTGAGCTGGCCGAGCGGGCCGGCGGCTTCGAGCGCGCCGGCCAGCCCCGCCATCGCGCCCGAGAGGGAGAGCCCGGTCCAGAGCGCGCTGCGCGACGAGAAGCCGGCGTAGCGCGCCGCCGCCGGGGCCAGGCCGCCGACCTGGAGCTGGAAGCCCTTGTAGGTGCGGAACAGGAAGGCCCAGAAGCCGCCGACCGCGAGCAGCGCGATGACGAATCCGATGTTGGCGCGCAGCCCCGGCACCAGGCGCGGAATCTGGGTCACGGGCAGGAAGCTGATGGACTGCGGGAAGTTGTAGCCGTGCGGGTCCTTCCAGGGCCCGTAGACGAGGTAGCCCAGCACCAGCTCGGCGACGTAGACCAGCATCAGGCTCACCAGGATCTCGCTCGCGTTGAAGCGCTCGCGCAGCAAGGCGACGATGGCGGCCCAGACCATGCCGCCGAGCACGCCGGCGACGAGGATGGCGACGACGATGCCGCGCCCCATCCAGTCGACGGCCGGGCTGCCGGCCTGCATCGCGACCCAGCCGCCGGCGAGGGCGCCGAGGACGTACTGGCCTTCGGCGCCGATGTTCCAGATGTTGGCGCGGTAGCAGACCGCGAGGCCGAGCGCGATCAGCATCAGCGGCGTCGCCTTCACCGTCAGCTCGGAGAGCGAATACAGGTTCTTCAGCGGCTCGACGAAGAACATCTGCAGGCCGCGCACCGGGTCCTTGCCGAGCAGCACGAAAAGGGCGATGCCGATCAGCACCGTGAGTGCCAGCGCCAGCAGCGGCGAGGCGATGGACATCCACTTCGAGGGCTGGGGACGGGCTTCGAGCTTAAGCATGGGCGGCCTCCGCGCTCCAGAGTCCGGACATCCATTCGCCGATGCGCTCGATCGTCGCCTCGGCGATCGGCACCGAAGGCGAGACCCGGCCCTGGGCGATGACGACGAGGCGGTCGCTGATCTCGAAGAGTTCGTCGAGCTCTTCGCTGACGACGAGCAGGGCGCAGCCGGCGTCGCGCAAGGCGAGCAGCTCGCCGCGGATGAGGGCCGCGGCGCCGACATCGACGCCCCAGGTCGGCTGGCTCACGATCAGCAGCTTCGGGTCGGCGTCGATCTCGCGCCCGACGATGAACTTCTGCAGGTTGCCGCCCGAGAGGCTCTTCGCCGCCGCGCCGGCGCCGCCGGCCTTGACCTGGAAGCGCTCGATCACGTGCTCGGCGAGGCGGCGCACGCGCTCGCTCGAGATCCAGCCCGCGCCGGAGACGGTCTCGGTGCGCGTGAGCAAGGTGTTCTGCGCCAGGCTCAGCGTCGGCACCGCGCCGCGCCCCAGCCTTTCCTCGGGCACGAAGTGCAGGCCTTCGTGGCGGCGCCGACGCGGCGAGTGGCGCGCGATGTCCTTGCCGAAGAGGCGGATCGAGCCCGCCGGGGCGCGCGTGTCCTCGCCCGAGAGGCAGGCCATCAACTCCTGCTGGCCGTTGCCCGAAACCCCGGCGACACCGACGATCTCGCCGGCGCGGACCTCGAAGCCGATGTCGGCCAGGCTCATGCCGAAGGCGTCGAGCTTGGGCACCGAGAGGCCCTGCACCTGGAGCACGGTGGCGCCGGCCTTCGAAGTCTTGTGCTGGAGCTGCGGCGGCTCGGCGCCGATCATCAACCGCGACAGGCTGGCGTTGCTTTCCAGCGTCGGGTCGACCTCGCCCGTGACCTTGCCGCCGCGCAGCACCGTGCAGTGGTGGCACAGGGCGCGGATCTCGTCGAGCTTGTGGCTGATGTAGAGGATGCTCGTGCCGCGCTCGCTCAGCTGGCGCAGCGTGACGAAGAGCTTGGCCACGGCCTGCGGCGTCAGCACCGAGGTCGGCTCGTCCAGGATCAGCAGCTGCGGGTCGGTGAGCAGGGCGCGCACGATCTCGACGCGCTGGCGCTCGCCGACCGACAGCGTATGCACCGGGCGCAGCGGGTCGATGTCCAGGCCGTAGGTGTGGGCCACCTCGGTGATGCGGCGCGTGACCTCGGCCAGCGCCATCGCCTTGTCCAGCCCGAGCCAGACGTTCTCGGCCGCGGTGAGGGTGTCGAAGAGCGAGAAATGCTGGTAGACCATGCTGATGCCCAGCGTGCGCGCCTCGGCCGGGCTCTTCACCGCCACCGCGCGGCCGTTCCAGCGGATCTCGCCGGCGTCGGGCTGGACCGCGCCGTAGATGATCTTCATCATCGTGCTCTTGCCGGCGCCGTTCTCGCCGAGCACGGCGTGGATCTCGCCCGGCTTGACGCGCAAGGCCACGCCGTCGTTGGCGCGCACCGCCGGGTATTGCTTGCTGATGCCGCTCAGCTCGAGCCGCAGCGGGGCGGCGTCGGCCGCGGGGGGGTGATCGGGTTTCATCGGGGATTTGTCTCCACTCGTTCGAATGCGGGCCGTCCGGCGACCCAGGTCGCGGCCAGGCAACGTTCGTCGGCCAGCATCATCCACGCGAAGACCCGCGCGTGCAGGTCTTGTTTCTCGAGCCCGGGCACCTCGCCGCGCGCGACCGCGTCGCGGTGCCGGGCGACGCCGCCCGCGGACCAGTCCCAGAGCGCGAGATCGGCGCTGGCGCCCGCGCCCAGGTGGCCGATCTCGTGGTCGAGGCCGAGGGCCTCGGCGGCGCCGCGCGTGGCCGCGTGCAAGGCGGTCCAGGCCGAGATGCGGGTGCCGCGCAGCATCTGCACCTTGTAGCCTTCGGCCATCGTGCGCTGCATCGACAGGCTGGTGCCGCCGCCGACATCGCTGGCCAGGCTCACGCGGTGGCCGGCGTCGACGGCGGCCTGCCAGTCGAACAGGCCGCTGCCGAGGAAGAGGTTGCTCGTCGGGCAGAAGGCGATGTGGGCGCCGCTGGCGGCGAGCAGGGCGCGGTCGTCGGCGTCGAGCCAGATGCCGTGGGCGAGCACCGAGCGCTCGCCGAGCAGGCCGTGGCGCTGGTAGACGTCGAGGTAGCTGCGCGCTTCGGGGAAGAGCTCGCCGACCCAGCGCACTTCGTCGCGGTTCTCGGCGACATGGGTCTGCATGTACAGGCCCGGGTGCTGCGCGAGCAGCTCGCCCGCCATCGCGAGCTGTTCGCGCGTGCTCGTGATCGCGAAGCGCACCGTCACCGCATAGGCGTTGCGGCCGCGGCCGTGCCAGCGCCGGATCAGGGCTTCGCAGTCGGCGCGCGCGCCTTCCACGTCGTCGCGCAGGCCGTCGGGGGCGTGGCGGTCCATCAGCACCTTGCCGGCGATGAGGCGCATGCCGCGCTGCTCGGCGGCGGCGAACAAGGCTTCGGCAGAGACCTTGTGCACGGTGGGGAAGACCACGGCCGCGGTCGTGCCATGGGCGAGCAGCGAATCGAGGAAGAGCGCGGCGCCGGCCGCCGCGACCTCGGGGTCGGAGAAGCGGCGCTCGGCCGGAAAGGTGTAGGTCTCGAGCCAGTCGAGCAGGCCGCTGCCGTAGCTCGCGATCACGTCGAGCTGCGGGCAATGCACGTGGGTGTCGATGAAGCCGGGGGTGAGCAGCTGGCCGCGGCGGTCGATCAGCTGCCAGTCCGGCCCGGGCGCTTCGGTGCCGGGCAGGGCGCCCGCGATGCGCCCGCCGTCGACGAGCAGCCAATGGTCGGGGCGCCAGCGCAGGCCTTCGTCGCCGACGCCGCTGACGCGACCCCAGGCCGGCGCGGCGTCGAAATCGAGCAGGTCGGCGCGCAGCGCGAACTTCATGCCGGGTTTCCCCGCCGCGGCAGGCTGCGAGTGCCGAGCTGGCGTGCGACCTCGCGCACCTGGTCGCGGAACCAGCGCATCGAAGGCGCGGCGTGCACGCGCTCGTGCCAGAGCTGGTAGTAATCCATCGGCGGAAACGGGAAGGGGCAGCGCAGGATCTTCACCGGCAAGGTGTCGACATAGCGGCTGCAGAACTGGCGCCCGGTGGTGAGCACGAGAAGGCTGTCGGCGACCATCAGCGGAATCAGGCTGAAGTGCGAGGCGCGCACCACGATGCGGCGCTCGACGCCGCGCGCCGCGAGCTGCTCGTCGATGATGCCGGCGGCCCCCGGGTGGGTGGGCATCGGCGCCACGTGCTCGCTTTGCAGATAGCGCTCGAGCGACCAGCCGCGCCGCGCCGCGGGGTGGCGCTCGGAGACGAGGCAGACCACTTCGTCGGCGACGAGCCGGCCCAGGTGCAGCTCCGAAGGCGGCTCGAGCCAGTTGCCGACGACGAGGTCGATCTCGCCCGCGGCGAGGCGGCGCCGGTAGTCGTAGTCCTGGCTCAGCGGCATCAGCTCGAGGCTGACGCCGGGAGCTTCGCGCTTGACCTGGCTCACCAGCGCCGGCAGGAACAGCGGGTCGAGGTAGTCGCTGGCGGCGACGCGGAAGGCGGCCTCGCTCGTCGCGGGGTCGAAGGCCGCGCTGCGCGCCTTGGTGCCGACGAAGATCTGGTCCGCCGCTTCGAGCAGGCGCGCGGCCGGGCCCGCGAGTTGCAAGGCGGTCTCGGTGGGCTGCATCTGCTGGCCGGCGCGCACCAGCAAGGGGTCGCCGACGAGCCGGCGCAGCCGCTTCAGCTGGGCGCTGACGGCGGGCTGCGAGCTTTGCAGCTTCATGGCGGCACGGGAGACACTGCGTTCACTGATCACGGTAGACAGCACCCGGATGAGGTAGAGGTCGATGGTGTCGAAGTCGGCGCGCCTGACCATACATGGGGCGTGATAAGCAGTATTCGCGCCATCGTATACGCACTGGGGCCGCGCGCAGTATCTTTCGGGTAAATCCCGAGCCGCCGAGCCGACCCAGTCGGAGGAGACCCCCACGATGACGACGAGACCCCTGCGCTCCCTACGCTTCTATCACCGCGGCCGGATCGTCGAGATCGACGCCGCGCCCGCCACCCGCACCGTGCTCGAATGGCTGCGCGAAGACCAGCGCTGCGGCGGCACCAAGGAAGGCTGCGCCGAAGGCGATTGCGGCGCCTGCACCGTCGTCATCGGCGAGGCCGGGCCGGACGGGCTCGAACTGAAGCCCGTCAACGCCTGCATCCAGTTCCTGCCCGCGCTCGACGGCCGCGCCTTGTTCACGGTCGAGGATCTCGCCACCGCGGGCCGGCTGCACCCGGCGCAGCAGGCGATGGTCGATTGCCACGGCTCGCAATGCGGCTTCTGCACCCCCGGCTTCGTGATGTCGCTGTGGGCCTGCGCCGAGCGCCACCAGGCCGCGGGCACGAAGCCGACGCGCCAGGAACTGGCCGATGCGCTCTCGGGCAACCTCTGCCGCTGCACCGGCTACCGGCCCATCCTCGACGCCGGCGAGCGCATGTTCGATCTCGCGCCGCAGCCGCTGGACCCGGCCCCGGTGCTGGCGGCGCTGAAGCAGATGGCGGCCGACCCGGCGCTCGAACTGGCGAGCGGCTGGCACGCGCCGAAGACCCTGGCCGAATTCGCCGCCTTGCGCGCCGCCCGGCCCGAGGCGCGCATCGTCGCCGGCAGCACCGACATGGGGCTGTGGGTGACCAAGCAGTTGCGCGACCTGGGCGAATTGATCTGGATCGGTGCGGTCGACGAGTTGCGCCGCGTCGAGGTGCGCGAGGGCCGCCTGGTCATCGGCGCCGGCGCCTCGCTGGAACAGGCCTGGTCGGCACTGGCCACGCATTGGCCCGAGCTGCGCGAGGTGGGCTTGCGCTTCGCTTCGCTGCCGATCCGCGAGGCCGGCACGATGGGAGGCAACGTCGCCAACGGCTCGCCCATCGGCGACTCCGCGCCGGTGCTGATGGCGCTCGGCGCGGGCCTCGTGCTGCGCCGCGGCGACGCGCAGCGGCGCATTGCGCTGGAGGATTTCTACACGGGCTACATGAAGAACCGCCTCGAAGCCGGCGAGTTTGTCGAGGCCCTCGAAGTGCCGCTGCCGGCCGCGGGTTGGCAGGTTCGCACCTACAAGATCAGCAAGCGCTTCGATTGCGACATCTCGGCGGTCTGCGCCGCGCTCGCGGTCAAGGTGGCGGGCGGCCGCGTCGCCGCCGCGCGGCTGGCTTTCGGCGGCATGGCGGCGACCGTCAAGCGCGCCGCGCTGACCGAGGCCGCGCTCGTCGGCCAGGCCTGGAACGAGGTCACGCTGGTCGCGGCGCAAGCCGCGCTGGCGCAGGACTTCGAGCCGCTCACCGACATGCGCGCCAGCGCCGACTACCGGCGCCGCGTGGCGCAGAACCTGCTGCGCCGCTTCTGGCTCGAAACCCGCCCCGACGATCCGCTGGCGCCTGCGGCCACCAGCGTCT
>JAGWTS010000256.1 GCA_028868875.1 Burkholderiales bacterium | reverse complement strand
ATCATGTTGGTCGAGATCGGCGCCACCTGGTACAGCCGCGTCTCGCGGAACTTGCGCTCGATGTCGTATTCGCAGGCGAAGCCGAATCCGCCATGCGTCTGCAGGCAGGCGTTCGCGGCTTCCCAGCTCGCCTTGGCCGCCAGGTACTTGGCCATGTTGGCCTCGACGCCGGCGTTCTCGCGCGCATCGATCTTCTGGCAGGCGCGCCAGCGCATGAGGTTGGCGGCCTCCAGCTCGATGTAGCACTCGGCCAGCGGAAACTGGATGCCCTGGTTCTGCCCGATCGGGCGGCCGAAGACCTTGCGTTCGCTCGCGTAATCGCGCGCCTTCTCGAGAAACCAGTAGCCGTCGCCGATGCACTCGGCGGCAATTAGCGTGCGCTCGGCGTTCAGGCCCTCGAAGATCACCTTCAGACCCTTGCCCTCGGCGCCCAGCAGCGCGTCCTCGGGCAATTCCAGGTTGTCGAAGAACAGCTCGTTGGTTTCGTGGTTGACCATGTTCGGGATCGGGCGCACCGTGAGGCCCCGACCGACGGCCTTGTCGAGCTCGACGATGAAGCACGACAGGCCCTCGCTCTTCTTCTGCACCTGGTCCAGCGGCGTGGTGCGCGCGAGCAGGATCAGCAGGTCGCTGTGCTGCACGCGCGAGATCCAGACCTTCTGGCCGTTGACGACCCAGCGTCCGTCCTTCCTCACCGCGGTGGTCTTGAGCTGGGTGGTGTCGCTGCCCGTGCCGGGTTCGGTCACGCCCATCGACTGCACGCGCAGTTCGCCCGCGGCGATGCGCGGCAGGTAGCGCTGCTTCTGCGCCGGCGTGCCGCTGAAGACGATGGTGTTCATCACATACATCTGCCCGTGGCAGGCGCCCGAGTTGCCGCCGCTGCGGTTGATCTCTTCCATGATGACCGAGGCTTCGGCCATCGACAGGCCCGGGCCGCCGAACTCCTGCGGAATCAGCGCGGCGAGCCAGCCGGCCTGGGTCAGGGCATCGACGAAGGCCTCGGGGTAGCCGCGCTGCTCGTCGATCCGGCGATGGTATTCGCCCGGAAACTGTCCGCACAGGGCACGCACCGCATCGCGGATTTCCTGGTACGAGTCGGGGGCTGTGAGGGCGCTCATGGGCGAGATCTCCAGAAAGGGTTGCTTCAGGTCATGGCGGAAGGCGGGTGTCGAATTCTCGCGAACCGACGACGGTCGCCGGGGAGCCGCCCGATCAGCCGCGGGGGCTCACCGTGCCTGCAACGCGCGAGGGCCAGGGCCCTCACCTGCCCGCCCTTTCGCCGCCCTTCCGTGTTGGCGCGCCGGAACCGAAGTAGTTCTTTTGCGCAAGGGCTTCGTAAAGCGGCGGCGTGAACACATTCGAGATGCGCGCGGACGCCAGGGCGACGGCCATCATCGGAATCATCAGGCCGGTGCCGTTGGTCATCTCCATGACGATGACGAACGAGGTCAACGGCGACTGCGTGACCGCGGCCAGGTAGCCGGCCATGCACAGCGCGATCAGGGCCGGCATGGGCACCGAGCCGAATACCGCATGCACCCATTGAGCCAGCCCGGCGCCGATCGACAACGAAGGCGAGAACAGGCCCCCCGGCATGCCGCTCATGTAGCTGATGACCATCGCCAGCCACTTGGTCAGGGCGAAGAAGATGCTGACCTCGGACTTGCCCTCGAGCAGCTTGCGCGCCTGGTCGTAGCCGCTGCCCCAGGTCTGGCCATGGGTGAGCACGCCCAGCGCCGCCACGGCTAGACCGATGAGGAGCGCGTAGACCACCGGCTTGTGCGCACGCAGCTCGCGCAGCGCGGCGGGCATCCAGAACTCCCAGCGCAACAGGGTCCAGTTGAACGCCGCGCCGCTCAGGCCGCACAGGATCGACGCGACCAGCACCGGGGCGATGAAGCCGAGGTGGAAGTCGTTGGGCACCACGATCTGCCCGAAGTAGAGGTAATTGCCCGCCAGCGCCAGCGAGGTCAGGCCCGAGAACACCACGGCGGTGATCATCACGCCGTTGGTGCGGCTCTCGAAGTCGCGCGCGAGTTCCTCGATCGCGAAGATCACGCCGGCCAGCGGCGTGTTGAATGCCCCCGAGAGCCCGGCGGCCGCTCCGGCGAGCAGCAGGGAACGTTCCAGGTGGCGACCCTGATGCGGGTAGAAGCGGCGCGTCTCGGCCATGATCGCCGCGCCCAGGTGCACCGTGGGCCCCTCGCGGCCGATCGTCAGGCCGCCGAGGAAGCCGATCAGCGACAGGCCGAGCTTGCCGATGATGACGCGCCAGCCGAAGAGCCGGCTCATCAGCGTCTCGTCGGGCGGCGCATGCAGGGCCGCAATGACCTGGGGAATGCCGCTGCCCTCGCTTCCCGAGAACCACCTGCGCGTCATGTAGACCGCGATCATCGTCATCAGCGGCGTGATCAGGAACGCGAGCCAGACGCGCCCTTCGATCCAGTTCAGGAACAGCTCGTAGGCGTCCTCGCTCCAGCGCGCGTAGAGCACGGCGACCAGGCCGACGGCCAGCGCGCCGCCCCAGGGCAGCCCGTAGCGCAGAAAGAGGCGCCGGCCCCGCGCACGGCCGCGGCGCAGCCAGATGCGCGCCGAAAAGAGGCTGGTGCCAGGACGGGACGGGGCGCCGTCGGGCGCCGGATTCGGGGTTTCGTTTGCGTTGGGCACGTTGAAGGCGGAAGGGCGAAGGCGGCCGGCTTTTGTCGCGACGGGGATGAAGCGCCGCACCAACCGGATCGTCGAAGGGCTACACGGTACGGGGGCTGCGGAAATGTTCGGAGGCGACCGCGCCGGCCGGGTTCCGACGCCGTGGCCCCGTCGCGAGCGGGTGCTCCGGCCCCACTCGATGCCGCCCATTCGCCCGGCACAGCGTCGAGCCCAGCGCCTGAACATGGGGATGAGCCATGATCGATTGTCGCCGATCGGATGGGCGCAACAACCCGCCGAGTCCGGCCAGCGGTGCCCGCCCTAGCGGCCTGTTTTCAGCACCGCTCGGACGGCGATCGGCTCACCCAGCGCGGGCGCCGCGCACGAACGCTGGTGCTCTCAGCACCCGCTGCTGGTCGACGATGTCCTGCTTTCGCCGCACTTGGCCGAGCGGCGCCTCGGCGGGCAACGAGAAGGGCTTCTCAACCGTTGCACCGCTTCGGGGCGCCTGGCATCGCCCGCTGCCTCCAGACCCGTATCAGGCCGGCGCCACGTCCGTCGACGCCCTCTCCGTCCGGCGCTCCGCCGCGGGGGCGCGCGCCGCCGCGGCCTGGCGCTGCGCAAGGCGGAGCGGCGCCTCGTCGCTGCGCGGGGCGCTCGGCGCCGTCTCGCCGCGCCCGATGCCGTAGTAGCACCAGCCGAGTCCGCGCAGCGTCGCCGGGTCGAACAGGTTGCGGCCGTCGAACATCACCGGCGCGCGCAGCGTGCGCGCCATCCGTTCCAGATCCGGGCGCCGGAACTCGGGCCACTCGGTCACGATGGCCAGGGCGTCGCAGCCTTCGAGCGCCGCCATCGCCGAGTCGCACAGCGCGAGGTCGTCGCGCTCGCCGTAGAGGGCGCGGGCTTCGCCCATCGCCACCGGATCGAAGGCGCGCACGCGCGCGCCGGCCTGCCACAGGCATTCGAGAAGCACCCGGCTCGGCGCTTCGCGCATGTCGTCCGTCTGGGGCTTGAAGGCCAGCCCCCAGAGGGCGATCGTCCGGCCCTCGAGACTGCCGAAATGGCGCGTCATCTTCGCGAACAGGCGCCGCTTCTGGTGCTCGTTGACCGCCTCGACCGCCTTCAGGATGGCCGCGTCGCAGCCAACCTCCGCGGCCGAGCGCACGAGCGCCTTGACGTCCTTCGGAAAGCAGGACCCGCCGTAGCCGAGGCCCGGGTACAGGAAGGCGTGGCCGATGCGCGAGTCCGAGCCCATGCCCTGGCGCACGCTCTCGATGTCGGCGCCCGCCGCCTCGGCGAAGCGCGCCAGCTCGTTCATGAAGCTGATGCGCGTGGCCAGCATCGCGTTCGACGCGTACTTGGTCAGCTCGGCCGAGCGCAGGTCCATCACGAGCAGGCGGTCGCGGTTGCGGTTGAAGGGTTCGTAGAGCTCGCGCAGCAGCGGCACGGCCTGGTCGCCGTCGCAGCCGACGACGATCCGGTCCGGCTTCATGAAGTCCCCGATCGCCGCGCCTTCCTTGAGGAATTCCGGATTCGAGACGAGGTCGAATCCCGGCGCGACGCCGCGCCGCGCCAGCGCCGCCGCCAGCGCGGCCCGCACCTTGTCGCCGGTGCCGACCGGTACGGTGGACTTCGTGATCACGACCTTGTGGTCGTTCATCCTCGCGCCGATGGTCTCGGCCACCGCCAGGACATGGCGCAGGTCGGCCGAGCCGTCTTCGTCGGGAGGCGTCCCGACGGCGATCATCTGGACCCGGCCATGCGCCACCCCGGCGTCGGCGTCATGCGTGAACCCGAGCCGGCCCGCGGCCCGGTTGCGCGCGATCAGCTCGTCGAGCCCGGGCTCGTGGATCGGCACTTCGCCGCGGCCCAGGCGCTCGATCCGGCGCCGGTCGACGTCGACGCACAGGATGTGATGCCCGACCTCGGCCAGGCATGCCGCGGTGACGAGGCCGACGTAACCGGATCCGAATATCGTGACCTTCATGATGCTTCCTTTGCTCCTGCTCCACTGTCCACGCGGCGCAGTGCGCCGCCCGTTTGCCACTCGAATGCGTAAAGCGCCCCCGCGTGCACCGCGATGTCGCGGAAGTCCGCGAGCGGACGGCGCTCGGCCAGCAGCCCCGCGAGTCGGATCGGCCCGGCGTGCGACACCGCCAGCACGGCGCCCGCGGCGTCCGCATCCGTCCACGGCGGGCGCCGAAGAAAATCGCGCAGCCGCTCGAAGGCCTCGCCCAGCGATTCGCCGCCCGGAAAGCGGAACTCCTCCGGCGACCGCTTCCAGCTGCGCAGCGACTGCGGCCAGCGCTGCTTGATCTCGGGCTGCGTCAGGCCCTGCCAGGCGCCGAAGTCGATCTCCGTCAGGCGCGGGTCGGCCCGCGGCGCCAGGCCGCCGAGGGCGGCGCCGATCTCCGCCGCGGTCTGCCCGGCGCGCCGCAGCGGGCTGGTCAGCAGCGAGGCCAGGCCCGCGCCCTGCAGCCGGCTGCCCAGGCGGCGCGCCGTCGCCAGCCCCTGCGGCGCGAGCTCGATGTCGGTGCGGCCCTGGTAGCGGCCTTCGAGGTTCCAGCGCGTCTCGCCGTGGCGCACGAAGATCAAGCGCATCGCGCGGCCCGGCTCAGTACGCATGTTCAGTACGCATGGCTCAGGCCGAGCGTGAAGCGACGTCCGGCGTGCTGGCCCTGGCCCGCCAGGTCCTGCTCGTATTCGACATACGGCCTGAGTTGCGGCGTCGCGCGGTACTCGAGCCGGATCCCGGGGCGCAGCAGGTCGTAGCGCTCGCCGCTGTCGGTCGGCGGCAGCGGCGAGCGCCCGCCGACGGTGCGCACATAGAACAGCGACGCGCCGAGCTGCCAGCGCGGCGCCAGCCGCAGCCCCAGGTCGAGGTCGGCGCGCATCTGGGTGACGCCACTGTCGAAGAACACGCGCGCGCCGGCCTGGGCCGAGACGCGCCAGCGTGCACCGGCCCAACCGGCCTGGAAATCGGGTTCGAGCGCGTTGTGGCCGACGCCCAGGGCCGGCACCGTCGTCGCCGATCCGGTCGCGACGACCAGGTTCAGGCTCACCGAATCGGCGAACTCGGGCCGCTGCGTCAGTGCGAGGTTGAGCCCGACCTCCTGGTCTTCGACGCCCGTCGCGCTGGAGCGCGTGATCTTTGCATGGCGGGTCCGGATCTTCTCCGCCCGGGCCCCGCGCAAGTCGTACTCCAGCGCCAGGCCATGGCCGAGGCCGTGGCGCCCGGTCACGCGCAACTGCGAATAGCGCTGCTCGCTGCCGGGCTGGCTGCTCGTGCCGTACTGCCCGGGCAGGAACGCCCGCGTCGCGTCGTAGTGGCGCAGCATCAGGCGCGTCGAGCCGCTGCCGGCGTCCGGCACCCAGGGGGCGGCGTGCGCGCCCAGCGTCAGGCTCGCGCACGAGAGGCCGAGGAGGCCCAGGCGCCCGCGGCGGCGCCGAGAGCCCAAGCTGCTGCCCCTCATGACCCGGCCACCAGCCGCAGCGGCGGCACCGACGCGGCCTCGCCATGGGCGCGCCACAGCTCCGCATAAGGCCCCGCAGTGGCGGACAGCTGCGCGTGGTGGCCGCGCTGGACGATCCGGCCCCGGTCGAGCACGAGGATCAGGTCGGCGCTGGCGACGGTCGCGAGCCGGTGCGCAATCAGCACCACCGCGCGCCGCTGCGCCAGCCGCTTCAGCGCGAGCATCAGGCGGCGCTCGGTCAGGGCGTCGATGCTGCTGCTGGGCTCGTCGAAGAGGACCACCGCGGCCTCGCTCAGCATCGCCCGCGCCACCGCAATGCACTGGCGCTGGCCGCCCGAGAGCGTGGTTCCGCGCTCGCCCAGCATCGCGTCGAATCCGCCCGGCAGGGCGGCGATGACCTCGTCGACGCCGGCCGCCTGCGCCGCGGCGACGGCCTCGCTGCGCCCGGCGCCTTCGCGCCCGTAGGCGATGTTCGCCCACAGCGGCGCGTGGAACAGCAGCGGCTCCTGCGGGATCAGCGCCACCCGGGTGCGCACGAAGCGCAGGCTCAGTTCGCGCAGGTCGCGGCCGTCGAGCCGCACCGCGCCCTGGATCGGGTCCTGGAAGCGGGCCGCGAGCGCCGCGATCGTCGACTTGCCGGATCCGGTGGCGCCGACCAGCGCCAGCGTGCGCCCCGGCTCGAGCTCGAACGAGATGTCGCGCACGGCCTGCACCCCGGCCTGGTAGCTGAACGACACGGCGCTGAATTCGAGCCGCCCGGCGCAGCCCAGCGGCGTCAGCGCGGCGGCGGATTCGCGGATCTCGCTCGCCTCGAGCCGGTATTCGTCGATGCGCTCGAGCGCCACTGCCGCACGGCCGAAGACCCGGCCCGCCTTCGCCATCTGGCGCGCCGGCGTCGCGATGGCGCGCAGATAGGCCAGGAACACCAGCAGGTCGCCTGCGGTGAGCGCCCCGCGCAGCACCAGCAGCGCCCCGTACCAGGCGATGACGCCGGTGGCGAGCGCGATGACGAGGTTCATCGCCGGCGCGAAGCCGGCCTGCACCCGGTTCAGGCGCAGGCCCGCGGCCAGCACCGCGCCGGCGCGCTCGGCGAACTGCCGCTCCTCGTGCGCTTCGCGCGCGAAGGCCTGGGCCAGCTGCACGTTGCCGAAGACTTCCTGCGTGGCGCCGCTTTGCTCGCCCTCGCGCAGGCGCAGCCCCCGCGCCTCGTTGCGGATGCGGGCCGCAAAGTGGCGCGTCAGCGCCATCAGCACCGGGACCACGGCCAGCGTGAGCAGGCCGTAGCGCCAGTTCATCGCCAGCATCACCGCAAGAATCCCGCAGATCGTCAGCAGATGCGGAACGAGATCCATGCCCACGGTCGCGACGAACTGCTGCAGCGCGCCCACGTCGCCGCCGACCCGCGCCACGAGCTCGCCGCTCAGGTGGCGCCGGTGGAACGACATCGGCAGGCGCAGCAGATGGGCGAAGAAGTCGCGCCCGACGGACACGCCAAAGCGCTGCGCGGCGTCGAGCAGCAGCCGGTTGCCCAGATAGGCCAGCGCCGCCTCGATGCAGCCGAGCACCAGGATCGCCCCACCGAGCACGTTCAGCAGCAGCAGCCGGTGGCCGAGCGGATCCGGCAGCAGCGCCGCGGCCCAGGCGCCCAGCGGCTTGCCCAAGAGCACGCTGTCGACGATGTACTTCAGCGGCCACGGCAGCAGCAGCAGCACGGCCGCACGCAAGGCCATCGCGGCGGTTCCTGCGCCCAGGCTCCGCCCCTGGCGGCGCACATGGCGGCCGAGCCAATGCCAGGTCTCGGTGCCGACACGGCTCATGCCGGCACTCCGCTGCGGGCCGGGCGCGCGAGCGCGCACACGCGCTCGACGATGCGGTCCCAGCCGCGCGCGGCAACGCTCTGCAGCGCCTGCTGCCCCAGCGCGGCGCGCCGCTCCGGCTCGTCGAGCAGCGCCAGCAGCGCGTCGCGGCAGTCGTGCGCGTCGTCGGGGCGGTACAGCAGGCCGGTCCGGCCGTGCGCGATCAACTCGGGCAGCTGGCCGATGCGCGGCGCCACGACCGGCCGGCCGCAGGCCAGCGCCTCGATCACCTTGAGCGGCGAGAAATAAAAGCCCTCGGCTGCCAGGTATGGGGCGACGACGACATCGCAGGCGGCGGTCCAGCCGGGGATGTCGGCGTGCGCCACGCGCCCGGGCAGCGTCACCCGATCGCGCAAGGGCGACTGCGCGACGCGCTCGCGCAGCGGCTCCCAGCGCGGCCCGTCGCCGACGGCCAGCAGATGCACGTCGCGGCTCGCTGCGATTTCGCAGAACACGTCGAACAGCAGTTCGGTGCCGTGCCAGGCCTTGAAGCTGCCGACGAAGCCGATCACGCCCGTGCCCGAGCCGATGCCCAGGCGCGCGCGCATCTCGTCGCGCCGGAGCGCGCCGGCCGCGAAGCGCCCGAGGTCGACGCCGTTGGCCTCGACCTCGACCCGCTGGCGCGGCGCGAGCGCCCGCACATAGGACCGCACCGCTTCCGACACCGCGACCACGGCGGTGGCGGCGGCGAACGATTGGGCTTCCATGCGCCGCGCCACGGCTTCGAGCTGCAGGCCGCGGAAGCGCTTGTGCTCCTCCGCCAGCGGGGCGTTGACTTCGAGGATGCGGGGGCAGCCCAGGCGCGCCGCGATGGCCGCGCCGGCGCTCGAGAACAGCGCATGGCGCTCGTAGACGAAGTCGGGCCTGAAGGCGCGCGCCTCGAGCGCCGCGCCCACGCGCTGCC
>JAGWTS010000255.1 GCA_028868875.1 Burkholderiales bacterium | reverse complement strand
TGCAGCCCGTCGCGCAGCCATTGCACCACCGCGCCGCCGATGAAGACGCTGCCTTCGAGCGCGAATTCGGGCGCCGCCGTGGTCTGCGCCGCGGCCGTCGTGACGAGGCCGTTGGCCGATTCGCGAAAGCGCTCGCCGCCGTGCGTCAGCATGAAGCAGCCGGTGCCGTAGGTGTTCTTGGCCATGCCGGCCTCGAAGCAGGCCTGGCCGAACAAGGCCGCCTGCTGGTCGCCGGCGACGCCGGCAATCGGCACCGGCGCGCCGAACCAGGCCGCATCGCATTCGCCGTAGACGTGGCTCGAAGGGAACACGCGCGGCAGCAGGCTGTCGGGCACGTGCAGGCGCTTGAGCAGTTCGTGGTCCCAGACGTTGTGGCGGATGTCGAAGAGCATCGTGCGCGAGGCGTTGCTCACGTCGGTGGCGTGGACGCGCCCGCCGGTGAGCTTCCACAGGAGCCAGCTGTCGACGGTGCCGAAGGCGAGGTCGCCGTGGGCCGCGCCGATGTGGGCGCCGCTCACGTGGTCGAGCAGCCAGCGGATCTTGCTGGCCGAGAAGTACGAGTCGATCACGAGCCCGGTGCTGCGGCGCACGGTGTCGGCCAGGCCCTGGGCCCGCCACTGGGCGCACAGCGGCTCGCCGCGCCGGTCCTGCCAGACGATGGCGTTGTGGATGGGCCGGCCGCTGCGGCGGTTCCAGACGAGCGTGGTCTCGCGCTGGTTCGTGATCGCCAGTGCCGCCAGGTCGCGCGCCGTGAGGCCGGCCTTGGCCAAGGCCTCGCGCGCGGTCTCGAGCTGGCTCGTCCAGATCTCCTCGGGATCGTGCTCGACCCAGCCGGGTTGCGGGAAGATCTGGCGGAATTCGCGCTGCGCCATCGCGACCACGCCGCCCCGCTCGTCGAAGACGATGCTGCGCGAACTCGAGGTGCCCTGGTCGAGGGCGAGGATGTGTTTCATCGGCGGGCCTGGTTGTCCTGCGTTGGCGGGGGCCAGCATATCGTCGTTTGTGCTCGGCGGGGCCGGGCCGCGCCATGACGCCGCGCGCCGCCCTCGTTTCCGGAACCGGCTTCGCGCTCGCGGCCGGGCTGATGTGGGGGCTCGTCTTCGTCGCCCCGCTGCTGCTGCCGCATTACCCGGCGGCCCTGCTGTCGTTCGGGCGCTACCTGGCCTTCGGCCTGATCGCCTTGCCGCTGGCCTGGATCGACCGGGAGCGCATCGCCGAGCTTACGCGCGCCGACTGGCGCGAGGCGGCGCGCTTGGCGCTGGTGGGCAACCTGCTGTACTACCTGTTCCTGGCCGCGGCGATCCAGCACGCCGGCGGGCCGCTGCCGACGATGATCATCGGCACCCTGCCGGTCGTCATCGCCGTGGCCTCGAACCTGCGCGACGCCCGGCGCGACGGGCGCCTGGCCTGGGGCCGGCTCGCGCCCTCGCTGGTCTTGATCGCTGCCGGCATCGCCCTCGTCAACCGCGCCGAGATGCGCAGCCTCGCGCCCGATGCCGACCTCGGGCGCTACGCCGTGGGCGCCGCGCTCGCGCTCGGCGCGGTGGTGTGCTGGACCTGGTATCCGCTGCGCAACGCCGACTGGCTGCGCCATCACCCGGGCCGCTCGCCCCGCACCTGGGCCACGGCGCAAGGCATCGCGACGCTGCCGCTCGCGGCGCTGGGCTATGCCGGGCTCTGGGCCCTGGGCGGCGGCGGCGTGGCGATGCCTTTCGGGCCCGATGCGCTGCACTTCATCGCGCTGATGTTCGTGATTGGCCTGTTCGCGTCCTGGCTCGGCACGCTGTGCTGGAACGAGGCGAGCCAGCGCCTGCCGACGACGCTGGCCGCCCAGCTGATCGTCTTCGAGACCCTGGCGGCGCTGTCCTATGCCTTCGTGCTGCGCGGGCGCTGGCCGGGGGCCGACACCGGCCTGGGCATCGCGCTGCTCGTGGCCGGCGTGATGTGGGCGCTGCGCTCGCGTCCGCTGCCGATCGCGGCCCCCGGCGGTTGAAGGACCGCGGGGCCGCGCGGGGTCAGGCGCGGATCGCCTCGCCGAGTGCCTCGTCCAGCACCTCGATCCAGTGCCGCACCGGCGTCGCGGTGCCGGTCTGCAGATGCTGGATGCAGCCGATGTTGGCCGAGACGATCACCTGCGCCTCGAGCGCGCCCAGGTTGGCGAGCTTGCGGTCGCGCAAGGCGTGCGCGAGTTCGGGCTGGAGCACGCTGTAGGTGCCGGCCGAGCCGCAGCAGAGGTGGCTTTCGCTGGCGGCCAGGCGGACCTCGAAACCGAGCTCGGCCAGATGGGTCTCGACCGCGCCGCGCAATTGCTGGCCGTGCTGCAGCGTGCAGGGCGGGTGAAACGCCAGCTTCTTGCTGGCGATGCGTCGCATCTTCGGCTTGAGCGGGGCGACGAGGCCGGGCAGCAGTTCGCTCAGGTCGCGCGTCAGCTCGGCGACGCGGCGTGCCTTCTCGGCGTAGTCGGGGTCGTGGGCGAGGGCGTGGCCGTATTCCTTGACCGTGGCGCCGCAGCCCGAGGCGTTCATCACGATCGCCTCGACCCGGCCTTGCGAGGTCAGGCCGTCGATCAGCGGCCACCAGGCGTCGATGTTGCGGCGCATGTCGGCCAGGCCGCCTTCGGTGTCGCCGAGGTGGCTGCGGATCGCGCCGCAGCAGCCGGCGCCGTCGGCCACCAGGCACTGGATGCCGGCGGCGTCGAGCACGCGCGCGGTGGCGGAGTTGATGTTGGGCATCAGCGTCGGCTGGACGCAGCCCAGCAGCATCAGCACCTTGCGCTTGTGCTCGCGCTGCGGCCAGCGCTTCGCGCCGGGGCCGGGGCGGGGCGCGACCTTGTCCTTCAGGGTCTGCGGCAGGAACGGCCGCGCGAGCCGGCCGAGGGCGATCGCCGGGCCGAACAGCGGCGAGGTCAGGCCGTTGCGCAGCAGCCAGCGCTCGGCGGCCTCGGCGCGCGGGCGCTCGACGCGCTCGTCCACGAGCTTGCGCCCGATCTCGACGAGGCGTCCGTACTGCACCCCGCTCGGGCAGGTCGTCTCGCAATTGCGGCAGGTCAGGCAGCGGTCGAGGTGCAACTGCGTCGCGCGCGTCGGCGCCGTGCCTTCGAGCACCTGCTTCATCAGGTAGATGCGTCCGCGCGGCCCGTCGAGCTCGTCGCCGAGCAGCTGGTAGGTCGGGCAGGTCGCGGTGCAGAAACCGCAGTGCACGCATTTGCGCAGGATGGCCTCGGCCTCCTCGCCATCGCGCGTGCCCTTGAATTCGTCGGCGAGCTGGGTCTGCATCAGGTGGCCAGGTAGGAGAGGATCCAGTAATGCGCGTGCGCGATCCATTGCGGGTCGATGGCGCGCGTGCCGAGCAGCGCGAAGGCTTCGGCGCGCTCGGGAAAGTTCTTCAGCACCTCATGTTGCGAGCCGTCGTCGAGGCTGCGCATCTGCCAGGTGTTGCCGCGTGCGTCGCGGCGCGTGATCGGCGTGCTGCTGGTCGGGACGAAGCGGTTGTCGAGCACGACGACGCGCGCCCGCGGCTCGAGCTTCGAGTGCAAGGTGTCGATCCAGGCGTCGAGGCGTTCGAGCGGTATGTGGCTCCACCAGCAGCCGGCGAAGGCGGCGTCGAAGCGCTGGTCGCCGATCTCGGCCAGCGTGTAGGCGTCGGCGGTCGCGAAACCGACGCAACCCGGCAGGGTCTTGGCGCGCGCCACTTCCATCGTTTCGGGGTTGAGGTCGGTGGCGAGCCAGCTCGCGGCGTCGCGCGCACCGTGCGCGGTCCACCAGCCGGTGCCGCAAGCTACTTCGAGCACGCGGCGGCTGGCGAAGGCGGCTGGCAGCCAGGCCTCCATCGCGCGCAGATCGCTCTGGCGTTCGGGCTTGTGATAGACCCGCTCGTAGTAGCCCGCGCGGCGCTTGTAGTAGTCGAGCATTGCCGTCACAGGCCTCGGTAGAGACGCCCGGGGTTGAAGAGTCCGTCGGGGTCGAAGGCGAGCTTGAGCTGGCGGTGGATGCGCTCGAGCGCAGGCGACAGCGGCGTGAAGACCCCCGCGCTCTTGTCGCGGGCGCGGAACAGCGTCGCGTGGCCACCCGCCGCGTGCGCGGCTTCCCGCACCACGCCGGCCGGGGCGCTGGTGCAGAGCCAGCGCTGGGCGCCGCCCCATTCGACGAGCAGTTCGCCCGACAAGGCCAGCGGCGGCGCGGTCTGCGGCAGGCCCAGGCGCCAGAGCGCGGCGCCGGCCTCGACCGCCCTGGCGGCACCGACGAAGAATTCGTCGCGCTGGTCGCGCAGGCCGCTCCAGAAGCTGCCGGCCAGCGGTTCGTCGATGACCTCGCCGCCCAGCTTCTTCCCGGCCGCCTGCACCGCCGCCGCGGCGCCCGAGAGCCGGACCACGAGCATGCCTTCCCACCACGCCCCGGCGCTGATCGGCAAGGGCTGGCCGCCCCATTCGTTGAGGCGGCGCAGGGCCATGGCCTGGTCGAGCTCGAAGCGCAGCGTCGCCGTCGCGCTCGCGCGCGGCATGACCTTGAGCGAGACCTCGCAGATCAGCCCGAGGATGCCGAGCGAGCCCGCAATCAGGCGCGAGACGTCGTAGCCGGCCACGTTCTTGATCACCTGGCCGCCGAAGCTCAGCACCTCGGCGCGGCCGTTGAGCAGGGTCAGGCCGAGCACGTAGTCGCGCACGCTGCCGCAAGCTGCGCGCGCGGGGCCGGCGAGCCCGGCCGCGACCATGCCGCCCACGGTGCCGCCCTCGCCGAAGCGCGGCGGCTCGAAAGGCAGGCATTGGCCGCTTTCGGCGAGCACGGCCTCGAGTTCGGCCAGCGGCGTGCCGGCGCGCGCGCTGACGACGAGCTCGCTCGGCTCGTAGCTGCTGATGCCGGCCAGCGCCTTCGTCTCGAGCGGCTGGCCGCGTTCGGCCTCGCCGTACCAGAGCTTGGTCGCGCCGCCGCGGATCGCGAGCGCGGCCTTTTCGGACTTCTGCGCGCGTGCGCTCTGCACCTGGTCGACGAGGCGGGCGAGGGCGGCGTCGCGCATCAGAATCGCTCCAGCTCGGGGAAGGGCAGCAGGCCCTTCTTCACGTGCATCTTTCCGTACTCGGCGCAGCGCTGCAGGCTCGGGATCACCTTGCCCGGGTTGAGCAGGCCCCGGGGATCGAAGGCGGCCTTCAGGGCCAGCATCTGCGCCCGCTCCCCGGGGCTGAACTGCACGCACATCGAGCTCAGCTTCTCGACGCCGACGCCGTGCTCGCCGGTCACGGTGCCGCCCAGGGCGACGCTGGTCTCGAGGATGTCGGCGCCGAAGAGTTCGCAGCGGTGGAGCTGGTCGGGGTCGTTGGCGTCGAACAGGATGAGCGGGTGCAGGTTGCCGTCGCCGGCGTGGAAGACGTTGGCGCAGCGCAGCCCGTACTTGAGCTCCATCTGCTGGATCGCGAGCAGGATGTCGGCCAGGCGCTTGCGCGGGATCGTCGAGTCCATGCACATGTAGTCGGGGCTGATGCGCCCCGAGGCCGGGAAGGCGTTCTTGCGCCCGCTCCAGAACTTCAGGCGCTGGGCCTCGTCCTTGCTCACTTCCATGCGCGTCGCGCCGGCGCCCGTCAGCACCTCGAGCATGCGCGCCACCTCCTCGGCCACCTCCTCGGGCGTGCCGTCGCTCTCGCACAGCAGGATGGCCTCGGCGCCGAGGTCGTAGCCGGCGTGGACGAAGTCCTCGACCGCGGCCGTCATCGGCTTGTCCATCATCTCGAGCCCGGCCGGGATGATGCCGGCGGCGATGATCTGGGCCACCGCCGCACCCGCCTTGCGCACGTCGTCGAAGCTGGCCATGATGCAGCGCGCCAGCTGCGGCCTGGGCACGAGCTTGACGGTGACCTCGGTCGCGACCGCGAGCATGCCTTCGCTGCCGACCATGACCGCGAGCAGGTCCAGTCCCGGCGCGTCGAGCGCGGCGGCGCCGAACTCGACCGGCTCGCCCTCGACCGTGAAGCCGCGCACGCGCAGCACGTTGTGCAGGGTCAGGCCGTATTTCAGGCAATGCACGCCGCCCGAGTTCTCGGCCACGTTGCCGCCGATGGTGCAGGCGATCTGGCTCGACGGATCGGGCGCGTAGTACAGGCCGAACGGTGCCGCCGCCTCGCTGATGGCGAGGTTGCGCACGCCGCACTGGACGGTCGCGGTGCGCGCCGCGCGGTCGATCGCGACGATGCGGTTGAACTTGGCGAGCGAGAGCGTCAAGCCCAGCTCGTGCGGCAGGGCGCCGCCCGAGAGCCCGGTGCCGGCGCCGCGCGCGACCACCGGAATCTCCAGTTGATGGCAGGTGCGCAGGACGGCCGCGACCTGGGACTCGGTTTCGGGCAAGGCCACCGCCAGCGGCAGTTGGCGGTAGGCGGTGAGGCCGTCGCATTCGTAGGGCACGGTGTCTTCGCGCTGCCACAGCAGCGCGTGCGGCGGCAGCAGCGGTGCGAGCGCGGCGACCACGGCCGTCTGGCGCTGGCGCCTTTGCTCGGCGGAGGCCGTCGGCGGGCGGGGAGCATTCATCGGCGTCGATCCGTTGGAAAGCGGGCGGCGGTGCGGGCCATGGCCCTGACTGTAGCGCCCGCCCGGGCCGGCGCGTCAGCGCGCCTCGGGTTCGAAGCGGAGCACGCTGTCGCGCTGGCTGAAGCGCATCTTCGAGAGCAGGTCCATGCCGAGCAGCGGCCCGTCGAGCGCGGGCAGCACGATGACCTGCAGGCGCCGCACGCGCACGCCGCCGTCGAGCTCGATGTCGGCGCGCGCCACCCAGCCGCGCGCATCGCCGCCCGCGGTCGAGGTCAGGGCGCGGCCTTCGGCCACGAGGCCGGCGCGCTCGGCCAGCGCCAGCGGCAAGGCGCTGCGCGTGGCGCCGGTGTCGACGAGAAAGGTTGCCGCCACCCCGTCGACGCGCCCGGGCCAATGGAAATGGCCGTCCGCGCCGCGGCGCAGTTCGATCGCGCCGCCGGCGGCCTCGAAGCGCGATTGCTGCTGCCGGTGCTGCCAGGCCTTCACGCCGAGGAAGACGGCGGTGCCGAGCAGGAGCCAGACGGTCAGGTGTTTCAGCGGGCGTGGGAAGTCGCGCATGCGGCGCCGATTGTCCGACCGTCTCGGCAATGGGGTGGGTCCGCGTCAGGCGTGCCAGGGCGCATGGCCTGAAGCCCGAGGTCCGACTGCCGGGCTGAAGCCCCGTCTGCGTGCCGCCGTTCAGGCGCCGCGATGGAAGACCGTGAGCACGCCGGTGTAGCCGACGATCTGGTTGCGCGCGATCTCGCCCGCGGCGAAGAAGCCCGCCAGCGGCACGTCGCCGAGGGCGTGGCGCACGATCTGCAGCTCGGCCGAGGGGCCGCCGAAATGGGGCCCGCCGCGCCCGGAGCAGCTGACGTAGATCGCGCCCGCGATGCGCCGCGAGGCGGCCTTCGCTTCGGACGAGCTCCCTTCGGCGGGCACGGTGGCGGGGGTCTCGAGCTCCTCGCGGATCTCGCTGCAGATGCGCACGAGGTCGCGCCGCGCGGCCTGCATGTCGCGGCTGCAGAACGCCAGGCTCATGCCGGGTTCGGCGAGGTCGGCGATGGCGATGGCACGCCGCGCCGGGTCCAGGCCGACGAGGTGGCGCACGCGCACGTCGGGGCCGAACTGGCCCCCGCGCAGCGACGCGGCATCGGCGCCGGCGTCGGACAGGCCGACCAGGGTGGCGCGCAACTGCGGCAGCGCCGCCTGCAGGTCGTCGCCCGCGCCCAGGTCGGCGAGCAGGCAGGCCAGGGCGGGCTGGTCGTCGAGCTCGACGACGACGTTGCGCTCGGCGCGCGTGACGCGGCGTTGCGGGCCCAGCGGCTGGCAGCCCTGGGTCACGCGCGAGACGATGCTCACGTCGGCGCTGAAGGCGACGCCCGAGAGCCCGCCCTGCCAGGCGCCGTCGGCGAGGTGCCAGCCGCCGTTGCGCGGCGAGACGAGGCCGCCGAAGAGGTAGCCCGAGGCGGTGCGGTCGGCCATCTCGGACACCAGCTCGGCCAGATCGGGCGTGCCCGGGTCGGCATGGACGAGGGCGCTGAAGGGCACGATGCGGCGCAGCGGCCGGGCGCCTGAGAAGACCTCGAAGCGGCCCGCGGGCAGGGCGCCGAGCATCAGCACGAGGCCGGGCTCGTCGAAGTATTCGACCCCGCTGGCCGCGACCCCGACGCCGCTGCCGCCGACCCAGGCCACGCCGGGCCAGCGCGAGCGCAGCTGCGACAGGAGCGCGGCAGCATGGCCGGCGTAGGAGTCGGTGAAATAGGCGAAGCCCAGGGTCAGCGGGCCGCCCGCGCTCTGGCGCGTGCGCGAGGCGTCGACCATCGCGGCGGCGAGCGAGAACGCCACCTTCCAGTCGACGTGGCTGGCATGGCCGACGTGGAATCGCGCCATCGCCGCCCCCGGTCAGCCGCTCGCGCGCTTGCGCGCGGGTTTCGCGGCCGCCTTGGCCGCGGCCTTCGTGGCCTCGAGCGGCGCGCTGGCGGCCTTCATGGCCCGGCCCGCCGCGTCCAGGCTTTGCTTGACGGCGTTGGCAGCCAGGCTCTTCGCGGCTTCGGCGCTGCTGTCCTTGATCGCGTTCGCTGCCAGCTCGGTGAACTGCTGGGTGAGCGCACTCCACCATTGCATCGGGTCGACCGGGCCTTTGGGCGCCTCTTCGCTCGCGGCAGCGGCCTTGGGCGCCTGTGGCTTCGGCGGCGCCGCTTCGGCGGCGGCCGGCGGCGCCGGCTCGGCCGTCTGCGTGCCGAGGTCGGGCGTGCGCAGCTCGAAGCCCTTGCGCATCTCTTCGAGCGGCAGGTTCATCGTGCGCAGCGTCGACAAGGTCATGCGCTGCACTTCCAGCGCCTGGATCGTGACGCCGAGCATGCGCGCGTTCTGCTCGAGCCAGAACTG
>JAGWTS010000564.1 GCA_028868875.1 Burkholderiales bacterium | reverse complement strand
ACCGTCGACGCCGAGCGCCAGGTCTCGCGCCGCGCGGCATTGAAGATGCTGGCGTACAGGCCCGAGCCGGGCAGCGACAGCCGCGGATCGGCCAGGTCCGCCGGCATGACGAGGGCGCCGTCGGGCTCGACCTCGGCCGCCGCGAGCAGCAGGTAGACGGTGGTCTGCAGGCGGGCGAAATGCGCCGCGCGGACGCTCTCTGCATGGGCGCGCTGCACGGCCCAGCCGGCGCCGGCGAGAAACACGACGAGCATCAGCGCCGCGCCCAGCATCAGCCGCGCGCGCAGCGAATGGCGCCCCTTCATCCGAGCGTGAACCGATAGCCGCGCCCGCGCAGCGTCTCGATCGGTGCCAGCGTGCCGTCGGGGTCGAGCTTGCGCCGCAATCGCCCCACCAGCACCTCGAGGACGTTGCTGTCGCGGTCTTCGTCGTGCGGGTACAGGTAGTCGGAAAGCTCGGGCTTGCTGACGACGCGTGCGCGCTCGCGCACGAGGTATTCGAGCAGCCGGTACTCGAAGGCCGTGAGCTCGACGGCGGCGCCCCCGAGCCGCACCGCCTGGGCCGAGAAGTCGATGGCCAGCGGACCCAGCGTGAGCCGGTCCGAGCTCGCCTTGAGCGAGCGGCGCAGCAGCGCCTTGACCCGGGCCAGCAGCTCGGGGTACTCGAAGGGCTTGACGAGGTAGTCGTCGGCGCCGGCTTCGAGGCCCAGGACCTTGTCCTGCCAGCTGCCGCGCGCGGTCAGGATCAGGATCGGCATCGTTCGCCCCTGGCCGCGCAGCCGCTGCACGACGGCGATGCCTCCCAGCCGGGGCAGGCCGAGGTCGACGATGACGAGGTCGACCGGGTATTCCTGGGCCTGGAACAGGCCGTCTTCGCCGTCGGCGGCGTGGTCGACGCGGTAGCCGTCGGCCTCGAGTTGGCGCGCCAGGCCGAGCCGCAGGGCCGCGTCGTCCTCGATCAGCAGCAGGCGCACGGGGGGGCCTCCGGTTCAGCGCAGGACGCGGCCGCTGGCGGCGTCGACGAGGACGATGCGCACCTCCCCCCGGGCGCTCAGGATCTTCACGCGCCACACGGGCCGATGGTCGACCTCGGCGCGCTCGACCGCGAGCACGCGGCCGCTGGCGACGCGCTGCGCCAGCGCGGCGGCCTCGTCGCGGCCGACATCGGCCCACACCGGCAGCGCCGACGCGACCAGCAGCGCGCACAGCAGGGGCTCGAGCAGGTTCATCCCCTTATCGTCCCACAGGTTCCACCGACACCCGCACGGGCAGCAACGGGCCCGGAGGGTTCTGCCTCAGCGCCGGGAAGCGCCGGCCGCGGTACTCGTAGTCGACCCGGTAGCCGGCCACGCGCGTCTGGAGGTCGTTGACGATGCGGGTCGGGCGGTTCATGACGGGCTCCATCGGTTGGGGACGAGCGCATCTTCCAGGTCCTGCCATGAACCGATGCTGAACGGAAGACGGCGGGCTCGCGACCGGCGCCCCCGGCCGCAGTGGCAGAACCCAGCCGACGCGCGGCTGCGGCCGTGGACGCCCTGGACTCCGTGCCGGGGTCGCCTACGCCGCTTCCGGCTTGCGCCTGACCTTGGCGAGGGCGCGCTGGCGGCCCGGCCGCTCGCTGAGCACGTCGATGGTCATCGGCGACTTGTAGGCCGCCAGCACCAGGTCGCGCATGTGTTCGAGGTGTTCGCGCCAGAAGGTCTCGGC
>JAGWTS010000254.1 GCA_028868875.1 Burkholderiales bacterium | reverse complement strand
TTGTTCATGCACTGGTAGACGCGCTGCGGCTTCATCGGCACGCTGTCGAAATTCGTCTTGCGCAGGTATTCGACCGAGCGCTTGCGGCCCTGGCATTCGGCGGCCCAGGCCGAGCGGTCGCGCAGCTTGCCCGCGGCCTTCCATTCACGCGCGATCTCGACGAACAGCGCGAGCGCGGCCTTGGCGTCGGAGACGATGCCGTAGTCGGGGGCGAAGACGCGGCCGATCTGGGTCGGCTCGATGTCGACGTGGATGAACTTGCGACCTTTGCAGTACACCTCGGGCGAGCCCGTGTGGCGATTCGCCCAGCGGTTGCCGATGCCGAGCACGAAATCGCTGGCGAGCATGGTGGCGTTGCCGTAGCGGTGGCTGGTCTGCAGGCCGCACATGCCGGCCATCAACTCGTGGTTGTCGGGAATGCTGCCCCAGCCCATCAGTGTCGGGATCACCGGAATGCCGGTGATCTCGGCGAACTGCACGAGCAGGTCGCTCGCGTCGGCATTGATGATGCCGCCGCCGGCAACGATGAGCGGGCGCTCGGCGCCGTCGAGCATCTCCAGCGCCTTTTCGATCTGCTTGCGGCTCGCCGCGGGCTTGTAGGCGGCCAGCGGCTCGTAGGTCTCGATGTCGAATTCGATCTCGGCCATCATGACGTCGAAAGGCAGGTCGATCAGCACCGGCCCGGGGCGGCCCGAGCGCATCAGGTGGAAAGCCTGCTGGAAGGCGCGCGGCACCTGGGCCGGCTCCAGCACGGTGGTGGCCCACTTCGTGACCGGGCGCGCGATGCTCGCGATGTCCACCGCCTGGAAGTCTTCCTTGTGCAGCCGCGCGCGCGGCGCCTGGCCGGTGATGCAGAGGATGGGAATGCTGTCGGCCTGGGCCGAATACAGCCCCGTGATCATGTCGGTGCCGGCCGGGCCCGAGGTGCCGATGCACACGCCGATGTTGCCGGCCTTGGCCCGGGTGTAGCCCTCGGCCATGTGCGAGGCGCCCTCGACGTGGCGCGCCAGGATGTGGGCGATGGTCTGGCGCTCGCGCAACTGGGCGTAGAGCGGATTGATCGCCGCGCCCGGAACCCCGAAAGCCTGGGTGATGCCTTCCTTCTCCATCACCAGCACCGCGGCCATCGCCGCCTTCATCTTTGCCATGAGTTTCTCCTGTTCTCGACTGGGACCGATGATCGGCACGCAAGGCGGCGCTGCGAATCCCAATCGAGGCATAGTCGATATTCCGTGGCGGAATGGCGAGGAGCGAAGCCGCTTACAGTGCGGCCATGGATCGGGTCACCAGCGTTCAGTTGTTCATCCGCGTCGTCGAGACCGGCAGCCTGAGCAAGGCGGCGGCCGAGTTCGCGATCACCCAGCCCACCGCGACCAAGGCGCTGGCCGCGACCGAGCAGCGCCTGGGCGCGCGGCTGCTGCACCGCTCGACGCGCGGCGTCACGCCGACCGAGGTCGGCGCGCTGTACTACGAGAAGTGCAAGCTCATCGCGCGCCAGCTCGAGGAAGCCGACAACCTCGCCGGCCTGCTGCAAAGCGGGCTCGGCGGCCAGTTGCGCCTGAGCTGTTCGGTGGCTTTCGGGCGCCGCGTGCTGGTGCCGCTGGTGCTGCGCTACATGCGCGAGCAGCCGCGGGTGACGGTGGACCTGGCCTTCGACGACCGCTACGTCAACCTCGTCGAGCAAGGCGTGGACCTCGCGGTGCGCATGGGCCAGATGGCCGATTCCGCGCTCGGCGCGCGCTACCTGGGCAGCAACCCCTGGGTGCTGGTGGCGGCGCCGGCCTACCTGGGCGAACGCGGCGAGCCGAAGAGCGCCGCCGAGCTCGCCGGCCACGCCTGCCTGGTCTACAGCAGCGTGCAGGGCGACGACCGCTGGCGCCTGACCCCCCCCGGCGCCGAGCCGGTGTCGGTGAGCGTGAAAGGCCCCTTGCGCTCGAACAACCTCTCGGCCGTGCTCGCCGCGGCGCGCGCCGGCCTCGGGCTGGCGCTGCTGCCCTGGTACGTGGCGCGCGAATCGGTGGCCGACGGCGCGGTGCGGCCGGTGCTCGCCGACCACGGCCTGCCGGCGCAGGAAATGCACGCGGTGTTCCCTTCACCCAAGCTCGTGCCGACGAAGGTGCAGCACTTCATCGGCTTTCTGCAGCAGGAGCTGCAAGGCGATTGGTGGCGCAAGCCCCCCAACTCGCCCGCGGCTTGAGCCCAACTACGGCCGCGGCGGATTGAGACGCGTGTCGAGTCCGAGTCGATACTGATCGCGGAGCGCGTACTTGCCCGCTGCGAGGTCTGGCCGGAACACGATGTTCCAGCTGCACTTCGACACCACACTTGGGAACACCACGAATGGGGTGGCGGCGAGCAACGCGGCGCCCCAGGCCTGCTGGCCCGCGCTCGCAACGCCGTTGTGGAGCCACGCTGGATTCGGCACATCCGCCGGCATGACGACCTTGATGCCGCTCGGGTCCTTGATCTCGAGCGACGTCAGCACGTGAGGCACGGTATCGAGGGCGTCGAAGCCCTTGTGCACCGCCGACTCGAGGATCGTGGTCGACGAATCGAAACTCGCATAGACCACCTCGAGTCCCTTCGGATTCCAACGACCGCCGAAGAGCTCCGCCCCGATCCCGCTGTCCCAAGTGGCCGCGAAAACGGCGGCGTCCAGGCGCCAGGCGACTAAAGGTGCCGCCGGCGCGAGCGCCGCAGGAAGCGGTGTCATCGTCATCAGGAGTAGACGCCGTACTCGAGGCGGCCAAGGAAGTCGTTGACAAGCTCGGTGCCTTGAGCCGTGCGCATCAGGTCGACAGGCCGCTGTCCATCGAGTCCGGTTGCGGGCTTGTTCATCCAGGCGACCGCTTGGCTTTTGCCGCCGAAGATCTCGGTTGCCTTGGCCATTGTTTCGGCGAGAACCCAGGCCTTGCTCGCGAGGTCGGCGGGCATCTGCTTCGTTGGCGTCGCGGCCTGGCGGCGCAATGTTCGGGTACTGACGCCGAGCACGTTGGCGAAGTCATTCTCCTGAACGCCGCTGAGGGCCTCGCGAAGTGCCGACAACGAGCTGTATTTGACCCCCTTCATGATGGCCGCGTGAACGTCCATCAAGCTCGACAGCGCATTTCGAGAGAACTGAGTTCCACCGAGAAACTGGCGCGATCTGTCGTAGGTCTTCGCCTGGATGAGCAGCATCGACTGCTCGCCGAGTAGGAGCGCGTCGACTTGCGCCGCCGTGGCGGGTTTGCTGATTTTCTGTGCCGCGTCGATCGCCTCTTGCGTCACTTGCGCCACTTGGCCAGGAGAAGCAGAAACACGACGACGCCGGACCGGCAGCCCTGGAGATACCGTAGTAGCGGTCATGATGGGAGAGTCCTTCGTTGGACGACAAGTGTCCGTCATGGTCGGCCAAGTGTCAAACATCACCGAAAAGGCCGTGCGGTAGGCGCTGTCGAGAATTGACCAGACCGGCCCTCCCTGGAACTCCCGCTGGTAGCGCTCCAGCGCCTCGGCCGTGCCGCAGACGAAGACCGCATCGCCCGCGCGCACGAAGAAGCCGTCGCCGAACTCCACCCAGACCTCGTCGCCGCGCTCGACCGCGACGACCTGGGCTTCGGTGCGCTCCAGCGTCTGGCTGCGCCAGGGGTGGCTGCCGGCGAGGCCACCGGCGCCGACGCGGATGAACTTGATGCGCCGCGAGACGTTGAAGTTCTGCGCGGCCAGCAGGTGGTGCGCAAGCAGCTGCCCCGCCACCTGGCCGACCGAGACCGCGAAATCGGCGCCGGCGCTGTAGAGCCGCGGCGAGCTGGCCGAAGACGACCTCGTAGCCCCGGTCGCGCAGCTTGCGCGCCAGCGCCAGGTCTTCCTCGTAGACGACGAAGCGGCTGCGGCAGCGCTGGAACTCGTCGAGCAGCGATTCGATGGCGGGCCCGTAGCGGTAGAACAGCACCGCCGAGCCCATCGCCGGCAGCACGTGCGGCAGCCGCAGCTCGAAGCGGTCTTCCAGATACGGCAGCAGAAAGATCGGGAAAACCAGGAACACCGTGAACAGGCCAAGGAACTGCGCCGCGATGACGAACAGCGCGACCACCGGGTGGTTCCAGTGGTTGTCGGCGCCGTAGCCCGTGGTGGCGAGCGTCTCGGCCGCCCATTGCAGGCTTTGCAGGAAGGTGCGCGGCCGGCCCTCGAGCTGGTCCATGCCGAGCATGTAGAGGGTGCCCGGGACCAGCACCGCGCTCGGCAGCAAGGCCCGCAGCACCAGCAGGCGCCGCGTCGAACGCTCGAGACCCGACCGCATGCCCGAAACCTCCGGGTGGGCAGGCCCCGCTGCCCTGGGCGGGCAGTTTGGCGGCCGGCCTTCGGCGCGACGGGCGTCCCGGCTTCATCGCCAACCGCGATCAATATATCCGTTCGCGGCAGTTTACCGATGAGTGCGCCGGTGGGAGCATCCCGTCGAGCCCTGAGCGGCGCACGCAAGGAACCCCATGATCATCGACATCAGCTGCTACCCGACCGATCTCGTCGACCTCGCCTGGAGGCACGACGGCGACCCCTTCAGCGGCGAGCAATTGCTGCGCATGATGGACGGTCCGTACTTCGTCTGCGGCAAGCCGCGGCGCATCGACAAGGCCTTCATCCAGCCGCCCCAGGGCAACACCATCTACACCTGGACCGACGGCGAGCTCTCGGGGCGCGAGTCGATCGACGCCTACATGGCCTACACCTTGAAGATGGTGAAGGCCCATCCGGACCGCTTCATCGGCTGCTTCGTCTACAACCCGCGCTGCGGCGTCAAGAACGGGGTCGAGGCGATCGAGCGCTACGTCAAGGAGCACGGCTTCAAGATGGTGCAGATGCAGGCCAACATGCACGCCTACCGCCCGGATCGCGCGCTCGACTGGGTGCGCCCGGCCTTCGAGAAATGCGCCGAGCTCGGCGTGCCGGTCAAGCTGCACACCGGCGACGGCCCCTACAGCATTCCCACCGAATGGGTGCCGATGATCAAGGAATTCCCGCAGGTGAATTTCATCATGGCGCATTTCGGCGTCCAGACCGGCGGCGTCTACGTCTTCGAGCCGATGCAGTGGGCGATGGAGCTGCCCAACGTCTATTGCGAATCGGGCTGGTGCCTGCAATCGCGCATCGTCGAATTCGCCAAGGTGCTGCCCAAGCACAAGATCATCTTCGGCACCGACACCCCGCCCAACGAACCCGGCATGTGGCTGCGCCTGCTCGAGGTGCTGTGCAACAACCCGCCGCAAGGCCTGAACTGCGACGAAGACACGCTCGAGGACTACCTGGGCAACAACATCGCCCGCATGGTCGGGCTCGAACCCACGGCGCCGCCGCGAACCTTCGCGGAAGCCGAGGCCCGGCTCGGGCGCAAGGTCGAGCCGCAACCGGTCATCCCCCTCTATTGAGCGCGCGCAGGAGCCCAGAACATGATCATCGACACCCACCTGCACCCGACCAACCTCGTCGACGAGGCCTGGCGCCACACCGGCACGCCCTTCAACGGCGAACGCATGCTGAAGCTGATGGACGGCCCCTACGTGATCAACGGCAAGCCGCGCCGCATCGACATGGGATTCATCCAGCCGCCGCCGGGCAACACCGGCTACCGCGACGGCAACCGGCGCGGGCGCGAAGGCATCCGCGACTACATGGCCTACATCGCCGAGCTGACGCAGAAGTACCCGGATCGCTTCATCGGCAACTTCACCTTCAACCCGCGCTGGGGCCCGGAGAACGGCGCCGAGGAGCTGGAGTTCCACGTCAAGGAGTACGGCTTCAAGATGCTGAAGCTGCACGCCAACATGCACGGCTACCGCCCTGACCGCGCGCTCGACTGGCTGCGCCCGGCGATGAAGGTCTGCGCCAAGTACAACGTGGTGGTGCTGATCCACACCGGCGACGGGCCGTACACGATCCCGACGATGTTCTATCCGATCATCCGCGAGTTCCCGATGGTGAACTTCATCATCGGCCACTTCGGCATCCAGACCGGCGGCAACTATTCGTTCGAGGCCTTCTGGATGGCGATGGACACGCCCAACGTCGTCTGCGAATCGGGCTGGTGCTTCCAGTCGCGCATCGTCGAATTCGCGCGCCAGCTGGATCGCAAGAAGATCGTCTTCGGCACCGATTCGCCGCCGAACGAGCCCGGCATGTGGCTGCGCGAACTCGAGGTGCTGTGTTCGCCGGCGCCGCAGGGCATGGACCTCGACGAAGACGGGCTCGAAGACTACATGGGCAACAACATCGCGCGCCTGTGCGGCATCCGCACCTCGCCGCCGCCGCGCACGCAGGCCGAGGCCCAGGCCCGGCTCAAAGACAGCTACGCCGGCCTCTGAGCGCCAAGCCCGTGGCCCAGGATTTCCAGAGCTTCCTGGCCGAGTATTCGGCCGCCCATGGCGACGACGTACTCGTCGTCGGCGAGCCGGTCTCGGCCGACCAGGAAGTGACGGCAGTCGTCGACGCGCTGGCACGCCAGGGGCGCGACCCGATGCTCGTCTTCGACCGCGTCGAGGGCCTGGGCTGCCGCGTCGCCACCAACGTCTTCGCATCGCGCCGGCGGGTCGCGCGGCTGCTCGGCGTCGAACTCGCGCAACTGCACGAGGGCTACCAGGCGCGCGCCCGGCGCCTGCTGCCGACGCGCGCCGTCGAATCGGGGCCGGTGACCGAGGTCGTGGTCCAGGGCGACGCGCTCGACCTGCGCCGCCTGCCGCTGCTCAAGCACTTCGAGGGCGACCGCGGCCCCTACATCACGAACGCCATCCTCATCGCCGAGCACCCCGAGACGGGCGCCGGCAACATGAGCTACCACCGCTCGATGCTGCATGCGCCGACCGAGATCGCGACCAGCCTGCATTCGCGCGGCGACCTCTGGCGGCTGCTGCAGCTCGCGGTGGCGGCGGGCCGGCCGCTGCCGGTGGCGATGGTGATCGGCACCCATCCGCTGGTCATGCTCGCCGGCTCGGCGCGCGTGCCTTTCGGCACTGACGAGCGCGAGGTTGCGGGCGGCCTGCTCGGCGAGCCGCTCGAAGTGGTGCGCACGCCGCGCCACGGCATCAAGGTGCCGGCCGGCGCCGAATTCGTGCTCGAAGGCGAGATCGACCCCACGGCCAAGGTCGATGAAGGGCCGTTCGGCGAGTTCACCGGCTACTCGTCCGACCGCTCGACCAACAACCTGCTGCGCGTGCACACGCTGATGCAGCGGCGCACGCCGGTCTGGGTCGACATCGTCGGCGGGCGCTCGGCCGAGCATCTGAACCTGGCGCGGATTCCACGCGAATCCGAAATGGCCGAAAAGCTCAAGGGCCGATTCCCCGGCGTCACCGCCGTGCACTACCCGAATTCGGGCACCCATTTCCACGCCTACGTCGCCTTGAAGCAGATGCGCCCCGGCGAAGCCCGCCAGGTGATGCTGGGGCTGCTCGGCTGGGACCCGTATCTCAAGACCGTGATCGCGGTCGACCCCGACGTGGACGTGACGCGCGACGAAGACGTGCTGTGGGCGCTGGCCAACCACTTCCAGCCGCACCGCGACGTGCTGATGATCGACGGCCTGCCGGGCAGCCCGCTCGACCCCTCGTCCTCGCTCAACGGCACGACCTCGCGCATGGGTCTGGATGCGACGCGCGGACCCGATTTCCACGGCAAGCTCGCCGTCATCGGCGGAGCCGCACGCGCACGCGCCGAAGCCTTGTTGCGCGGGCGCTAGAAGATTTCCGCTGTAGGCCGGGTACTCGCGGCCGGCCAAGACCACTCGTTCGAGGAGACCTCATGATTCGTCCCGTCTTGACCCGGGCCACGCTGGCCGTCGCGGCGCTCACCGTTCCGCTTGCCGCCTGGTCGCAGAACAACGTAACGGTTTACGGGTTGATCGACATGTCGGTCGGCCAGTTCCAGACCGCCGGCGCGCAGAGCATGAAGGCCGCGCTCAGCGGCAACATGTCGACCAGCTACCTCGGCTTCAGCGGCAGCGAAGACCTGGGCGGGGATTTGTCTGCCACCTTCGCGCTCGAGAGCTTCTTTCGCGCCAACAACGGCAGCTCGGGGCGCTTCGACGGCGATACCTATTTCGCCCGCAATTCCAACGTCGGCCTGAAAGGCGCCTACGGCGCAGTCAAGTTCGGCCGCATCACGACGCCGCTGTTCGTGACCACGCTGCTGACCAACGCCTTCGGCGATTCCTTCGGCTTCTCGCCCGCGATTCGCCAGCTCTTCATTCCTTCGGCCGGCATGCTGCCCTTCTTTGGCGACACCGGATGGAACAACGCCATCGGCTATTCGAGCCCGAACTACAGCGGCCTCGGCCTGAACCTGCTCACCAATCTCCGCCAGGGCGCCGCCGGGGCGACGGGCAGCAACACGAGCTTCAGCGCGCTTTATTTCGGCGGCCCCTTGACCGCCACGCTGGCCTGGCAGCAGGTGCGCAACGGCGCCTTCGGCACGCCCGCGGGCTGGGAGAACCAGCAGGCCTGGCAGATCGGCGGCGCCTACGACCTCGGCAGCGTCAAGCTCTTCGGCCAGGCCGGCCGGGTCTCGACCTCCGCGACGGTCGATACGCACACCACGCTGTACGGGCTGGGCGCCAAGGTGCCCGTGGGCGCCGGCGCCGTGCTCGTCCAGTACGGCAGCGCGAGTGCCAACGTGCCGGGTACAGCCGACACCCACAACCGCACGCTGAGCCTGGGCTACGACTACCTGCTCTCCAAGCGCACGGACGTCTACGGCGTGGTCATGAACGACCGCCAGAGCGGCTTGTCCAGCGGGAACACCGCTGCGATTGGCTTGCGCTTCAAGTTCTGAACGGCCCCGGGGCCGGGCCGGGCTCGGCCTGTCCACCGCGAGGGCTTTCGAGCAAGGTGGCGAAGCTGCCTGGGCTCGACGCGGGGCGCGGGAGCAAGTAGTTCGCCGCCG
>JAGWTS010000563.1 GCA_028868875.1 Burkholderiales bacterium | reverse complement strand
TGGGCGAAGGCGAGGTCATCGAAGACATCCAGGTCGTCTCCACCGGCTCGCTCGGGCTGGACATCGCCCTGGGCGTCGGCGGCCTGCCGCGCGGCCGCGTGGTCGAGATCTACGGCCCCGAGTCCTCGGGCAAGACCACCCTCACGCTGCAAGTCATCGCCGAGATGCAGAAGCAGGGCGGCACCGCCGCCTTCATCGACGCCGAACACGCGCTGGACATCCAGTACGCGCAAAAGCTCGGCGTCAACCTGCAGGAACTGCTCATCAGCCAGCCCGATACCGGCGAGCAGGCGCTCGAGATCGTCGACGCCCTGGTGCGCTCGGGCTCGATCGACCTCATCGTCATCGACTCGGTCGCCGCGCTCACGCCCAAGGCCGAGCTCGAAGGCGAAATGGGCGACAGCCTGCCGGGGCTGCAGGCGCGGCTCATGAGCCAGGCCCTGCGCAAGCTCACCGCGACGATCAAGAAGACCAACACCATGGTCATCTTCATCAACCAGATCCGCATGAAGATCGGCGTCATGTTCGGCAACCCCGAGACCACCACGGGCGGCAACGCGCTCAAGTTCTATGCCTCGGTGCGGTTGGACATCCGGCGCACCGGCAACATCAAGAAGGCCGAGGAAGTCATCGGCAGCGAGACCAAGGTCAAGGTCGTCAAGAACAAGGTCGCGCCGCCCTTCAAGACGGCCGAGTTCGACATCCTCTACGGCGAAGGCATCAGCCGCGAAGGCGAGATCATCGACATGGGCGTGGCCGCCCGCATCCTCGACAAGAGCGGTGCCTGGTACGCCTACAACGGCGAGAAGATCGGCCAGGGCAAGGACAACGCGCGCGAGTTCCTGCGCGAGAACCCCGCACTCGCCTACGAGATCGAGAACAAGGTGCGCGAGTCGATGGGCATCCCCCTGCTCGCCGCCGAAGTCGCCGGCAGCGCCGAGTAGGCACGCCGCGGCGGCCATGGCCTTCGGCGCGCCGTCGGTCAAGGGCCGCGCCCTGCGCTGGCTCGCGCAGCGCGAACATTCGCGCGCCGAGCTCGAGCGCAAGCTGGCGCGCGTCGTCGAAGACAGCGAGACGGCGTCGGCCGCCGAGCAGATCCGCCAAGCCCTGGACGAACTCACCGCGCGCGGCTTTCTGAGCGACCGCCGCACCGCCGATTCGGTGCTTTCCGGGCAGGGCGCGCGCTACGGCGCGCGGCGCCTGAAGCAGACCCTGCAATCCAAGGGGCTCGACGCCGATCTCGTCGCGGCCACGCTCGAGCGCGCGCGCGCCACCGAGCTCGAACGCGCGCTCGAAGTCTGGCGCCGCAAGTTCGGCCAGGCGCCGCAAGACGCCGCCGAGCGGGCGCGGCAGATGCGCTTCCTGGCCGCGCGCGGCTTCGAGGGCGACGTGATCCGCCGTGTCGTGAAGGGTGGCGCGGACGACGATTGAGCGGCCTGGTTGCTGCGTCGCAGCATGCTACATTCGAAGACGCACCCTCCCCGCGCCCGAACCATGTCACTTCCGCCTGCAGCGGCCGCACGCCAGTCCGAGCACCGCGGCCAGACCGATGCGCCGGTTCCGTCCGCCCGCTGACCCCGCCCCTTCCAGGAACTCCGAATGAAAATCCACGAATACCAGGCCAAGGAACTGCTGCGCGAGCACGGCGTTCCGGTGCCGCGCGGCTACCCGGCCTTCACGGTGCTGGAGGCGGTGGAAGCCGCGCAAAGGCTGGGCG
>JAGWTS010000253.1 GCA_028868875.1 Burkholderiales bacterium | reverse complement strand
CCTTGGCCGCCAGCGCCACGTTCGAGACCGAGGCATCGCGCTGCAGCGCGCGCAGGATGCTGCGGTCGGTGCGGTCCAGCGCCGGGGTTGGGGCCACGGGCCGGGGCTTCTTGGCGCGCGCTGCGCTCATCGCGCGCCAAGACCCCGATCGCCGGGGGTGCCGACAATGGCCGCTGCCCGCCACCTCGAAGGGAGCCGCCCATGGCCGCCGGAACCTTGCTCACCGGCACGGTGTTCAGGCGCTGGGGGCTGGCCGGCGCCTTGGCGCTTCTGGCCGCGGTGCTGGGGTTCGTGCTGCCTCGGCTCTAGGCCGGGCTTTCCGTTCATTGCGTTGACTCTAATCATTTCGAATTAAAACCCCGCGGTTGGAGCAGGCAGGCAATTAATGCTGCTTCAGCCGCGCCAAACTTGCAACCTCATTAAGCTCCGCATTTCCTACGATGGCCGCCTCTTGAAGGAGACCCGGCCATGAACCTCGCGCGCTATCCCCGCCACCCCCTGACCTTCGGCCCGACGCCGATCCATCCCCTGAAGCGCCTGAGCGCGCAGCTGGGCGGCAAGGTCGAGCTCTACGCCAAGCGCGAGGACTGCAACAGCGGCCTGGCCTTCGGCGGCAACAAGACGCGCAAGCTCGAATACCTGATTCCCGAAGCCCTGGCCCAGGGTTGCGACACGCTGGTGTCGATCGGCGGCATCCAGTCGAACCAGACGCGCCAGGTCGCGGCGGTGGCGGCGCACCTCGGCCTGAAGTGCGTGCTGGTGCAGGAGAACTGGGTGAATTACAGCGACGCGGTCTACGACCGCGTCGGCAACATCGAGATGTCGCGCATCCTCGGCGCCGACGTGCGCCTGGACGCCGCCGGCTTCGACATCGGCATCCGCCCGAGCTGGGAGCAGGCGATGGAAGACGTGCGCCGCGCCGGCGGCAAGCCCTTCCCGGTTCCGGCCGGCTGCTCCGAGCACCCGCTGGGCGGCCTCGGCTTCGTCGGCTTTGCCGAAGAGGTGCGGGCGCAGGAAGCCGAGATGGGACTGCGCTTCGACTACATCGTCGTGTGTTCGGTCACCGGCAGCACCCAGGCCGGCATGGTCGTGGGCTTTGCCGCCGACGGCCGCGCCGACCGTGTCATCGGCATCGACGCCTCGGCCACGCCCGAGAAGACCCATGCCCAGATCCTGCGCATCGCGCGCCACACCGCCGAATTGGTCGAGCTGGGGCGGCCGATCGTGGCCGCCGACGTGGTGCTCGATACGCGCTGGGGCGGGCCCGAATACGGGTTGCCGAACGCCGGCACGCTCGACGCCATCCGTCTTTGCGCGCGCCAGGAAGGCATGCTCACCGACCCCGTGTACGAAGGCAAGTCGATGCACGGCATGATCGAGCGCGTGCGCCGCGGCGAGTTTCCGGCGGGCTCGAAGGTGCTCTACGCCCACCTCGGCGGCGTGCCGGCGCTGAGCGCGTACAGCTTCCTGTTCCGCAACGGGTAGTTGGCTCCCCCCCGGAGCGCGGGCGCGGTGCCCGGCCGCCAGCAGGCGACCGGGCCTGCGACAGGCACAAGGCCGCTGTCGCGCCCTTGTGTCCGGCCGCAGCCCCCAAGGGGGCGACGCCACCGGCCCGGCGGAGCCGGTTCCGCGGCGTCCGCGCGAGGGGCTGGGCTGACTCGCTGGGTGGCGTCGACGCGACGCGGCACGGGTTGAATCGTGGCTCGGCGCGAGCAGGGCTACGATTCGCGTCCCGCTCCTCAACCCGCGAGACTCCATGAACTTGCTCGACCATCTCAGCGCCGATCGTGCGCGCGCGCGCCTCGTCGGCCGCGTCTTCGACCCCGGCGTCGGCGGCCCCTGCGTCGTCGCCTTGCGCGGCGACGAGGTCTTCGACATCACGACCCGCGCCGCGCCGACGGTGCGCGACCTGATCGAGCAAGGCGCGCCGGCCGCGCTGCTCGACGCCCCCGGGGCGCGTTCGCTGGGTCCGGTCGAGGCGCTGCTGCGCAACTCGCACGCCGCCGAGCGCGACCCCCACCGCCCCTGGCTGCTCGCCCCGGTCGACCTGCAGGCGGTGAAGGCGGCGGGCGTGACCTTCGCCGAAAGCCTGGTCGAGCGCGTCATCGAGGAGCAGGCGCGCGGCCAGGCCGATCGCGCCTTGGCCATCCGCGCCGAGGTCACGCAAGCCATCGGCGGCGCGCTCGACACCCTGGTGCCGGGCTCGGCCCAGGCCATGGAGTTCAAGTCCTGGCTCGTCGCGCGCGGGCTCTGGTCGCAATACCTCGAGGTCGGCATCGGCCCCGACCCCGAGATCTTCACCAAATGCCAGCCGCTGGCGGCGGTGGGCTACGGCGCCGAGGTCGGCATCCTCGGCGCCTCGCACTGGAACAACCCGGAGCCCGAGGTCGTGCTCGTCGTCGACAGCCGCGGGCGCATCGTCGGCGCCAGCCTGGGCAACGACGTCAACCTGCGCGACATCGAAGGCCGCTCGGCGCTGCTGCTGGGCAAGGCCAAGGACAACAACGCCTCGGCCGCGATCGGGCCCTTCGTGCGCCTGTTCGACGAGCATTTCGGCATCGACGCGGTGGCGCGCGCCGCCGTCACGCTGCGCATCGAAGGCCCCGACGGCTTCCGCCTCGAAGGCGTGAACCAGATGCGCAAGATCAGCCGCACCCCGGCCCAGCTCGTCGCCGCGGCGCATGGGCCGCACCACCAGTACCCCGACGGCTTCTGCCTCTTCCTGGGCACGATGTTCGCGCCGACCCAGGACCGCGGCGCCCCCGGCCAGGGCTTCACCCACCTCGAAGGCGACCGCGTCGAGATCAGCTGCCCCGAACTCGGCGCCCTCGTCAACCGCGTGCGCCGCAGCGAGGACTGCCCGCCCTGGAGCGAAGGCGCGGCCGCGCTGATGCGCAACCTCGCGGCGCGCGGTTTGCTCTAGCGCGACACTGTTTCGACAAAATTGGATCCAATGAATGCCATTATTCTTGACTACGCTCAAGAATTAGCCACAATTGGATCCAATCTAAACCCGAAGGAGACAAGCTCGATGTTCGCGAAAAACGCCTGGTACGTTGCCGCCACCCCCGACGAAGTCGACGCCAAGCCGCTCGGGCGCACGATCTGCGGCGAGAAGATCGTCTTCTACCGCGGCCCCGAAGGCCGGGTCGCGGCGCTCGAAGACTGGTGCCCGCACCGCGGCGCGCCGCTGTCGCTGGGGCGCGTCGTCGAAGGCCGGCTCGTCTGCGGCTACCACGGCCTGGAGATGGGCTGCGACGGCAAGACGGTTGCGATGCCGGGCCAGCGCGTGCGCGGTTTCCCGCCGGTGCGCAGCTTTCCGGTGATCGAGAAGTCGGGCTTCATCTGGGTCTGGACCGGCGACGCGGCGCAGGCGAGCGAAGACCAGCTGCCCGAGCTGCACTGGGCCGACAACAAGGAATGGGCCTTCGGCGGCGGGCTGTACCACATCGCCTGCGACTACCGGCTGATGATCGACAACCTGATGGACCTGACGCACGAGACCTACGTGCACACCACCAGCATCGGCCAGCCCGAGATCGACGAGACGCCGTGCAAGACCACGATCGACGGCGACCATGCCGTGACCAGCCGCTTCATGAACGGGATCCAGGCGCCGCCGTTCTGGCGCATGGCCTTGCGCGCCAACGGCCTGCCCGACGACCAGCCGGTCGACCGCTGGCAGATCTGCCGCTTCAGCCCGCCGAGCCAGGTCCACATCGAGGTCGGCGTCGCCCTGGCCGGTCGCGGCGGCTACGACGCGCCGAAACAGGACAAGGCCTACAGCATCGTCGTCGACTTCCTGACCCCCGAGACCGAGACCACGATGTGGTACTTCTGGGGCATGGCGCGCAACTTCCGCCCCGACGACAAGGCGCTCACGGCGCAGATCCGCGAAGGCCAGGGCAAGATCTTCGCCGAGGACCTGCAGATGCTCGAGTGCCAGCAGGCCAACCTTTCGAAATGGGCCGGGCGCGACGTGCTCAAGCTCAACATCGACGCCGGCGGGGTGCAGGCGCGCAAGGTGATCGAGCGCCTCGTCGCCGCCGAGCGCTCGACCCTTTCGGTCTGAAGCCATGAACGCCCCTTCGTCGTTGCGCCTGCGCGTGGCGCGCAAGACCGTCGAGGCCGAGGGC
This sequence comes from Burkholderiales bacterium, assembly GCA_028868875.1. Lineage (GTDB taxonomy): Bacteria > Pseudomonadota > Gammaproteobacteria > Burkholderiales > Burkholderiaceae_C > Rubrivivax. The sequence goes on along the minus strand of JAGWTS010000253.1, from coordinate 4,840 downwards.
ATCTGCGGCTTCGAGCTCGTCGACCCGGCGGGCGCGGCGCTGCCCGCGTTCTCGGCCGGCTCGCACCTGGACGTGCAGCTGCCCAATGGCCTGACGCGCCAGTACTCGCTTTGCAACGACCCCGGCGACAGCCACCGCTACCAGATCGCGGTGCTGCGCGACGCGGCCTCGCGCGGCGGCTCGGCGGCGATGCACGACCAGGTGCACGAAGGCCAGGTCATCGAGGTCAGCGCGCCGCGCAACCATTTCCCGCTCGCCCATGGCGCGCGCCGCTCGCTGCTGCTGGCAGGCGGCATCGGCATCACGCCGCTGCTGTGCATGGCCGAGCGGCTGCACCGCATCGGCGCCGATTTCGAGGTGCATTACTGCACCCGCAGCCCGGCGCGCACGGCGTTTCGCGAGCGCATCGCGGCCTCGGCCTTCGCGGCCCGCGTCGCGTTCCACTACGACGATGGCGCGCCCGGGCAAAAGCTCGACATCGCGGCCCTCGTCGCCGCAGCGGCCGACCCCGGCACCCATCTCTACGTCTGCGGCCCGGGCGGCTTCATGGACGCGGTGCTGGGCGCCGCGCGCGCCGCCGGCTGGCCGTCGGAGAGCCTGCACTACGAGTTCTTCGCCGCCGCCCCGGCGGCGCCGGGCGCCGCCGACGAGAGCTTCGAAGTCCAGCTCGCGAGTTCGGGCAAGCTGGTGCGCGTGGCGCCCGGGCAGAGCATCGTCCAGGCCCTGGCCGAGGCCGGCGTCGTCGTGCCCACCTCGTGCGAGCAAGGCGTCTGCGGCACCTGCCTGACGCGCGTGATCGAGGGCCAGCCCGACCATCGCGACAGCTACTTCACGCCCGAGGAGCAGGCCGCCGGCGACCAGATGCTGCCCTGCTGTTCACGCGCGCTGAGTTCGCGCCTGGTGCTGGACCTGTAGCCTCGACGCTTTGCGCGGTCGGCGCTAGCGGGACCTGCTGCGTCAGCTGCGCCAGCCGCGTCGACTGCGCCGACTGCCTCGACTGCCTCGACTGCCTCGAGCGCGGCGAGGCAGGAGGCCCGGGCATGCGTTCTCCGGCCCGCGCTCGCGGGCGGCCACCCGCTGTGATCCGCGATCACCGCATCAAGACCGGCGCCAGCGCGCCACCGACGGGGCGACCGCGAATGGGGCCTGCGCCCGCATGCCCGGGCCTCCTGCCGTTCCTCCGGTTGTGGCATGCGGTGAGAAAGCCGAAACAGCCTTCTGCGCACACGGTTGCCGTTCCATGGCGAACCACCCAAGGAGTCGCAGGACGGTGGCGGGCCTGTGGGCGCAGGCCCCATTCGCGGTCGCCTCGTCGTTTGAGGGCTCGGGCGGTGTTGATGCCGCGGTGGTGGCGCCGAGCAGCCGGTCGCCCGCGAGGCGGGCCGGAGAACACAGGCTCGCCATCGGCCTGCTGCCTCGACCCCGGCATGAGAGTTTGACTTCCTGTACATGGAGCCCGAGCGCGGCGAGGCAGGAGGTCCGGGCGCGCGTTCTCAGGCCCGGCCGGGCCCCGGCGGGGGCGTCAAGTCGAGCGCAGCCGCAGCATCAGCGGCAGGGCCAGCAGGTAGACGCCGGCGCCGACGACCCAGATCCAGCCCGGTTCGTGCGGGCGCAGCACGCCATAGGCCTGGCTGAAGAACAGCGGCCCGAACACCGTGGCCAGGCTGACGAGGCTGGCGAGCACGCCTTGCAGCCGGCCCTGGTCGTCGGGCCCGATCTGCACCGTCGTCAGCGCCTGCAGCGCCGGCATGCCGATGCCGCCGAGCGCGAACACCGGTCCGAGCGCAAACACCACCCAGCCCTGCGCGCTGCTGGCGAGCGCGAGCAGCGCCGCGATCTCGAAGGCCATGCCCAGCACCAGCGCGCGGCGCGCGCCCAGGCGGGCGACGGCCGGGCCGGTGAGCCAGGCCTGGGCCCCGGCGTGGAAGACGCCGAAGAAGCCCAGCGACAGGCCGATCGTCAGGCCGTTCCAGCCGAAGCGGTCTTCGCCGTAGAGGGCCCAGACCGTACCGTACATCGCGCCGACGAAGTTCATCACGACGTAGATCGCGGCGAGCGGCCACAGCGCCGAAATGCCGAAGGCCCAGCCCAGCGACGCAAAGGGGTTGAGCGTCGCGAGCTCGAAGCGGCCGCCGCGCCGCCCCGGCCGCGACTCGGGCAGCACGAACAGCGCGAGGGCGAAGTTCAGGCCGTTGAACGCCGCCGCGGCGATGAAGGGCGCGCGCACCCACAAGTCGCCGAGGGCGCCGCCGAGCACCGGGCCGACGACGAAGCCGATGCCGAACATCGAGTGGAACAGGCCGAAGCGGCGGGCGCGCTCGTCGGGGGTCGAGATGTCGGTGATGTAGGCCGTGGCCACCGCCATGTTGGCGCTGGTGAGGCCGGCGATGGCCCGCCCCAGCACCAGCATCCAGAGCTGGGGCGCGAAGGCCAGCGCGAGGTAGTCGACGGCGGCGCCGGCCAGCGACAGCAGCAGCACCGGGCGCCGGCCCCAGCGGTCGCTGAGGGCCCCCAGCGCGGGTGCGAACAGGAACTGGCAGGCGGCATACAGCGCCAGCAGGGCGCCGAGCGCGAGCGTGATGTCCCCGCTGTGCCCGACCTCGCGCAACAACGCCGGCAGGATCGGGAACACGAGGCCGATGCCGATCGAATCGAGCATCACGGCCGCGAGGATGACGACGAGGGCCTTGTTCAATTCAGTTCATTCTGTCAGTTCGTTCCAGGTCGACGGCGGAGGCGCGGCGCGCCGACGCCCGGTTCGGGCCCGGCGCCGGAGCGGGCGCTGCATCGCCGGTAATAAGCCCGGGTTGGCGCGCCCGCCCGGCGATCGGGGCACCGCCTTTCACGGCATCATCGGGTGCCCGCGAATCGAGCGCCCCCGGTGGCGCAGCCGCTGCGCGGGCGCCCGCTTCCATGATGTATTCGCCGGATCCGCTTCCCTCGACCGACGCCTCGGCACTGCGGCGCGAACAACTGCGCCAGCATGCCTTGAACGGCCCGGCTTCTGCCAGCGGCGGCTTCGCGCTGGCGGCGATGCTGGCCTGGCTGCTGGAGCCCGTGGTCGGGCTGCGCCCCGGCCTCGAGTGGCTGGGCCTGGTGGCGTTGTCGGCGCTGCTGCGCATCGGCGTGGCGCTGGCCTGGCGACGGCGCCAGGCGGCCCCGGACGACGCCGCGGACCGGGCCTGGCTCTGGCGCTTTCGCGCCGGTTTCGCCGCGGCCGGGCTCGCCTGGTCGGCCGCGGCGGCGCTGGTCTATCCCGCCGGCAGCGTGCTGTACGAGTTCCTGCTCGTGTTCATCGTCGCCGGGCTCGGCATCGCCTCGCTCACGCTCACGTCCTACGACCGCGCGGCCTCGCTGCTCTTCGCGCTGCCGGCGGTGCTGCCGGCCGCCCTGCGCCTGGCCTTCGGCGCCGAGCAGCCCGCGCTCGTGGCCATCCTGGCGCTGATGCTGCCGTATGCGGGCTGGGCCGGCAACCAGGCGCAGCGCGTGATGCGCGAGAACATCATGCTGCGCCTGGCCGAAGCCCGGCGCGCGCAGCACAGCGCGGACCTGCTGCGCACGCTGCTCGCCGATGCCGACGGCACGCCGGGCGCGGCGCCGGCCGGAGCCGGCTTGGCCGGCCAGGCCGACGGAAGCGAGGCTTTGAGCGCCATCGCCCGCATCGTCGCGCGCCAGCACCAGCTGCTCAGCCTGCTCGTGCGGCGCACGCCCGAGGGTTTCGTGTTCCTCGACGCCGACGGCCGGGTGAGCGACGTCAACCCGGCGCTGTGCGCGATGGTGGGCCTGGCGCGCGAGCACATCGTCGGCCGTTCGGCGCTCGATTTCGTCGCCCCGGCCGAGGTCGAGACCGTGCGCCGGCGCCTGGCCGGAAGCGACGCGGAATTCGCCGCGTCCGGCGAGATCAGGCTGCTGCGCGCCGACGGCGGCTTCGTCCACTGCGTGAACCACGCGACCCGCGTTCGCGACGCCGACGGCGCATTGCTCGGTGCGGTCGCGATGTTCACCGACATCAGCGCGATCAAGCGCGGCGAGGCGGCGCTGCGCGACTACGAGCTCGTCCTCAACCGCCTGCCCGAGATGGTCAGCCTGGTCGACTTCCGCCACGGCCGGTTCAGCTACCGCATGGTCAACGACCAGTGGTGCAAGACCACGGGCCTGGCGCGCGAGCAGGTGCTCGGGCGCGCGCTGGACGAGCTCCTGACGCTGGCCGATGCCGACGAGCGCCGGCGCATGATGCTGCAGTGCCTGCGCCGGCGCGAATCGCGGCTGCTGCGCTCGCGCTTCGAGCGTGCGGGCGCGGCGCCGCTCCTGATGGAGACCTGGTACCACCCGATCGTGGAGGGCGGCGGACGGGCGCGCAGCGCCATCCTGTTCAGCCGCGACGTGACGCGGCAGGAAAGCGACCGCGCCGCGCTCGCCGCGAGCCTGGACAACCTGAGCCTGACGCTGAACACCACCGGCGACGGCCTTTTCGCCTCCGACGTCACCCGCCCCGACGAGCCGCTGCTGTTCGCCAACGACCTCGTGCTGCGGATGTTCGACATCCCGGCCGAGTTCGCCGGCCGGCTCACGCCGGACCTGGTCAACCGCTGCGCCAGCCGCTTCTTCGTCGACCCCGAGGCCGAGCTGCGCAAGATTGCCGCCGTCATCAAGGCCGGCCTGCCTTTCGAGGACCGGATGCGCCTGAACGACGGCCGGGTGCTGCACCGGCGCTGCCTGCCGTATCGCGAAGCCGGGCGCTACGTCCGGGTCTGGGGGTTTCGCGACGTCACGGCCGAGGAGAATGCGTTCGAGGCCTTGCGCGCCACCGAACACCGCTACCGCAGCCTGCTCGACGCCT
>JAGWTS010000562.1 GCA_028868875.1 Burkholderiales bacterium | reverse complement strand
GTACACGGGCACGTGCTGCTTGCCGTTGTGCACGGCCACCGTCAGGCCGATGAACTCGGGCAGGATGGTGCTGCGGCGCGACCAGGTCTTGATCGGCTTCTTGTCCTTGGTGGCGGCGGCCTTCTCGACCTTGGCCATCAGGTGGTGGTCCACGAAGGGACCCTTCTTGAGTGAACGCGTCATGGTGGTGTTCCCTCAGGCCTCACTTCTTGCGACGCGAGACGATCATCGTCTGCGTGCGCTTGTTGCTGCGCGTGCGGAAGCCCTTGGTCAGGGTGTTCCACGGCGACACCTGCGGCTGGCCCTCGCCGGTGCGGCCTTCGCCGCCGCCGTGCGGGTGGTCGATCGGGTTCATCGCGACGCCACGGACCGTCGGGCGGATGCCCTGCCAGCGGATCGCACCGGCCTTGCCGTACTGGCGCAGGCTGTGCTCTTCGTTGCTGACCTCGCCGATGGTGGCGCGGCAGTCGATGTGGATCTTGCGCACTTCACCCGAGCGCAGCCGCAGCTGCGCGTAGATGCCTTCGCGCGCCATCAGCGTCACCGAGGTGCCGGCCGAGCGCGCGATCTGCGCGCCCTTGCCCGGCATCATCTCGACGCAGTGGACGATCGAGCCGACCGGGATGTTGCGGATCGGCAGCGTGTTGCCGGCCTTGATCGGCGCCTCGGCGCCCGACAGCAGCGTCGCGCCAGCCTCGACACCGCGCGGGGCGATGATGTAGCGGCGCTCGCCGTCGGCGTAGCACAGCAACGCGATATGGGCGGTGCGGTTGGGGTCGTACTCGATGCGTTCGACCTTCGCCGGGATGCCGTCCTTGTTGCGCACGAAATCGACCACGCGGTAGTGGTGCTTGTGACCACCGCCCTTGTGGCGCATCGTGATGTGGCCGTTGTTGTTGCGGCCGGCCTGCTGCTTCTGCGGCTCCAGCAGCGAGGCTTCCGGAGCGCCCTTGTGCAGGTGCTTGTGCACCACCTTCACGACGGCGCGGCGGCCGGGCGAAGTGGGCTTGACCTTGATGACTGCCATTTAAGCGGCCTCCCCGGAGAAGTTGAGCTCCTGGCCCGGCTTGAGCGCGACGAACGCCTTCTTGACGTGGTCGCGGCGGCCGGTGGTGCGGCCGAAGCGCTTGACCTTGCCCTTCTGCACGAGCGTGGTCACCGAGGCGACCTCGACCTTGAACATCAGCTCGACGGCGGCCTTGATCTCGGGCTTGGTGGCGTCGCGCAGGACCTTGAACAGGACCTGGTTGCGCTTCTCGCCCAGCCGCGTGGCCTTCTCGGAGATGATCGGCGCGACGAGCACGGTGGCCAGGCGGCCCTCGTCGAATTTCTGCACGGCGCTCATTGGACCCCCTTGGCGCTGCGCGCCGTCCCCCCGAGGGGGAATTCGCCCTTGAGGCGGCTCTGCGGGCTCATGCGTACATCTCCTTGAGCTGCTCGATCGCGCCCTTGGTCACCAGCACCTTCTTGTAGAAGACCAGCGACAGCGGATCGGCGTAGCGGGGCTCGCAGACCAGCACGTTGGCGAGGTTGCGCGAGGCCAGCGCGAGGTTGTCGTCGATCTGGTCGGCGATGACCATCACCGACTCCAGGCCCATGGCCTTGAACTTGGCGGCCAGCAGCTTGGTCTTGGGCGCGTCGACACTGATCGAGTCGACGACCGCGAGGCGGCCGTCGCGCGCGAGCTGCGACAGGATCGCGGCCATGCCGGCGCGGTACATCT
>JAGWTS010000252.1 GCA_028868875.1 Burkholderiales bacterium | reverse complement strand
GTGCTCGAGCGGGCGAGCGAGTTCGTCTTCGTCGATGCCGCGCGGCGCTACCTCGACACCCTGCCCGCGGATGCCGCGGGCTGGCTCGCGGCGCTGCGTGATCGCCACGTCGGGCGCGCCATCGCGCTCCTGCACGAGCGCCCGGCGCACCCCTGGAGCATCGAGGAGCTCGGCCACGAGGTCGGCCTGTCGCGCTCGGCGCTGCACGAACGCTTCGTCGAACTCGCCGGCCAGTCGCCGATGCAGTACCTCGCGCACTGGCGCATGCAGCTCGGCGCCGGCCTCCTGCGCCAACGCAAGGCCAAGGTGGCCGCGGTCGCGCTCGAGGTCGGCTACGAATCGGAGGCGGCCTTCGCGCGCGCCTTCAAGCGCCTGATGGGCCAGCCCCCTGCCGCCTGGCGCCGCGCCCAGGCGGACTGAGCGAGGCCCGGGCCGGGGCGGGACTTCAGCGCGCCAGCTTGGCCGCGATCTCGGCCACGTGCTTGCCCTGGAAGCGGGCGCCTTCGAGCTCGTTCGCCGAAGGCTGGCGCGAACCGTCGCCGGCCGCGATCGTCGTCGCGCCGTAGGGGCTGCCGCCGGTGATCTCGTCGAGCTTCATCTGGCCGGCCCAGGCGTACGGCAGGCCGACGAGGACCATGCCGTGGTGCAGCAGCACGGTATGGGTGCTGAGGATCGTGCTTTCCTGGCCGCCGTGCTGGGTCGCGGTGCTGGCGAAGACCGAGCCGACCTTGCCGACGAGCTTGCCGGTGAACCACAGGCCGCCGGTCTGGTCGAGGAAGCTCTTCATCTGCGCGGCCATGTTGCCGAAGCGCGTGGGCACGCCCAGGATGATGGCGTCGTAGCTGGGCAGTTCGTCGACGGTGGCGATCGGCGCGGCCTGGTCGAGCTTGAAGTGCGAGGCCTTGGCCACTTCCTCGGGCACGGTCTCGGGAACGCGCTTGATCACGACCTCGGCGCCGGCGCTGCGCGCGCCTTCGGCGACGGCCTGCGCCATGGTTTCGATGTGACCGTAGGTGCTGTAGTAGAGAACGAGAACGCGTGCCATGTAGGGGCTCCTGTGCATTGGACGAGGTCCATTTTCGGCAATGCGCGCCGCAACGGGTTGCGCCGGCGCGAACGCATTCTTCGAAGGCGTTGAATGGTGGCCCCCTCTCGAGGCCGCGAGGCCGCGAGGCTGCGGGGCCGCGGGGCCTCGCAACCGCGCGACCGCGGCGCCCGCTCGGCCCAACCGGGCGGGCGGGCGCTTCAGCTCACGCGCAGCTGCGGCGCCGCGGCGGCAGCCGCAGCGATCCGGCCGACCACCGCGGCGCGCTCGAAGCCATGGCGGCGGAAGACCGCGAGCACCTCGTCCAGCGCCGCCGGGGCGCAGGAGACGAGCAGGCCGCCGCTGGTCTGGGGGTCGGTCAGCAGCGCCCGGTCCTCGGCCGCGAAATCCGCCGGCAGCACGACCTCGGCGCCGTAGCCGGCCCAGTTGCGGCCCGAGGCGCCGGTGACGAAGCCGCGCGCCGCAAGCGCGCGCACGCCGTCCAGCAGCGGCACCGCGGCCCAGTCGATCTGGACGTCGCAGCGCGCGCCGCGCGCCATTTCCAGCGCATGGCCGGCGAGGCCGAAGCCGGTCACGTCGGTGAGCGCATGGACCCCGGCCAGCGCCGCGAGGTCGGGCCCCGGGGTGTTGAGCTGGGTCGTCGTCGCGATCATCTGGGCGTAGCCGGCGTCGCCGAGCTCGAGCTTCTTCAGCGCCGCCGACATCACGCCCACGCCCAGCGGCTTGCCCAGCACCAGCAGGTCGCCCGCGCGGGCGTCGGCATTGCGCTTGACGTGGCCGGGGTGGACCAGGCCCAGCGCGACCAGGCCGTAGATGGCCTCGACCGAATCGATGGTGTGGCCGCCGGCGATCGGGATGCCCGCGGCGCGGCAGACCGAGGCCCCGCCTTCGAGGATGCGCCCGATCGTCTGCGTCGAGAGCTGCGCCACCGGCATCGCCACCAGCGCCAGCGCCATGATGGGCTTGCCGCCCATCGCGTAGACATCGCTGATGGCGTTGGTCGCGGCGATGCGGCCGAAGTCGTGCGGGTCGTCGACGATGGGCATGAAGAAGTCGGTCGTCGCGATCAGCGCCTGCTCGTCGTTGAGGCGCCAGACCGCGGCGTCGTCGGCGGTCTCGATGCCGACCATCAGCTGCGGCGGAATCGGCATCGCGGCCGTGCCCTTCAGGATTTCGGACAGCACCCCGGGGGCGATCTTGCAGCCGCAGCCGCCGCCATGGGACAGCGAAGTCAGCCGGGGTTCTGCGGGCGGGGTCGAAGCGTTCATGGTGCGTCTCGGAGGGTCGGAGGCAAGGCCCGCGCCGCAACCAGCGTCTCGCCGATGAGCGAGCGCAGGGCCGCAGCTTCGCGGGCCGGGTCGAACAAGGCGGCGCGCGCCTCGCACTGCCGCCGCAAGGCGTCGAGCATAGCCGGAGCGTCGCGCAGGCGCTGGAGCAGGGCTGCCAGCGCCGCCGCGTCGCCGGGCTCGAAGCAACCGCCGTAGTCGGCGCCGAGCAGGCCGAGGTTGCCGTCGATGCGCGAGGCCAGCACCGGGGTGCCGCTGCGAACCGCCTCGATCACGACATGGGCGCCGCCTTCCATCGCGCTCGGATGCACCAGCACATGGGCGCCCTGGATGCGCCGGCGCGTCTCGCCGCGCGCCAGGGCGCCGAGCCAGCGGTACCGCGGGCATTCGGCCGCCAGGGCCCGGGCCTGCGCGCCGAGCGCGGGGTCGAGCGCGGCGCCGACGTGGTCGAGCCGGATGTCGGCGCGCCCGGCGAGCAGGCGCGCCGCCTCGAAATAGGTGGCGGGTGACTTCTCGGCGCGCAGATGGCCGACCATCACGGCGCGCAGGTGCCGGCGCGTCTTCGGCAGCGGGCGGCGCGCGGCGCAGGACTGAAGGATGACGCGCGCCTTGGGCCGCAGCGAATCCGGCAGCGAGGCGGCGCCGAGTTCGTTCAGGACGACGAGCCGGTCGGCCGCGCGCAGCGAGGCCTGGGCCGAGGCGTCGAAGCCGATGTCGCGGTACAGGTCGGTGCCGGTGAGGACGACGACGAGCGGCGCGGCGCCGCGCTCGGCGCGCCAGCGCGCCACCGAGGGCGCCGAGCGCCGCGCGTGCAGCGCGATCATCAGCGCCTCGCCCCCGCCGTCCCACGACGCGGCGAGGCGCACCGGGTAAGCTTGCGCGAGCTGGCGGGCCCAGCGCCGGGCGGTCTGCCAGTTGCCGTTGTTGGCGTCGGCCAGGGCCGGCGTCACGATCACGATCTGGGGCCTGAGCACGCGGGAAGGTTAACCGAATGACGCTGCCGTTCGAAGAAGCCGCCGCCGCACGCCGGGCTGGCCCGCAGGCGCTGGCCGCTGCGCTGCGCGCCAGCCGCGACGACACGCTGGCGCGCTTCGCCTTGTTCGAGCAGGGCCTCGAGCGCCTCGCGGTGCCGCAGCAGGACACGCTGAACCCGCCGCTGTGGGAACTCGGGCACATCGGCTGGTTCCAGGAGTTCTGGATCGGGCGCAACCCGCTGCGCTTCGGCGGCGCCGGCGCCGACCCGCTGGCGCCACGCCCGCCCGGCCTGCGCCCCGGCGCCGACGCGCTCTACGACTCGAGCCGGGTGGCGCACGCCACGCGCTGGTCGCTGCCGCTGCCCGAGGCGGAGGCCACGCGCGCCGACCTGGCGCAGCAGCTCGAGCAGACGCTGGCCTGGCTCGGACGCGCCGACGACAGCGACGACGCGACCTATTTCTTCCGCCTCGCGCTGTTGCACGAAGACATGCACCACGAGGCCGCGCTCTACACGGCGCAAAGCCTGGGCCTGGCGGTCGCCGATCCGCGCTGGCAGCCGCAGGCGCTGGCAGCGCCGCAACGCGAGCTGGCGTTCGCGGCCGGGCCCTGGGAGCTGGGCGGCGCGGAGCCGGGCTTCGCCTTCGACAACGAGCGCGCCGGCCATTGCGTCGATCTGCCCGCCACCTGCATCGATGCCCGTGTCGCGACCTGGGCCGAGTACCTGCCCTTCGTCGAGGCCGGCGGCTACGAGCAGCCGCGCTGGTGGAGCGAAGCCGGCGCCGCCTGGCTGGCACACCAGCGCGAGACCGCCCGTGAGCGCGCACCGCGCTACCTGCGGCGCGCCGGCCGGACCTGGCAGCAATGGCGCCACGGCGCCTGGATCGAGCTCGACCCGCGCCTGCCGGCCTGCCACCTGAGCGCGCACGAGGCCGAGGCCTGGTGCCGCTGGGCCGGGCGGCGCCTGCCGAGCGAAGCCGAATGGGAGCGCGCCGCCCTCGAACGCGGGGCGGAATTCGACTGGGGCGGGGTCTGGGAATGGACCTCGAGCCCGTTCGAGCCCTACCCGGGTTTCACGCCTCACCCCTACCGCGATTATTCGGCGCCCTGGTTCGGCAGCCGGCGCGTGCTGCGCGGCGCGTCGTTCATGACCCAGCCGCGGCTGCGCCATGCGCGCTACCGCAATTTCTTCATGCCGGGACGCAACGACGTGGCGGCGGGCTTTCGCAGCTGCCGCGCAGGCGGGGCCTGAACGGGTGACTGGATCGTCGCCTGAATCCGGCCAGTGCCAGGGCCCGAGCCGGGGCCTGTGTCGGGGCATGCGGGGAGCCGGCAACGCGCCGCCCGGCTTCCCGCTAGAGTCACGCTCCCTCGCATTGCCGCCTGCGACTCGCCGTCGCGGCCCCGACCCATGATCCGCAAAACCATCCAGCGCCTGCTCGAGACCTTGTTCGCCGCCGCGTTGCTGCTCGGCAGCGCCTCGGCGCTGGCCCAGCCGGTGCTTCGCGTCACCGCGATCCCCGACGAAGCGCCGACCGAGCTCGCGCGCAAGGCGGCGCCTCTGATGAAGTACCTGGAAGCGAAGACCGGCATGAAGGTCGAGTTCACGCCCGTCAACGACTACGCGGCCGCGGTCGAGGCGCTGGCCAGCCGCAAGGTCGACCTCGCCTGGCTCGGCGGCTTCACCTTCGTCCAGGCCCAGCTGCGCTCGGGCGGCAACATGGTGCCGCTGGTCCAGCGCGCCGAAGACGCGAAGTTCCGCTCGGTATTCATCACCAGCGACCCGTCGATCCACCAGCTCGCCGACCTGAAGGGCAAGGACTTCGCCTTCGGCTCGCAGAGCTCGACCTCGGGCCACCTGATGCCGCGCGCCTTCATGCTCCAGGCCGGCGTCGACCCCGACCGCGACTGCCACCGCGTCGCCTACAGCGGGGCGCATGACGCCACGATCGCGGCGGTCGCGGCCGGCAAGGTGCAGGCCGGGGCGGTCAACATTTCGGTCTGGCAGGAGTTCGTCGCCGAAAAGCGGGTGGACCCGGCCAAGGTCGTCGTCTTTTACACCACTCCGCCCTACCACGACTACAACTGGACCGTGCGCGCCGACATGCCCGCGGCCCTGCGCGAGAAGATCGAACAGGCCTTCCTGGCGCTGAGCCCGAGCGATCCGCAGGGCAAGCAAATCCTCGATTTGCAGCGCGCCAGCCGCTTCGTGCCGACGACGCCCGACAACTACAAGGGCATCGAGGCCGCCGCGCGCAGCGCCGGCCTGCTCTGACCCGGCCCGGGCGCCAGTCGATGCGGATGTCCCTGCGCCAGGTCGCCGTGCGCCATCCGGCCGCGGCGGCGGCAGCGGCGCCGGCCCTGCACGACATCGGCCTCGAGGTGGCGCCGGGCGAACAGCTCGCGGTGATCGGCCCGTCGGGCGCCGGCAAGACCACGCTGCTGCAGCTCATGGCCTGCGCCCTGGCGCCGAGCGCGGGCGCCTACCGGCTCGACGAGCTCGAACCCTGGCGCCTGCCGACGCGGCGCCTGCAGCGCCTGCGCGGCCGGCTGTTCCTGGCGCCCCAGGTGCCGCCGCTGCCGCCGCGCCAGCGCGTGGTGACGGCGGTGCTGGCCGGGCGCCTGCCGGCGCTGGGCGCCTGGGCCAGCCTGCGCTCGCTGTTCTATCCGAGCGACATTCCGGGCGCCTACGAGGCGCTGGCGCGCTTCGACCTCGATGCCAAGCTGTTCGAACGCGTCGACCGCCTCTCCGGCGGCGAGCGCCAGCGCGTGGGCCTGGCGCGCGCGCTGCTGGCGCCGGCCCGGCTCTGGCTCGTCGACGAACCGCTCTCGTCGCTCGACCCGGCGCGCGCCGACCAGGCCCTGGCCAGCCTGGTGGAGGTCGCGCGCGAGCGCGGCATCACCCTGGTCACGAGCCTGCATCAGGTGGATGCGGCGCTCGCCCGCTTCGGGCGCATCGTCGGGCTGCGCGAGGGCCGCATCGCCTTCGACCTGCCGGCCGCGCAAGTCACGCGCGAGCGCCTCGAACGGCTTTACGAACGCGAAGCGGCGGCGCTGCCGCAAGGCGCGCCTGCGGCCCCGCCGGCGCCGCCGGTGGCCTTGCAATGCCGCTGACGGAATGAACACGGGCGCGCTGCGGCACCCGCCGGCCCCGGAGCGCGACCCGGCCTGGCGCGCTCGCCTGTCCTGGACCGTCGCGGCCCTGGTGCTGCTCTGGCCGCTGGGCGTGGCGACCGAGTTCAAGCCCTGGCAGCTTTTCGACGAGAGAAGCCGCGCCGTCACCGGGCACTTCCTGGCGAGCTTCCTGCCGCCGGCCCTGGGGCCGGACTTCCTCGCCCTGACCGCGCGCGAAACCTGGCGTACCGTGGCCATGGCGACCGCGGGACTGACGCTGGCGCTGCTCGTCGCCTGGCCGCTGGCGCTGCTGTCGGTGCGCGCGCTGTCGATCTCGGCCTTGCGCGGGCGCATGGCGACGCTGCCCTTCGTCGTGCGCCAGGGCCTGCGCTTCGGACTCATCGTGCTGCGCAGCGTGCCCGAACTCGTCTGGGCGCTGCTCTTCGTGCGCGTCGTCGGCCTCGGCCCGACGGCCGGGGTGCTGGCCATCGCCCTGACCTACGGCGGCATGCTCGGCAAGGTCTACGCCGAGATCCTCGACAGCGGCGAGGCCCATGCCGCGCAGGCCTTGCTGCGCAACGGCTGCGGCCGGATGCAGGCCTTCTGGTTCGGGCTGCTGCCGCAGAACGCGAGCGAGCTGGTCTCCTACACCATCTACCGCTGGGAATGCGCGATCCGCTCTTCGGTGGTGCTGGGCTTCGTCGGCGCCGGCGGCCTCGGGCAGCAGCTCGACAGCTCGATGAAGATGTTCGCCGGCGGCGAGGTCTCGACCATGCTGCTCGTCTTCTTCGGCCTCGTCGCCCTCGCCGACCGCCTCAGCGGCTGGCTCCGCAAGGCCCTCGCATGACGCCGCGACGGGCCGCGAACCCGCCCTACAAGCTGCCGCCGCCGATCTTCGATGCGCGCTGCAAGGCCTGCTGGCTCTGCGCCGCGATCGCGCTGATGGTGATCGCGAGCTTCTGGTCGCTCGACCTGCAATGGGCGCAGTTCCTCTCGATCGACGGCTTGCGCAGCATGGCGCATTTCGCGCGCGAGTTCTTCCCGCCCGACGCCGATCCGGCCTTCGTGCGCCAGCTCCTGCGCGCCACCTGGGAAACGCTGGCGATGTCGGCGCTGGGCACCGTGCTCGCCGCGGCCGCGGGGCTGCTGCTGGCCCTGCCCGCGAGCCGGCGCGGCGCCTGGACGCGAACGCCCACGCGCTGGCTGCTGCGGGCCTTGCGCGCGGTGCCGGAACTGGCCTGGGCCGCCCTGCTGCTGGTGGCCGCCGGGCTCGGCCCCTTTGCCGGCACCCTGGCGCTGGCGGCCCACACCTCGGGCGTGCTCGGGCGGCTGTTCGCCGAGGCGGTCGAGAACGCCCCGCCCGGCCCGGCCGCCGCCCTGCGCACCCAGGGCGCGGGCGAAGGCCAGGTGTTCCTCTACGCCACGCTGCCGCAGATCCTGCCGCAGCTGATGAGCTACACCTTGTACCGCTGGGAGAACAACATCCGCGCCGCCGCCGTGCTCGGCGTCGTCGGCGCCGGCGGCCTGGGCCAGGTGCTCGCCTTCCACCTGGGCCTGTTCCACATGGCCCGGACCTCGAGCGTGCTGATCGCGATGCTGCTGCTCGTCGCCCTCGTCGATGCGCTCAGCTACGGCTTGCGCCGGCTGATGATGCGCTGAGGCTCAGCCGCAGCAGCCGCGCTGGAGCTGGATCGGCGGACATTTCACCGAACCGAACGAACAGAACACGCAGCAATCGCCCGGTTTCGGCCGCAGCAGCGCGTGGCATTGCGTGCATTCGTAGAAGAACTGGCAGGCGTCGGCCGGCATCGTTTCCAGCCTTGCGAAACCGCAATGCGGGCAGGTCAATACGGATTCGAGAATCGGCGTGTCCATGGCGCGGATCGTGCCAGAACCGCTGCGCTGCGCCGGCCGCGATGGCCCAGGCGCGTCGCGCCGGCGCCCGCCTGGCCTCGAGACTCGTCGACCTCGACCGCTTCAAGACCGTCAACGACGAGTCCGGGCACGAGGCCGGAGATGCACGCAGGTAGAAATTGTATTGCATTGTGGAATTTACTTAGACTTATCTTTCCGTTTCGCAATTAGAGTAACCGCCTGCCGATTCACGCCGAGGTCCACGCCATGCAACGCCTTCTCGTTTTCCAGTCGATGTGGGCCATGGAACGGCGCCATACCGATGGCTTCGAGCCGACGCTGCAGCACAAGCTCGAGCGCATCCAGCAGGCGGGCTACGACGGCGTGAGCGTCACCATCGCGAACGAAGCCCATGCGCGCGAGCTGTCGGCCTTCCTGCGGCCGCACGCCATGGCCCAGGAATGGCAGTGCTTCCCGCAGACCGTCGACGACCTGCAGCCGGTGTTCGAGCTGGCCGCGAAGTTCGAGGTCCATCACCTCGACGTGCAGCCCGACGTGCGCCCGCGCGACCTGAAGGAAGCGGTGCGCCTCGTCGACGGCTGGCGCCGCCTCGCCGAGCAGGCGCCCTGCCCGGTCTACATCGAGACCCATCGCGACCGCCTCACCACCGACCTCTATGCCACGCTGGACCTGCTCGACTGCTTCCCCGACCTGAAGCTGCT
>JAGWTS010000251.1 GCA_028868875.1 Burkholderiales bacterium | reverse complement strand
GAATCTCGCGGCCGACGATATCGACGATTGCACTCATTGCAGTCTCTTTCCTGGGGTTGTCAGTCTGTGCCTTCGACCGCGATCATGCGCATGACTGCGGCTCCCTCGCGCGCCTGCCTCGCCCGGCCGTATTCGGCCGATGCGTAGAAGGCGCGCGCTTTTTCGATGCTCGGAAACTTCAGCACCACGATGCGGCTGGGTTCCCAGCCGCCTTCCAGCGGCGTCACGGCGCCGCCGCGGACGCAGATCTCGGCGCCGTAGGCGGCGATCGCCAGCGACGAGAGCTTGCGGTATTCGGCATAGCGCTCGGGGTCGGTGACGTTGGAGTCGGCGATGAGGTAGGCGGCCATGGGCTGGGCTCGGCTCTCAGCAGGAGAAGTCGTTTTCGAGCAGCGGCCGCGCCTTGACGACGGCGTCGAGCGCGGCGAGCTGTTCGAGCAAGGCCCGCATGTGCTTCAAGGGCACGGCGTTCGGGCCGTCCGAGAGCGCATGGGCGGGGTCCGGATGGGTTTCCATGAAGAGCCCGGCGACGCCCGCGCCGACCGCGGCGCGCGCCAGCACCGGCACGAACTCGCGCTGGCCGCCCGAGCTCGTGCCCTGGCCGCCGGGCAGCTGCACGCTGTGGGTGGCGTCGAACACCACCGGCGCGCCGCTGCCGCGCATGATGGCCAGGCTGCGCATGTCCGAAACGAGGTTGTTGTAGCCGAAGCTCACGCCGCGCTCGCAGGCCATGAAGCGGTCTTCGTCCAGGCCCTTGGCGCGCGCCGCGGCGCGCGCCTTGGCGATGACGTTGGCCATGTCCTGGGGCGCCAGGAACTGGCCCTTCTTGATGTTCACCGGGCGCCCGCTCTGGGCCACGGCGCGGATGAAATCGGTCTGGCGCGAGAGGAACGCCGGGGTCTGCAGCACGTCGACCACCGCCGCCACCTGGGCCACCTCGGCTTCGGTGTGGACGTCGGTGAGCACCGGCACGCCCAGTTCACGCTTCACCTTGGCCAGGATCTCCAGGCCCTTGTCCATGCCGGGTCCGCGGAAGGATTCGCCGCTCGAGCGGTTCGCCTTGTCGTAGCTCGACTTGAAGATGAAGGGCATGCCCAGGGCGCTGCAAATCTCCTTCAGTCGCCCGGCCACGTCCATCTGCAGCGCTTCGCTTTCGATGACGCAGGGCCCGGCGATCAGGAACAGAGGCCGCGTGATGCCGACCTCGAAACCGCACAGCTTCATGCCACCGCCTTCACGGGCGGCTCGCTGCGCCGGGCGCGGTGCTCGAGCGCGGCCTTGACGTAGCTGGAGAACAGCGGGTGCCCGCCCCAGGGCGTGCTCTTGAACTCGGGGTGGAACTGCACGCCCATGAACCAGGGGTGGGCGTCCAGCGGCAACTCGACGATCTCGGTGAGTTTCTCGCGCTGGGTCAGCGCCGAGATTACGAGCCCGGCCTGCTGCAGCCGGTCGAGGTAGTGCACGTTGGCTTCGTAGCGGTGGCGGTGGCGCTCGGTCACGACCGGGCCGTAGATCTTGTAGGCCAGGGTGCCGGGCTTGACGTCGGAGCTCTGCGCGCCCAGGCGCATCGTGCCGCCGAGGTCGGAACTGGCGTTGCGCTTCTGGATCGAGCCGTCGGCGTCCTGCCATTCCTCGATCAAGGCGATCACCGGGTTCGGCGTCGCGGCCTCGAACTCGGTGCTGTTGGCGTCGGCCAGGCCGGCGACATGGCGCGCGTATTCGATCGTCGCCACCTGCATGCCCAGGCAGATGCCGAGGTAGGGCACGCGGTTCTCGCGCGCGTAGCGCGCGGCGACGATCTTGCCTTCGATGCCGCGCTTGCCGAATCCGCCCGGCACCAGGATGGCGTCGAAGCGCGCGAGCTGCGAGGCGTTCTGCTCCGTCAGGGTCTCGGCGTCGACGTATTCGATCTCGACCCGGGCGTGGTTGTGGATGCCGGCGTGGCGCAGCGCCTCGTTGAGCGACTTGTACGAGTCCGACAGGTCGGTGTACTTGCCGCACATCGCGATCTTCACGCTCGACTGCGGGTGCTCGACCTCCTGCACCAGCAGGTCCCAGCGCCGCAGGTCGGCGGGGCGGGTGAGCATCTGCAGCTTCATGCAGACCAGTTCGTCCAGGCCCTGCTCGTGCAAGAGGCGCGGCACCTTGTAGATGGTGTCGACGTCCCACATGCTGATGACGCCGTGGTGGGCGACGTTGGTGAAGAGGCTGATCTTCTCGCGCTCGTCGTCGGGGATGGGCCGGTCGGCGCGGCACAGCAGCACGTCGGGCTGGATGCCGATCTCGCGCAGCTTCTGCACCGTGTGCTGGGTCGGCTTGGTCTTCAACTCGCCCGCGGCCGCGATCCAGGGCACGTAGGTGAGGTGCACGAAGGCCGAGTTCGAGGGCCCGAGCTTCAGGCTCATCTGACGCACGGCTTCGAGGAAGGGCAGCGATTCGATGTCGCCCACGGTGCCGCCGATCTCGACGATCGCGACCTGGGTGGTGGCGTCGGCGCCGCGGCGGATGAAGTCCTGGATCTCGTTCGTGACGTGCGGGATCACCTGCACCGTCTTGCCGAGGTAGTCGCCGCGACGCTCCTTCTCGAGCACGCTCTTGTAGATCTGGCCCGTGGTGAAGTTGTTGGTCTTCTTCATCCGCGTCGTGATGAAGCGCTCGTAGTGGCCGAGGTCGAGGTCGGTTTCGGCGCCGTCGTCGGTGACGAAGACCTCGCCGTGCTGGAACGGGCTCATCGTGCCCGGATCGACGTTGAGGTAGGGGTCCAGCTTGATCAGCGTGACCTTGAGGCCGCGCGATTCCAGGATGGCTGCCAGGGACGCCGCCGCAATGCCCTTGCCCAGCGAGGACACCACACCGCCGGTGACGAAGACGTACTTGGTCATGTCTCGAGACGCACACCGCACGGTGCGCGCCCAGGTGGTAAATGGCGATTATATCGGGGGGGTGCTGCGCTAGACTCGCCCGCCCGGGCTCCGACCGCGCCGTTGCTGCAAGCCACTTGATCCACGCGACCTTCCGCTTCGCGGCCCTGCCGGCCGCGCTCGCGCTGCCCGCGACGGCCGCGCCATGAACAAGGCGGCGCTGTTCGATCCGGCGCAATCCCATCCCGGGCGCGACGAAGCGCGGCGCCGCCATCTCGTCGTCGGCCTGCTGCTGGCGCTGCTGGCGCTGGCCGCGGCCGGGCTCTTTGCCGGCAGCGAAGGCTGGTCCTGGCCCGAAGCGGGGCAGGCCGGCCTCATCGTCGGGCGCATCCGCGCCCCGCGCACGCTGGGCGCCGGCCTGGTCGGCGCCTTGCTGGGCCTGGCGGGGGCGGTGGCGCAGGGGCTGTTCCGCAATCCACTCGCCGACCCGTATCTGCTCGGCACGGCCTCGGGGGCCTCGCTTGCCGTGGTCGGCGTGCTGGCGGCGGGCGCCGGCCTCGGCGCGGCCGGTCTGGGCTGGTTGCTGCAAATCGGCCTCGTCGGCGCCGCGTTCGTGGGCGCGCTGGCCGGGGTCGCGCTCACGCTCGCGTTCGCGCGCGGCGCGGGCCAGCCGATGCGGCTCCTGCTCTCGGGCGTCGTCGTCGGCGTCGTGCTCGGCGCCGCGAGCGATCTCGTCACGACCGCGCAGCCCGAGGCCTTGCGCGGGCGCCAGGCCTTCATGCTCGGCTCGACCGCGCTGCTCGGCTGGGACGCGGTGGCCTGGCTCGGCGCCGGGCTCGTGCTCGCGCTGCCCGTGGCCTGGCGGCTGGCGCGCGGGCTCGATGTGCTGGGCCTGGGCGAAGACAGCGCGGCGAGCCTGGGTGTCGACCTGAAGCGGCTGCGCTGGGTGCTGGTTGCGCTGATTGCGCTGTGCACCGGGGTGGCGGTGGCCGAGGCCGGGCTCGTCGCCTTCGTCGGGCTCGTCGCGCCGCATCTGGTAGGCCGCTTCGCCCCGGCGCCGCAGGCCTTCAACCTGCCTGCCAGCGCCGCCGCCGGCGCCGTGCTGCTGCTCGCCGCGGATGTACTGGCGCGCTCGCTCACCGCGCCGGCGGAGCTGCCGGTGGGCTTGTTCACGGCCTTGCTCGGTGGTCTCTACCTGTTGTGGCTGTTGCGCCGCGAGACGCCATGACCGCGCCGCTGCAAGCCCGTGGGCTGACGCTGAGCCTGGGCGGGCGCGAGGTCCTGCACGGCGTGGACTGTCGCTTCGAGCGCGGCTGGACGGCGGTCGTGGGCCCGAACGGCGCCGGCAAGTCGACCTTGCTTCGCGCCCTGGCCGGCCTGCTCGCGCCGACGCAGGGCGAGGTCCGGCTCGAAGGCCGGCCGCTCGCCTGCTGGGGCCTGCGCGAGCGCGCCGCGCGCCTGGCGTGGATGGCCCAGAGCGGGCCCGCGAGCGCCGAACTCACGGTGCGCGAGGTCGTCGCCCTCGGGCGCCTGCCGCAACTCGGCCTGCTCGGCACGCCCGGGCCGGCCGATACGGTGGCGGTGGACCAGGCGCTGGCCGAGACCGAATGCGAATCGTGGCAGCACCGGCGCCTGAACGAACTCTCGGGCGGCGAGCGCCAGCGCGCGCTGCTGGCGCGGCTGCTCGCGACCGAGGCGCCGGTGCTGCTGCTCGACGAGCCCACCACGCACCTGGATGCGCCGCACCAGGTGGCGCTGGCGCGGCTGTTCCGGCGCCTGGCGGCGACGCGCACGGTGGTGAGCGTGCTGCACGACCTGCCGCTGGCGCTGCACGCCGACCGCCTGCTCGTGCTGCGCGCCGGCCGCGTCCACGCCGAAGGCGCGCACGACGACGCGGCGCTGCACGCGGCCCTGGTGGCGGCCTTCGACGGGGCGATCCGGATCGTTGCCGGCAGCGGCCGCGCGGTCGCGCTGCCGGCGCTCGACCCCTGAAGGAGACACAGCGCCATGGGACCGCAACGCATCGTCTGCCTGACCGAGGAAACCACCGAGTGGCTGTACCTGCTCGGCGAGGAGGCGCGCATCGTCGGCATCAGCGGCTACACCGTCAGGCCGCGCCGGGCGCGCGCCGAGAAGCCGCGCGTCTCGGCCTTTCTCGACGGCAAGATCGACAAGATCGTCGCCCTCAAACCCGATCTCGTGATCGGCTTCTCCGACATGCAGGCGGCGCTGGCCGACAAGCTCATCCGCGCCGGGCTCAACGTGCTGGTGACGAACCAGCGCAGCGTCGAAGAGATCTTCGCGACGCTGCAGCTCGTGGCCAGCCTCGTCGGTGCGCTCGACCGCGCCGAACCCTGGATCGCGCAATGCCGGGCACGCCTGCGCGAAATTGCCGCCGCGGCCGCGGCCTGGCCGCGCCGGCCGCGCGTCTATTTCGAGGAATGGGACGCGCCGATGATCAGCGCCATCCGCTGGGTGTCCGAACTCGTCGCCATTGCCGGCGGCGAAGACGTGTTCCCCGAACTCGCGCTGGCGGCGATGGGACGCGACCGGATCGTGGCCGACGCGCTCGAGCCGGCGCGGCGCGCGCCCGATCTCGTGTTCGGCTCGTGGTGCGGCAAGAAATTCCGCGCCGAAGCGGTCGCCGCGCGTCCCGGTTGGCAACAGGTTCCCGCGGTGCGCGAAGGCCGGCTTCACGAAATCAAGTCCTGCGACATCCTCCAGCCCGGCCCCGCGGCCTTGACCGACGGCCTCGAGCAATTGCACGCCTGGTGCGCCGCCTGGGCGCACGAGAACCCCCGGTGAATATTCACCTATGCTTGCTGACGCATAAGTCGAGTCCAGAATCGAGTTTCCAACGGCCGCGGCGCCAGGACCTGTGCCGCCGGCGGTTCGGGGGGAGGGGGAACTCGATGGGTTGATCGCGCCCATGGTCGAGACCCTCAACGGCGGCGAACGCCCGCCGGGCGAGGCCGAGGCGCCGAGGCTCGAGCCGCAGCGTGCCGTGGCGGTGCGCGCGCTGCTCGAGCCATGGAGCGAGGCCGTGATCCGTTGCGGCCCGGAGCAGCCGGCGCAGGATTTCGGCACCCACCTCGACGCCATGGTCGCCTGGCATTGACGCGCCGGCGCGGTCGTCGCCCCGGCCGGGATTGCCTCCGCTTCAGCCGCGGCTGAAGCGCCTCAGGCCGGCGTGGCGAGCCAGCGCAGCACGGCTTTCGCGGCGGCCTGCGGATGTTCCATCGGGAACAGATGCGTGCCCTCGAGCCACTCGATGCGCCCGCGCGTGACGGCGCGCGTCGCCGCCATGCCGGCCTGCCGGACCTCGGCCGACTGGCCGCCACCGATGAAGGCGACCGGGCAGCGCGGCGGATGCTTCTTCAGCAGCGGCCCCAGGTGGTGCGGCAAGGTGTTGTAGAGCCGGGTCTCGACCTCGCGCCGGAAGGCCAGGCGCACGCCGCCGCGCTCGTCGGGCTCGGTGCCGGTTTCGACGTAGTCGGCAAGCACGCGCGGGTCCCAACGCGCGAACACCGACTTGGCCGCGAAATGGCGCCCGGCATCGGCCTGGGTCGGCCAATGGGGGCGGCGCCGCTGCGAAACGCGTCCGGGGCCGGCGCGCTCGATCAGGCGCGTGGCCTTCAGCACCTGCACGCTGTGGGCGCGCCAGCCGGCGACCACCGACGAATCGAGCAGCACGACCGCGGCCGCGAGTTCGGGACGCCGGCTCGCGACGAGCAGGCTCAGGTAGCCGCCCATCGAATGCCCGACCCAGTGCAGCCGCTGGCCCGGCGCCTCGGCTTCAGCGAAGTCGATCAATTCGTCGCGCAGATGCGGCCAGTTGCTGCTCACCGGATAGCGCGGGTCGTGGCCGACCTTCTCCGGCGCCAGCACACGCCAGCCCGCCTCGCGCCAGGCTTCGAACAACACCCGGTAGGTGCCGGCGCCAAAGCCGTTCGCGTGCGCGAAGACGATTGTTCCCGGGGCGCGGCCCGTCATGCGTTTGCCTGCGTTGTGGTCGCCGCTCTCGACGCATGCGGGTCGAGCGGACGCCGCGGATCCGGCTTCGCCGGGCTGCTGGCGGCGCCCCCCCCGGGGGGGAGGCGCCGAAGGCGCTTCGGGGGGGATCACGTCAAACGATGCGTTCACCGGGGTGGGTGATCTTGCGCATCGGCTCGTAGCGCGCGGAGCGCGCCATCAGCGGATGCGCGGTGGCGCCGCCGTCCCAGCGCGGGTCGTCGATGCCTTCGAAGACCTCGCGCAGGCGCTGGCCCCAGGTGCTGTGGATCATCCCGAAATACGGGTTCTGGTCGTCGATGCAGACGATGTCGTTGCTCGCGAGCGAGCCGTTGCGGTAGAGCAGCAGGTCCAGCGGCAGGCCCACCGAGAGGTTGGACTTGAGCGTGGAGTCCATCGAGACGAGGGCGCATTTGGCGGCCACGTCCAGCGGCGTCGCCGGCTCGAGGACGCGGTCGAGAATGGGCTTGCCGTACTTGCTCTCGCCGACCTGGAAGAAGCAGGTCTCGCGCGTGGCCTCGATGAAGTTGCCGGCCGAATAGACCAGGAACATGCGCATCGCCTCACCCTTGATCTGGCCGCCGAAGATCATGCTGGCGTTGAAGTCGACGCCAGAGGCCTTGAGCGAAGGCCCGTCCTGGTCGTAGACCCGGCGCACCGCGGCGCCGAGTACGCGGGTGGCGTCGAACATGCTCTTGGCGTTCCAGATCGTGATCGGCTCGGCGTCGCCGTTGTCGAGCTTTTCCACCTGCAGGATCTCGCGCACGCTCTGGCTGATCGAGAGGTTGCCGGCCGAGAGCATCACCATGAAGCGCTCGCCCGGCTTCTCGTACACCATCATCTTGCGAAAGGTGCTGATCTGGTCCAGGCCCGCGTTGGTGCGCGAATCGGAGAGGAAGACGAGCCCGGCGTCGAGCCGGATGCCCACACAGTAGGTCATGAGGAAGCTTCTTTCAGGAGCGCTTTCAGGCGGTACAGGGTGTCCAGCGCTTCGCGCGGGGTGAGGGTATCAGGGTCGGCCGCGGCCAGCGCCTCCTCAAACGCCGAGGGGACGGCCGGAGGCGGCGCGGCCGGCGCCGGTGCGAACAGGTCCACCTGCGCCGCGCCCGCCTGGGCCTGGGTTTCCAGCGCCTCGAGCGTGGCCCGGGCCTGGCGGATCAGTGCCGGCGGCATGCCGGCCAGTCGCGCCACCTGCACGCCGTAGCTGCGGCTCGCCGGGCCGGGCTCGATCTGGTGCAGGAAGACGATGTCGTGCCCGCTCTCGACCGCGCCGACGTGGACGTTGAGCGCGCGCGGGTGGCCGGCCGGGAATTCGGTGAGCTCGAAATAATGGGTCGCGAAGAGCGTGAACGAGCGGTTGCGTTCGTGCAGCTGGCTCGCGATCGCCGAGGCCAGCGCCAGGCCGTCGAAGGTGCTCGTGCCGCGCCCGATCTCGTCCATCAGCACCAGGCTGGCTTCGCCCGCGCCGTGGACGATGGCCGCGGCCTCGGTCATCTCGAGCATGAAGGTCGATTGCGCGTTCGCGAGGTCGTCGGCGGCGCCGATGCGGGTGTGGATGGCGTCGATCGGCCCGAGCCGGCAGGCCGCCGCGGGCACGTAGGAGCCCATTGCCGCGAGCAGCACGATCAGCGCCACCTGGCGCATGAAGGTACTTTTCCCGCCCATGTTGGGGCCGGTGATGATGAGCATCCGCGTCTTCGCGTCGAGCCGGCAATGGTTCGCGATGAAGGCCGGCCCGCCGGTCTCGCGCAGGCGCGACTCGACCACCGGATGGCGCCCGGCCTCGATCTCGATGCAGGGGTAGGGCACGAATTCGGGCCGGCACCAGCCCAGCGTCAGCGCGCGCTCGGCGAGCGCGGCCAGTGCGTCGAAGGCGGCGAGCGACCGCGCCAGCGCCTGCAGCGAGGCCAGGTGCTGCTGCAGCTGGTCGAGCAGCTGCTCGTAAAGCCATTTCTCGCGCGCGAGCGAGCGCTCCTGCGCCGACAAGGCCTTGTCCTCGAAGCCCTTCAGCTCGGGCGTGATGAAGCGCTCGGCATTCTTCAGGGTCTGGCGCCGCTGGTACTCGGCCGGCACCTTGTCCAGGCCCGAGCTCGTCACCTCGATGTAGTAGCCGTGGACGCGGTTGAACTGCACGCGCAGGTTGCCGATGCCGGTGCGCGCGCGCTCGCGCCCTTCGAGGTCGAGCAGGAAGGCGTCGCCAT
>JAGWTS010000250.1 GCA_028868875.1 Burkholderiales bacterium | reverse complement strand
GATCGGCCTGTCGCCGCTGGTCGTGGCCGACGTGTTCAAGCTGCTGCGCCAGCTTGCCGACAACGGCACGACGGTGCTGATGGTCGAGCAGAACGTGAAAAGCGCGCTGAAGATGGCCGACGAAGCGATCGCGCTCGAATCGGGCCGGCTCGTGCTGCACAAGCCGGCCGACGAATTGCTGGCGGATCCGCACATCGAGCGCCTGTTCCTCGGCGGAGCCCACGCCGCGCCGGCCGCTGCGTGAAGCCGCTGCGCATCGCGCTCGCCGGGCTGGGCGTGATCGGCAGGGCGCATCTCGAGTGGATCGGCGCCAGCGCCGAATGCGTGGCTTGCGCGGTGGCCGACCCGTTCGCCGCTGCCGCGCCTTCGGGCCTGCCGCTGTATCGCAGCCTGGGTGAACTGATCGACCGCGAGCGCCCCGACGGCGTGATCCTCGCGACGCCGAATGCAGTGCACGTCGACGGCGCGATCGAATGCATCGCCGCCGGCATTCCTTGCCTGGTCGAGAAGCCGGTGGCCGATACGCTCGCCGACGCAAGCCGCCTCGCCGCCGCGGTCGCGGCGAGCAGCGTTGCCGTGCTCGTCGGCCACCATCGGCGCCACAGCCCGATCCTCCAGGCCGCGGCGGCCGCGATTGCCGCCGGCGCGGTCGGCCGCGTCGTCGCGGTGATGGCGAGCGCCGTCTTTGCCAAGCCGGCGAGTTATTTCCAGGAAGCGCCTTGGCGCCGCCAGCCCGGCGGCGGGCCGATCCTGATCAACCTCGTCCACGAGATCGACAACCTGCGCCAGCTCGTCGGCGAGATCTCGCAAGTCCAGGCCCTGGCCTCGAACGCAGTGCGCGGCTTCGCGGTCGAAGACACGGTCGCGATCAACCTTCGCTTTGCGAACGGCGCGCTCGGGACCTTCATGCTCTCGGACTGCGCCGCGTCGGTGCGCAGCTGGGAGCAGACCTCGGGCGAGAACAAGGCGTACGACCACCATGGCGACGAGGACTGTTACCTCGTCGCCGGAACCCGCGGCTCGCTCGCGGTGCCGACGCTGCGGCTGCACCAGGCCGAAGGCGAAGCCTCGTGGTTCGAGCCGCTCGCAGCCAGCCGCCTCGAGGCCGCGCGCGCCGATCCGCTGCAGCGCCAGCTCGCCCATTTCTGCGCGATGATTCGCGGCGAAGCGCCGCCGCTCGTGCCGGTCGCCGAAGCCTTGAAGACGCTCGACATCACGCTCGCCGTGGCCGCGGCGGCAGCAAACCGGCAAGCCCAACCCTGCTTCACGGAGTGAACATGCCCAAGGTCATCGTCCTGAACGGACCCAACCTCAACCTGCTCGGCCAGCGCGAGCCCGCCGTCTACGGCAGCACCACGCTGGCCGATGTCGAAGCGCTGTGCCGCAAGACCGGCGAGCGCCTCGGCGTCGAGGTCGAATGCCTGCAAAGCAATCACGAAGGCGTGCTGATCGACGCGATCCACGAAGCCGGGCGCGGCGTCAAGGCCGGCACCGTGCTCGGCGTCGTCTTCAATGCCGGCGCCTACACCCACACCTCGGTCGCCTTGCACGATGCGATCAAGGGCGCGGAGGTGCCGGTGATCGAGATCCACATCTCCAACGTCCACGCGCGCGAAGCCTTCCGCCACCACAGCTTCATCTCGCCCGCGGCGGCAGGCATCGTCGTCGGCTTCGGCGTCGAAGGCTACGTGCTTGCGATCGAAGGCCTGGTGCGCAGGAGCGGCAAATGAGCGCGATGCGCGAAGCCCTGGTCGAAGCCGACAACCCGATCGGGCTGGACGGCATCGAGTACGTCGAATACGCCACTTCGGCGCCGCAGGCCGTCGGCCATGTGCTCGAGATGATGGGTTTCAGGCCGATCGCGCGCCATCGCTCGCGCGAGGTGCTGCTGTACCGCCAGGGCGACATGAACATCGTCGTCAATGCCCACCCCGGCGTCGTGCGCGGCGGCAAGCTGCCCGACGAGCATCCGCGCATCGCGGCCATCGCCTTGCGCGTGCGCGATGCCCGCGCCGCCTACGAATACGTGCTCGAACGCGGCGCCTGGGACGTGCCGATGCACGCCCAGGTGATGGAGCTCAACATCCCCGGCATCCACGGCCCCGGCGGCGCCCACATCTACTTCGTCGACCGGCACCGCGAGTTCTCGATCTACGACGTCGACTTCACGCTCATCCCCACGGTCGACCCGAAGCCGCCCGCGCTCGGCGACTTGCACTGGTTCGGCATCGTGCAGTACGTCGGCCGCGACCGCAGCGACGACTGGGTGGAGTTCTACCGCCACCTCTTCGGCTTCTCGGTGCTGCCCGAGGCCGAGCGCTTCGGCATCCTGCCCAAGGGCACCTTGCTGCGCAGCCCTTGCCGCCAGTTCATGGTGCAGCTCGTCGAGCCCGACCCGGTGACGGTCAGCTACGACGAGGAAGAGCTGTTCCACCGCGTCGGCTTCGGCCTGCCCGACGTGCCGGGCACGGTGGCCGAGCTGCGCCGGCGCGGGGTCGAGTTCGTCGAATCGGCGCAGACCCACACCGAGATGCGCGGCGCGCTCACGCGCCACTACCTGCATTCGCTGCTCTTCGAGCTCGTCCACGACGCCAAGGGCCAGCCATGAAGATCGCCGAATTCGGCATGGACACGATCTCGCTGGCCGGGCCGCTCGAGGCGCGCCTGAAGGCGATCGGCGGCGCCGGCTTCAACCAGGTCATGCTGAGCGCGCGCGACCTCGTCGGCCACCCCGGCGGGCTCGACGCCGCGGTGGCCGCGGTGCGCGCCAGCGGCCTGCGCGTCACGGGCTTCCAGGTGCTGCGCGACTTCGAGGGGCTGTCGGGGCGGCTGCACGCCTACAAGGTCGACGTCGCGAAGTCGATGATCTCGATGTGCGCCGCGCTCGGCTGCAAGGTGCTGCTGGCCTGCTCGTCGACGAGCACCCATGCCGCGAGCGACCGCAAGACCCTGGCGCGCGACTTGCGCAAGCTCGCGATGCTGGCCCTGCCTTTCGGCATCCGCATCGCCTACGAAGCCCTGTCGTGGGGGCGCACGATCAACGAGTTCCCGGCGGCCTGGGAGGTGGTCGACCTGGCCGATTGCCCGAACCTGGGAATCGGCCTCGACTCGTTCCATATCTTCGCGTCCAAGACCTCGCTCGACGACTTGGACACGATCGACCACTGGAAGATCTTCCTGGTCCAGTTGTCCGACTTCATGTGGCAGGAGGCGCGAACCTTCGAAGAGCGCATCGCCACCGCGCGCACCTTCCGGGTCTTCCCTGGCGAAGGCGTGCACAGCGAGCAGCTGGCCGAACTCGTGATGGCGCTCGACCGCCTGGGCTACCGCGGCGACTACAGCTTCGAGGTCTTCAATGACGACTACCAGCAGATGCCGCTGCCCACGGTCGCCGAGCGCGCCCGCCGCAGTGCCTTGTGGCTGGCCGAGGACGTGCTGCAGCGCTCGACGCCGCTGCCGAACCGGGTGGCTCTGCGCGGGCGCTGAAGGCCGCAGGGCCGCTGCCTTGATGGCGCCCCAACCGGACTGACCGGCGCGCCTTGCAGGCAAGGCGCCGCCGCGACCCGTAACCGGTCGAGCCGCGTGTCGATGCGCAACGGCTGAACCTCCGGGCGCCCGGGACATCACGTCGTGCCGGGCCCGCCCATCCGATAATGGTTGCGTCGGCAGGCTCGACGGCGCTGGTTGCGCCCGCTGCGGCGACAAAGCGAGGAAGGGCGGTTAATTGGCAAGCGTGTACCTGGTCGACGATCACGTGATCCTGCGCGACGCCATGTGCTCGCTGCTGGCCGCCCACGGACACCAGGTCGTGGGCCAGTCCGACGATCCCACGGTGGCGCTGGCCGAGCTGCGGATCCTGCGCCCCGACGTGCTGCTCGTGGACCTCAAGCTCGGCCTGCGCTCGGGGTTCGAACTGCTGGCCGAACTGCGCCGTCGCGCGATGTCCTTGAAGACCATCGTCACGACCATGTCGACTCGTCCGCGCGATGTCGCCGAAGCCCTCGAGCACGGCGCAGACGGCTACGTCCTCAAGGGCTCGACCGGAATCGAGCTGATGCGGGCCATCGAGGCCGTGCTCGGCGGCCGGCGCTGGTTCGAGGGCAAGGTGGCCGAGCTCGCAATCCAGGGCCTGACCGGCAGCGGCGACGACGCTCGGCTTGCATTGCTCTCGGTGCGCGAACGCCAGGTGGTCGTGCTCGTGGTCAACGGCCAGTCCAGCGCCGAGATCGGCGTCGAGTTGCACCTCTCGCCCAAGACCGTCGACTCCTACCGCAGCCGCATCATGGCCAAGCTGGGAGTAAGGGATGTCCAGGGACTGGTACGCTTCGCGTTGCGAGTCGGCCTGATCAGCGCCGACGAGCTCTGAGCCGGCGGGAACCACCGGCCCGGCGCGCGAGTCAAACGCGACCTCGATGGTTCATTGAGGAGTCAACGTCATGGACGAGCAAACAAACAGCAGTACGGCATCGACCCGAATCGACATGCTGCGCGGCGCCGACGTGGCCTACTGGTGCCATCTTTTCGGCGTCGAGGCCGCCGACCTGCGCCGTGCGGTCCAGCAGGTGGGGCCGCGGGTCCAGGCGGTGCACCAGTACCTGAGCGAACATCCGCCCAAACCGCATTGAAGCCCGCCGTGCCCGGACGATGAACACGCCCCAGGAACGCGCCCAGACCTGGGGCGAAGAGATCGCCAACAGCATCAGCCACGGGCTGGGCGCCTTGCTCGCGATCGCGTCGCTGCCGGTCCTGCTTCACTTCGGGGGTCAGGGCACGGCGCAGGTGGTGGGCGCGAGCCTGTTCTCGGCTACCGCGATCCTGCTCTACATGGTCTCGGCGCTGTACCACGCCTTGCCGGCGGGCCGCGCCAAACGCTGGTTCAACCGGCTCGACCACGCCGCGATCTACCTCTTCATCGCCGGCAGCTACATGCCTTTCCTGTTCGGCGCCCTGCGCGGGCCCTGGGGCTGGTCGCTCTTCGGTGTGGTCTGGGGCGCGGCCTTGCTGGGCGTGCTCGCGAAGCTGTTCGACCGCCTGCGCCACCCGTTGTGGTCGACCGCGCTGTATGTCGCGATGGGCTGGGTCGCGCTGGTGGCCGCGGTGCCGCTGGTGGAACGCCTGCCGGGCGCCGGGCTCGCCTGGCTCGTTGCCGGCGGACTGGCCTACACGCTGGGAGCAGTGGTCTTCATGTTCGATTCGAAGATCCGCTACGGCCACTTCGCCTGGCACCTGTTCGTGCTCGCGGGCAGCATCTGCCACTTCTTCGCTGCCTTGTCGCAGTCGGCTTGACCGGCGGCGGCGCGCTGGGTCAGCGCCAGCGCCCGAGCAGGGCCGCTGCGGCGTCGAACAGGGGCGGGCCGTCGGCTGGATCCGCTTCTTCGGTCATCGTCGCCTGCGGATGCACGAGCTCGAACAGCGGCTCGAGAGCCGACGGCAGGAAGCGCGAGCGGCTGGCGTAGAGGTGGCGGTCGCCGCGCGCGCGCTGCTGGCTCACGTAGAAGCGTTGCGGCACGAGCAGGTTCAGGCTGTCGCGGGCGCGTGTCATCGCGACGTAGAGCAGGCGCCGCTCTTCGTCGATCTCGGGCGCGCTGCCGGTGGCCAGGTCCGAAGGCATGCAGCCGTCGACGACGTTGAGCACCGAGACCGCATTCCATTCCTGGCCCTTGGCCGAGTGGATGGTCGAGAGGATCAGGTAGTCCTCGTCGCGATGCGGCGCCCCTGATTCATCGCTGCTGGCCTCGGGCGGGTCGAGCGCGATCTCGGTCAGGAAGCGTTCGCGGCTGGCGTGGCCGGCGGCGATGCGGACCAGGGCGTCGAGGTCGGCGCGGCGCGTGCGGGCGTCGTCGTGCAGGCGTTCGAGATGGGGCTGGTACCAGGCCAGCGCCGCCTCGATCTCGTGGGGCCAGGACGGCGACTCGCGCAGCGCGGTGAACAGCTCGAGCAAGGCGGCGAAGTCGCTCGCCGCCGCGGGCGGTGCGCGATACGCGGCGAGCGCGGCGGCGGGGTCGTCGCTCGCGTCCATCGCATCGAGCAGGCGCGCGACCCGCGCCGGGCCGAGACCGGGGACGAGGTGGGCGACGCGCGAACCCGCAAGCCGGGCGCGCGGGTTGCTCGCCCAGCGCAGCAGCGAAAGCAGGTCCTTGACGTGGGCCGACTCGAAGAAGCGCAGGCCGCCGAACTTGACGAAGGGAATGCGCCGGCGCGCGAGCTCGAGTTCGAGCGCTGCGCTGTGGCTCGAGGTGCGGAACAGCACGGCCTGGCTCTTCAGCTTCAGGCCCTGCTCGCGCTGGCGCAGCACCTCGTCGGCGACCCAGGCGGCCTGCGCCGCATCGTCGGCGACCGCGACGAGGCGCGGGCGCGCCGATGATTCGCGCTCGCTCCAGAGCGTCTTCGCGAAGCGCTCGGCGGCAAGCGCGATCACCGCGTTCGAGGCCTCGAGCAGCGGCCGGGTCGAGCGGTAGTTGCGCTCGAGCGTCAACACCCGGGCCGCAGGTGTGAACTGCACGGGGAAGTCGAGCATGTTGCGCGCCTCGGCGGCGCGGAAGGAATAGATCGCCTGGGCGTCGTCGCCGACGACCGTGAGGCCCTGTCCGCCCGGCCGCAGCGCGAGCAGGATCTCGGCCTGCAGCCGGTTCGTGTCCTGGTATTCGTCGACGAGCACGTGGTCGAAGCGCGCGCCGATCGAGGCGGCCAGCACCGGTTGCTGCATCAGGTGCCACCACAGCAGCAGCAGGTCGTCGTGGTCGAGCAGTTGCTGGCGCCGCTTGGCCTCGCCATAGGCCTCGAACAAGGCCTGCAATTCGCTCTGCCAGCGCGCCACCCAGGGGTAGGCCGAGGCCAGCAGGTCGGCGAGCGCGGCCCGGCTGTTGACGGCGCGCGAATGGATGGCCAGGCAGGTGGCCGCGAGCGGAAAGCGCTCGTGCATCGCGGCCAGGCCCAGGCGCTGGCGCTGCCCGGCCATCAGCTCCTGGGCGTCGGCGCGATCGAGCAGGTCGAACTGGCGCGCCAGCCCGATGCGCGGCGCGAGTTCGCGCAGCAGGCGCGCGCCGATCGAATGGAAGGTGCCGCACCAGGGCAGGGTGGGCGCAGCGACGCTGGCGTGCAGCCCGAGCGCCTCGTGCAGCAGGCGGCCGACGCGGCGCTCCATCTCGGCCGCGGCGCGGCGCGAGAAGGTCATCAGCAACAGCCGCTGCGGATCGGCGCCTTCGGCGACGAGCGCGGCAACGCGCGCCGCCAGCGTCAGCGTCTTGCCCGAGCCGGCACCGGCGACGACGAGCAGGGGCCCGCCGCGGTGCTCGGCGGCGGCGCGCTGTTCGGGGTTGAGTTCGGCGAGTGCGGACAACGGTGGCGGGGGGACTTGGCCAGCCGCAACTGTATAGGCATCCAGGTGGGGCTGGCCTGCCCGGCGTGACTCGAACACGCAACCCCCGGCTTAGAAGGCCGGTGCTCTATCCGGTTGAGCTACGGGCAGGAAGCCGCGCGATTCTAGGCGGCGGGGCCCTCAGCGTCGGCGGTACTGGGCGCTGCCGAACAGGATCTCGCGCGCCTTGTCGTCGGTGAGCGGCTTGCGCACATGCGCCAGCACCTCGACCCCGCGCTGCACCGCCTCGCGCGCGCCGATCTCGTCGAACCAGCCCTTGAGGTGGGGAAAGTCGTTCCAGGCTATGCCTTGGTTCTTCCAGCTGCGCAACCAGGGGTAGATCGCGATGTCGGCGATGCTGTACTCGGCCCCGCCGATGTATTTCGATTGCGCGAGGCGCCGGTTCATCACCCCGTACAGCCGTGCCGCCTCGTTGCTGTAGCGCTCGATCGCGTAGGGGATCTTCTCGGGTGCGTAGATCCTGAAATGGTGGGCCTGTCCGAGCATCGGGCCGACGCCGCCCATCTGGAACATCAGCCATTCGAGCACCTCGTAGCGGCCGCGGATGTCGGCCGGCAGGAAGCGCCCGGTCTTGGCCGCAAGGTAGAGCAGGATCGCGCCGGATTCGAAGAGCGAGATCGGCCGGCCCTCGGGGCCGTCGGGGTCGACCAGGGCCGGGATCTTGTTGTTCGGGCTGATCGCGAGGAAGGCCGGTTCGAACTGGGCCCCGGCGCCGATGTCGACCGGAATCACCCGGTACGGCAGGCCGCATTCTTCCAGCATGATGTGGACCTTGTGTCCATTGGGCGTCGCCCACGAATACACTTCGATCATCGCCTGCCTCGCGCGGCCACGGGCGCCAGTCGCCCCAAGCGGACTCTAAACGATGCTCGACGGTATCAAGCGCTGGTTTTCCGGCGACGCAGCGCCCCCGGTGGCGCGCGAATGGGAGGCGGTGGCCCAGTGGGCCGCGGGCCACGGCTGGGCCTTGCGCGCGGTGCGCGAAGCCCAGGGTTTCGTCGTCGACGCACCCGACGGCAACCTGGCGCGACGCCTCGAATGGGGCCCTTCGCAGCGCGACTACATCAGCGGGGCCGAACTGCGCGTGCGCTGCGAACTCGGCCTGCCCGTCGACCTGCAGGCGGTGGTCATGAACCGTGCCTTGCAGGAGCAGATGGAAGCCGAGGTCTTCGACCAGTACGTCGAAGGCGTGCAGACGCGCATCGACAACCAGACGCCGCCCGAAATGCGCTGGCTGGTGATGTTCCCCAAGCTGGCCGGCACCGAGATGCCGCTGCTGCGCGAGCGCTTCGTCGCCCTGGCCAGCGTCAAGGGCTGGCTGATGCAGTGGCTGGAAGGCCCGCTGTCGCAGTCGCTGGCGGTGCTGCGGCTGGAGCCGGCCACGCCGTTCGTGCTGATGATCGGCCGCGGCCGGCTGATGCTGCGCACGGCGCTGCCCGAGGCCGAGGTCGAATCGCTGCAGGCCTGGCTGCGCCTGTTCGAGGTGGCGATGCGAGAGGCGCGGCGCGTGCCGGGCTCCCTGGGCGACGCGGGCGCGGCCAGTACCGCGCCCAGCCTTTGGCCGGCCAGCGCGCTGCCGGGCGACGAGCGCCACCCGTAGCGCCCGGCGGCGGCGGCGCGGCGGAGGCGCCGGTGCGGCTCAGCCGCGCGGCGCGATCTTGCCCAGCTCGAGCTTGGCGATCGCGTTGCGGTGCACTTCGTCGGGGCCGTCGGCAAAGCGCAG
>JAGWTS010000561.1 GCA_028868875.1 Burkholderiales bacterium | reverse complement strand
GTCCGCCTGACGCTGGCGCGCCGCGGCCCGGCCGTCGCCGGCAGCGAGGCGGCGCTGCGCGAGACCGCGCAGGTGCTGGCCGACGCGCTCGATCTGGCTCGCCCCGACCCGGCGCCGGGCGACGAATTCGATCCCACGGTCGTCCTCCTGCCGATGGAAGCGCCCGCCGAGGACTTCAAGCCCTGGCTGCTGCGGCGGCTGCAATTGCTGCGCCGCGACGCCCGGCGCATCCGCGCCGCGGCGCAGCGCACGCTGGACTCGGCCGCGGCGCGCTGACGGCGCGCCGCACCGGCGCGGCCCCGCCGCGTCGGGAACGCTCCCAAGGCCGCGGCCGCGCCAAGGCGACGCCGGCCCGCAGCCTGCGCACCACTTCGCGAATCCACGCCGAGCGCGTGCGCGTACCGGCCCGCGGCGCCCGGCCGGCCCCACGCCCTGGGTTAGACTGCCGCCGACCCAAGGAGGCCCCCCTTTGCCCAGCGAGCCGATCGCCACGCTGTCAGGCGTCGTCAAGTCTTACCAGATGGATGCGGTGACGGTCCCGGTGCTGCAGGGAATCGATCTGTTGATCCGCCCCGGCCATTTCACGGTCCTGCTCGGTCCTTCGGGCAGCGGCAAGACGACCCTGCTCAACCTCGTCGGGTGCATCGACCGCGCCGACCAGGGCGAGGTGACCGTCGCAGGCAATGCGGTCAACCGCATGAGCGACGACGAGCTCTCCGACTTCCGCGCCGCGAACATCGGCTTCATCTTCCAGAACTTCAACCTCATCCCGGTGCTCACGGCGTTCGAGAACATCGAGTACCCGCTCGTCCTCGCCGGCATGGCCCCGGAGCGGCGCCAGCGCCGGGTGACGCGCCTGCTCGACGCGGTGGGCCTCGCCGACCGCGCCCACAACCTGCCGGGCCAGCTCTCGGGCGGCCAGCGCCAGCGCGTCGCGATCGCGCGCGCGCTGGCGCGCAAGCCCAAGCTCGTCGTCGCCGACGAGCCCACCGCCAACCTCGACAGCCGCACCGGCGAGGCCATCCTGCGCCTGATGCGCCACATGCAGGAGCAGTACAAGATCTCGTTCCTGTTCTCCTCGCACGACCGCAGCCTGATGAAGGCGGCTGACGACCTCATCATGCTGCGCGACGGCGTGATCCAGTCGATCAAGCGCAAGGCCACGCCCGAAGTCGGGGCCGAAGGCGCCGCCGCCACCACCGAAGAAGCCGCAGAAGACCATGACTGAATGGTCGCTCGCGATCCGCAACCTGCTGCGCAACCGGCGGCGCTCGATCTCGACCCTGGTCGCGCTCGCGATCGGCCTGGCGTCGATCCTGCTGTTCAACGGCTTTCGCGCCAACCTCGGCTTCACCATGCTCACCGCCTATGTACGCACCGGCGGGCACCTGCAGATCCAGCACCGCGACTACTTCCTCTACGGCAGCGGCAACCCCACGGCCTACGGCATCACCGACTACGCGGCCCTGCTCGACGAGATCCGCAAGGACCCGGAGCTCGGCCCGATGGTCGAGGTGGCCACGCCGATGCTGCGTTTCGGCGGCCTGGCCGGCAACTTCGACGCCGGCATCTCGCGCACCGTCATCGGCACCGGCTACGTGGCCGAAGACGTCGACAAGATGCGCCAGTGGAACGAATACCAGGTGCCGGTGGTGCGGCCGCGGTTCCCGCTCGTCGGCACCGCGCCCGATTCGGCGATCGTCGGCGTCGGCGTCGCGCGCGTGCTGCAGCTGTGCGCCAAGCTCCACATCGCCG
>JAGWTS010000249.1 GCA_028868875.1 Burkholderiales bacterium | reverse complement strand
CGCGGCCAGGGTCCATTCGCGCCCGCCCTGGGCCGCGGCGAAGGCCATCGGGATGCCGAAGCTGAAGGCGATGCCGAGCACCGCCTGCGGCATCGAGAACCAGCGCTTGGCGTAGGGGTAGATCAGCGTCACCGCGGCGCCGACGAAAGACATCAGGATCGCCGGCGGGTTCGTCGTCAGCACGAGCGCGAAAGCGACGAGGGCGAGCGCGGCGCCGAAGACCAGCGCCTGCTGCACCGACAAGGCGCCGCTGGTCACCGGGCGCGATGCCGTGCGCTTGACATGGCGGTCGAACTCGCGGTCTGCGACGTCGTTGATGCAGCAGCCGGCGCTGCGCATGAGCACCGTGCCGGCGACGAAGACCAGCAGCAGATGCCAGCCCGGCCAGCCGTCGGCCGCGATCCAGAGCGCCGAGAGCGTTGGCCAGAGCAGCAGCAGCCAACCCGCGGGGCGGTTCCAGCGGATGAGGTCGAGGTAGAGCGAGAGGCGCGAGCGCGTGATGGTCGAGGCGGTCACGGGAGCGATTATCCGGGGCTGCCGCGCAGGGCGCGTCAAGCCGGCACGCCAGGAGCTGTGGCCAGGCCCGAAGGCTTCGACCGATTCGCCGGCCGGGCGTGAAGCGAAACACGAACTACGGCATGATTCGGCCATGGACCGCGCGACCGCGCTGCAACTGTTGACGGCACACAAGCCGGTGCTCGCCGCTCGCTTCGGTGTCGTGCGCCTGGCCTTGTTCGGCTCGACCGCGCGCGACAGCGCCCAGCCCGGCAGCGATGTCGACGTGCTGGTGAGTTTCGATGGACCGGCCACGCCCGAAGCGTTCTTCGGCGTGCAGTTCTACCTCGAGGACCTGTTCGGTTGTGCCGTCGATCTCGTCACCGAGCGGGCTCTTCGGCCGCAACTCAGGCCCTATGTCGAGCGCGACGCCATCGCCATTGTCTGAGCGCGATACGGCGCTCTACCTGCGCGACATGGTGGAGTTTTGCGATCGTGTCGTTGCCTATTCGGCCGGCTTCGACGCGCCGGCGCTGCTGGCGGACCGGATGCGCTACGACGCGACGCTGCGCAACCTCGAACTGATTGGCGAAGCAGCCAGTCGCGTGCCCTCGGCGGTGCGAGATCGCGCGCCTGAAATACCGTGGCGCCTCGTCATCGGAACGCGCAACCGCCTCGCCCACGGGTATCTTGGCATCGAGCCGGAAACCGTCTGGCTGATCGCCACCGACGGGGTGCCGCGATTGCGGGATCAACTCATGGCGCTGTTGGCGGCGTCAACCTGACGCCGCGCCGCGATCAGCCGTCCAGCTGGCGCTGGAACACCAGCCCCGCGTGCTCGCGCAAGGCGTGGAACTTGATCTTCGGCCAGTTGCTCTCGATCGCCCGAAGCTCGGGCGCGTACTCGACCAGCACCGTCGGCGCATCGACCGCGTCGTAGGCGACGCGGTGGGCATTGCCGTCGATGAAGCGCTGCAGCTCTTTCGCGTCGTCGCAGCTGACCCAGCGCGCGACCTGGAAGCGGCTGGGCTGGATGCGCGCCTTGACGCCGTATTCGTGTTCGAGCCGGTGCGCGACGACCTCGAACTGGAGCTGGCCGACCGCTCCCAGCAGCAGCACGCTGCCGGCCACCGGGCGAAAGACCTGGATCGCGCCTTCCTCGCCGAGCTGGGTGAGGCCGGCGCGCAACTGCTTGGTCTTGAGCGGATCGGCGACCTCGACCGAGCGGAACATCTCCGGCGCGAAGAAGGGCAGCCCGGTGAACTGCAGCACCTCGCCTTCGGTGAGGGTGTCGCCGAGCTGGAGCACGCCGTGGTTCGGGATGCCGATGATGTCGCCGGCAAAGGCCTCGTCGAGCAGCTCGCGGCGCTGGCTCAAAAAGCTCACGACCGTGTTCGGCCGCAGCTCCTTGCCCGAGCGCGACACCTTCAGCCGCATGCCGCGTTCGAAATGGCCGCTGGCGACGCGCAGGAAGGCGATGCGGTCGCGGTGCGCCGGGTCCATGTTGGCCTGGATCTTGAACACGACGCCGCTGAACTTGGGCTCCGAAGGCTGGACCACGCGCTGGATGGCGGCACGCTCGCCCGGCGGCGGCGCGAGGTCGACGAGGGCGTCGAGCACCTCGCGCACGCCGAAGTTGTTGACCGCCGAGCCGAAGAACATCGGCGTCTGGTGGCCGGCCAGAAAGGCGTGGGGCTCGAACACCGGCGCGGCGTCGGCCAGCAACTCGATCTCGCCCTTGGCCTGCTCGTACTGGCTGCCGAAGCGCTCGGCGTAGGCCGGGTTGTCCAGTCCGGCGAGGATTTCGTCGGCGTTGCGATCGCGGTCCTCGCCCGGGCTGAAGACGCGCATCTGCTTCTCGCGCAGGTCCATCACGCCGTGGAAGGCCTTGCCCATGCCCACCGGCCAGGTGAAGGGCACAACCTCCATGCCGAGCTCGCGCTCGATCTCGTCCATCAGCACCAGCGGGTCCTTGACCTCGCGGTCCATCTTGTTGACGAAGGTGAGGATGGGCGTGTTGCGGGCGCGGCAGACCTGCAAGAGGCGCCGCGTCTGCGGCTCGACGCCGTTGGCGGCGTCGATCACCATCAGCGCCGCGTCGACCGCGGTGAGCACGCGGTAGGTGTCTTCGCTGAAGTCCTGGTGCCCGGGGGTGTCGAGCAGGTTGATGACGCAGTCGCGGTATTCCATCTGCATCACCGAGCTCGCGACCGAGATGCCGCGCTGCTTCTCGATCTCCATCCAGTCGCTGGTTGCGTGGCGGCTCGCCTTGCGCGCCTTCACGCTGCCGGCGATCTGGATCGCGCCCGAGAACAGCAGCAGCTTTTCGGTCAGCGTGGTCTTGCCGGCGTCGGGGTGGCTGATGATCGCGAAGGTGCGGCGGCGCCGCACTTCTGCGTCGATGCGGCTTTCGATTCGGGACGGGGCTGGGGTGGACATGGGGGCGGCGCCAAGCGAATCGCGGATTATCGCCGTCGGTGGCACCATGCGCTGCCATGCCCGAACTGCCCGACATCCAGGTCTACGTCGAACGCGCCCAGGCCAAGCTCGGCGGCCGCGTGCTGCGGCGGCTGCGGATCCTGAACCCGTTCCTGCTGCGCACCGCCGTGCCGCCGATCGCCGAAGCCGAGGGCCGGACCGTGGTCGCGGTCGAGCGCGTCGGCAAGCGCGTCGCGCTCGGCCTCGACGACGGGCGCTGGCTCGTCGTCCACCTGATGATTGCCGGCCGCCTGCGCTGGCTCGCGCCGGGCGCGAAGCCGCCGGCGCGCATTGCACTCGCGGTCTTCGAGTTCGACGACGGCCAGCTCGTGCTCACTGAAGCCGGGACGACGCGCCGCGCTTCGCTGCATTTCGTCGACGGCCGGGCGGCGCTGGCCGCGCTCGATGCCGGTGGCATCGACCCGATGGCGATCGACCTCGCCGCGTTCGCCGAACGGCTGGCGAGCGAGAACCACACCTTGAAACGCGCGCTCACCGATCCGGCCTTGTTCAGCGGCATCGGCAACGCCTATTCCGACGAGATCCTTCATCGGGCCCGGCTCTCGCCGCTGGCGCTGACACGCACCCTGCCGGCCGAATCCGTCCAGCGTTTGTACGAAGCCGTGCGCGCCCTGCTCGGCGAATGGACCGAGCGCCTGCGCGCCGAAGCCGGCGACTGGCCCGAGAGGGTCACCGCGTTCCGCCCGGAGATGGCGGTGCATGGCCGCTTCGGCCAGCCCTGCCCGGACTGCGGCGCGCCGGTGCAGCGCATCGTCTACGCCACCAACGAAGCCAACTACTGCGCGCGCTGCCAGACCGGCGGGCGGCTGCTCGCCGACCGCGCCTTGTCGAAGCTTTTGAAGGCGAGCTGGCCGAAGCGGCTCGAAGACTGATCTGCCGCGCCGGCGCCTGCCGCGCGAACCGCGGTCGCGTTCAGGCGCGCAGCCGCTTCACCCCCGTCAGCGGGCAGGCGTGGATCGCGTTGCGCAAGGCCGCGATCGCGGCGTAGCGCGGAAAGCTGCGGCGCCAGGCGAGCACGACGCGACGCGTCGGCACCGGGTCGCTGAAGTTCAGGTACTTGATGTGCGGCTGGCTCTCCTTGGGCACCGACAGCCGCGGCACCACGGTCACGCCCATGCCCGAGGCCACCATGTACTTGATGGTTTCGAGCGACGAGCCTTCGAAGCTCTTTCGGATACCTTCGGCGTCGCTCGCGAAGCGCGCGTATTCGGGACAGACCTCGAGCACGTGGTCGCGAAAGCAGTGCCCGGTGCCGAGCAGCAGCATGGTCTCGGCCTTCAGCTCCTCGGCGCTGATGCTCTTGCGCTTGGCCAGGACATGGGTCTTGGGCACCGCGACCGCGAAAGGCTCGTCGTAGAGCGGCGCGATCGCCAGTCCCGAATCGGGGAAGGGCTCGGCCATGATCGCGCAGTCGAGGTCGCCGGTGCGCAGGCTCTCGAGCAGCCGGGCGGTGAAGTTTTCCTGCAGCATCAGCGGCATCTGCGGCACCTGGTCGATCGCGTTGCGAACCAGGTCGGGCAGCAGGTAGGGGCCGATCGTGTAGATCACGCCCAGGCGCAGCGGCCCGCTCACCGGATCCTTGCCGCGCTGGGCGATCTCGCGGATGGCCTGCGCCTGCTCGATCACTTGCTGCGCCTGGCGCACGATGTCCTCGCCCAGCGGCGTCACGCTCACCTCGCTCGCGCCGCGCTCGAAGAGCTTCACGTCGAGCTCTTCCTCGAGCTTCTTGATCGCAACGCTGAGCGTCGGCTGGGAGACGAAGCAGGCCTCGGCGGCACGGCCGAAATGGCGCTCGCGGGCGACGGCAACGATGTATTTCAGCTCGGTCAGGGTCATGGCGCGATTGTGCGCCTGTGCTGGCTATGGTTCTGTGACAAGCCATAGTCAACCTGCCGTGCCTCGCGCGACGCCCTGCAAGCGGCCGCCGCGGAACCGGCTGCAGCCGGGCCGCTGGCGGCGCCCCCCTTGCATGCTTGGGGGGAGCGCCGAAGGCGCTACGGGGGGGAGCCCATTCATGCCTTGAGAAATTCGGCCTTGGCGCCGAGCCAGCGGTCGACCTGGGCCTGCGCCGCGGCCGGGTGCTCGGCCAGCAGGCGCGGCGCGAGCGCACGCGCCTGGGCGAGCCAGGCTTCGTCGGCCTGCAGATCGGCGAATCGCAGCAAGGCGTCGCCGCTCTGGCGCGCCCCCATGAACTCGCCCGGGCCGCGGATCTCGAGGTCCCGGCGCGCGATCTCGAAGCCATCGGTGGTCTCGGCCATCGCCCGCAGCCGCGCCTTGCCGGTGGCCGAGAGCGGCGCGGTGTACATCAGCACGCAGACGCTGGCCACGGCGCCGCGGCCGACGCGCCCGCGCAGCTGGTGCAGCTGGGCCAGGCCGAAGCGCTCGGCATGCTCGATCACCATCAGGCTGGCGTTGGGCACGTCGACCCCGACCTCGATCACCGTCGTCGCCACCAGCACCTGCATCTGCCCGCCGCCGAACTGCGCCATCACGGCCGCCTTCTCGGCCCCGGCCATGCGCCCGTGCAGCAGGCCGACGCTGACGCCGGGCAAGGCCTGGCCGAGCTGGGCATGGGTCTCGGTGGCGTTCTGCAGGTCCAGGTGCTCGCTTTCCTCGACCAGCGGGCAGACCCAGTAGACCTGGCGCCCGCGCGCCACCTCGTCGCGGATGCGGGCGATCACCTCGTCGCGCCGTCCGTCGCCGAAGACCTTGGTCAGCACCGGCGTGCGGCCCGGGGGCAGCTCGTCGATCGTGCTCACGTCGAGGTCGGCGAAGTAGCTCATCGCCAGGGTGCGCGGGATCGGCGTCGCGCTCATCATCAGCAGATGGGGCTCGAGCGACTGTTCCTCGAGCTTGGCGCGCAGGGCCAGCCGCTGGGCGACGCCGAAGCGGTGCTGTTCGTCGACCACCGCCAGGCCGAGGCGGGCGAAGACCACGTCGTGCTGGATCACCGCATGCGTGCCGACGACGAGCGCCGCTTCGCCCGAGGCCACCTGCTCGACCATCGCCCGGCGCGCCTTGCCCTTGCGGCTGCCGCTGAGCCATGCGATGCCGATGCCCAGCGGTTCGAGCCAGGCCACGAGCTTGCGGAAATGCTGCTCGGCCAGGATCTCGGTCGGCGCCATCAAGGCGCATTGCCAGCCCGCGCCGATCGCCGCGGCGGCGGCGAGCGCCGCGACCACGGTCTTGCCCGATCCGACATCGCCTTGCAGCAGGCGGTTCATCGGCCGCGGCCGCGCGAGGTCGGCGCCGATCTCGGCGACGACGCGCTCCTGCGCCGCGGTCAGGGCAAAAGGCAGGGCGGCGCGCAGCTTCGCCGGCAAGGCCGTGTCCTGCAGCGCGGGCGCGAGCAAGGCTGCGCGTTCGCGCTGCGAGCGCAGTTGCGAGACCTGCTGCGCCAGCAGCTCGTCGAACTTCAGGCGCTGCCAGGCCGGGTCGCTGTGGTCTTCGAGCAGGGCCAGCGGCGCCCCGGGCGGTGGGTGATGGAGAAAGTGGAGTGCTTCGCGCAGCGTCGGCAGGCCGGGCGGCAACCAGTCCGGCGGCAGCAGCTCGTGCAAGGGCGCGCGCGCCAGCGCCGAGGCCACGGCCTTGCGCAGATAGGCCTGGGGCAGGGCCGCGCTCGACGGGTAGACCGGGGTCAGCGCCGCCGGCAAAGGGGCGCCGGGCTCGACCGCCTTGAACACCGGGTGCACCATCTCGCGCCCGAGAAAGCCGTCGCGCAGCTCGCCGCGAACGCGCAGGCGCTGGCCGACCCCAAGCTGCTTTTGCTGCGAAGAGTAGAAGTTCAGGAAGCGCAGCACGAGCTCGCCGCTGGCGTCGGCCAGGTGCACGACGAGCTGGCGCCGCGAACGCGCCTCGACCCGGCTGTCCGTCACCACGCCTTCGACCTGCGCGGTCTCGCCTTCGCGCAGCGCGGCGATCGGCGTCAAGCGGGTCTCGTCTTCGTAGCGCAGCGGCAGGTGCAGCGCGAGGTCGATGTCGCGCTTCAGGCCCAGACGCTCCATCGCCCGCTGCGGAGCCGACTTCTCGCGGGCAGCTGTGGGCATGGGCCCATTGTCGCCGTGGCCATGGAACAATCGGCCGCCCCACAGAGTCTTCAGGCCGGTCCAGCCTGCAAGCCATGCCCCAATCCAGAACCTTCACCGTCGACGATTTCGACTACGCGCTGCCGCCCGAGCTGATCGCTCAGCATCCGGCCCGCGAACGCAGCGCGGCCCGCCTGCTCGACGGCCGCGGCGCCTTGCCCGCGGACCGTGTCGTGAGCGAATTGCCGCAACTGCTGGCGCCGGGCGACCTGCTCGTCGTCAACGACACCCGCGTCATCAAG
Organism: Burkholderiales bacterium; assembly: GCA_028868875.1. Lineage (GTDB taxonomy): Bacteria > Pseudomonadota > Gammaproteobacteria > Burkholderiales > Burkholderiaceae_C > Rubrivivax. The sequence goes on along the minus strand of JAGWTS010000249.1, from coordinate 1,846 downwards.
GCGCGGCTGCACGGCGAGAAGCCCACCGGAGGCGTCGTCGAAGCCCTGGTCGAGCGCGTGCTCGCCGATCACGAAGTGCTGGCCCATCTGCGCGCGAGCAAGTCGCCGCGCCCGGGCAGCCGCATCCGCTTCGCCGACGCCTTCGACGCCGAGGTGCTGGGCCGCGCCGGTCCCGACCATTCCCTGTTCCACCTGCGCTTTCCGGCCGACCCGCTCGAGCTGCTGCAGCGCCATGGCCATGTGCCGCTGCCGCCCTACATCACGCATGGCGACGACGCCGAGGACCAGAGCCGCTACCAGACGGTGTTCGCCGCGCGAGCGGGCGCGGTCGCGGCGCCGACCGCGGCCCTGCATTTCGACGCCGCGCTGCTCGCGGCGCTGGAGCGACGCGGCGTCGCGCGCAGCGCGCTCACCCTGCATGTCGGGGCCGGCACCTTCCAGCCGGTGCGCGTCGAGCGCCTGGCGGACCACCACATGCACAGCGAATGGTTCGAGGTCGGTGCCGAGACCGTGGCCGCGATCGAGGCGGCGCGCCGCGCCGGCGGGCGCATCGTCGCGGTCGGCACGACCGTGGCGCGCGCGCTCGAATCGGCTGCACGGCTGGGAGCGGGCCGGCTCGTGGCGGCGCGCGGCGAGACCGATCTCTTCATCACCCCGGGTTTCGAATTCCGCGTCGTCGACCTGCTGCTCACCAATTTCCACCTGCCGCGCAGCACCTTGCTGATGCTGGTCTCGGCCTTCTCGGGCTACGACCACGTGCGCGCGCTCTACCGCCACGCGGTCGAGGCGCGCTACCGCTTCTTCAGCTACGGCGACGCGATGCTGCTCGGGCGCGCGGCCTGACGGCCGACAATCGCGCCATGTTCGCCTTTGAATTGTCCAAGACCGAAGGCCGCGCGCGCCGCGGCCGCCTGACGCTGAACCACGGCAGCGTCGAGACCCCCGTCTTCATGCCGGTGGGCACCTACGGCAGCGTCAAGGGCGTGATGCCGCGCTCGCTCGAGGAGATGGGCGCCGAGATCATCCTCGGCAACACCTTCCACCTCTGGATGCGCCCGGGGCTGGACGTGCTGCGCAAGTTCGGCGGCCTGCACCGCTTCGAGGCCTGGGAACGGCCCATCCTCACCGACAGCGGCGGCTTCCAGGTCTGGAGCCTGGGCGAGATGCGCAAGATCAGCGAAGAAGGCGTGAAGTTCGCGTCGCCGGTCAACGGCGACAAGCTCTTCCTGACGCCCGAGGTCAGCATGCAGATCCAGACGGTGCTGAACTCCGACATCGTGATGCAGTTCGACGAGTGCACGCCCTACGAGACCCAGGGCGTGATCACCGGCGAGGCCGCGGCGCGGCGCTCGATGGAGCTGAGCCTGCGCTGGGCGCGGCGCAGCCGCGACGAATTCGTGCGGCTGGAGAACCCGAACGCGCTCTTCGGCATCGTCCAGGGCGGCATGTTCGAGCCCCTGCGCGAGGAGTCGCTCGCGGCGCTGGTCGAGCTCGACCTGCTGGGCTACGCGATCGGCGGCGTCAGCGTCGGCGAGCCCAAGGAAGAGATGCTGCGCATCATGGCGCACACCCCGCACCGCCTGCCGGCGGCCAAGCCGCGCTACCTGATGGGCGTGGGCACGCCCGAAGACCTGGTCGAAGGCGTGGCGCAAGGCGTCGACATGTTCGACTGCGTGATGCCGACGCGCAATGCGCGCAACGGCCACCTCTTCACGCGCTTCGGCGACCTGCGCTTGCGCAACGCGCGCTTTCGCGACGACGAAGGGCCGCTCGATGCGACTTGCGACTGCCATTGCTGCAACCACTTCAGCCGCGCCTACCTGCACCACCTCGACCGCTGCGGCGA
>JAGWTS010000560.1 GCA_028868875.1 Burkholderiales bacterium | reverse complement strand
GTGTGGCGCTGGCGCATCTCCAGCGTCTTGGCGCGCAGGAAGGCGCGTGCGTCCATCGCCCGCGTGTTGGCGTGGCGGAAGGTGGTGAAGACGCGCCGCGAGCCGCACAGGTAGCGGCTTTCCAGCAGCGAGGTCTGCACGGTGACGTCGCGCTCGGCCTCGGCGATGCATTCGTCGACCGTGCGCACCGAGGAGCCGATCTCCAGGCCGATGTCCCAGCAGGCGGTGATGAAGCGCTCGATGGCCGGCCGCGCCTCTTCGGCGGAGACGTCGTCGGGCAGCAGGATCAGCACGTCGACGTCGGAGTGCGGGAACAGCTCGCCGCGGCCGTAGCCGCCGACGGCCACGAGTGCGGCGCCGGCGGGCATCAGGCTTGCGATCCAGAGCTCGGTCAAGGTGCGGTCGACCAGGCGCGCCAGGTCGCGGACCAGGATCGTCGCCGCCACCGGGTTCGGCCCCGCGGCGGCGAAGCGTTCGAGCAGCGCGTTCTTGTCGGCGCCGAGTTGCAGCCGCAGGCGGGCCACGCCGTGGGCGGGCTGCGGCAGCGCGGACATGCCTTAAGCGAGCGCGGGTGTCCGCGTGCCGTAGCCTGCGGTCGCGAACGCCGGCGCGGGCGGGCTGCCGGCACTCACCGTCAGCACCTCGTAGCCGGTCTCGGTCACGACGACGGTGTGCTCCCACTGCGCCGAGAGGGACCGGTCCTTGGTCACGATCGTCCAGCCGTCGTAGTGGCCGCCCTTGCGGTCCTCGCGGATGTCGCGCTTGCCGGCGTTGATCATCGGCTCGATCGTGAACACCATGCCGGGCACGAGTTCCTCGAGCGTGCCGGGCCGGCCGTAGTGCAGCACCTGCGGCTCTTCGTGGAAACGCTGGCCGATGCCGTGGCCGCAGAACTCGCGCACGATCGAAAAGCCGTTGTGTTCGGCGAACATCTGGATCGCGTGGCCGATGTCGCCCAGCCGTGCCCCCGGGCGGACCTTCGCGATGCCCTTCCACATCGCCTCGAAGGTCAGCGCGCACAGGCGCCTGGCGGCGATGCTGCCTTCGCCGACGACGAACATGCGGCTGTTGTCGCCGTGCCAGCCGTCCTTCGTGATGACGGTGACGTCGATGTTGACAATGTCGCCGTTCTTGAGCGGCCGCTCGGCCGGGATGCCGTGGCAGACCTCGTGGTTGACCGAGGTGCACAGCGACGCTGGGTAGGGTGGGTAGCCGGGCGGCGAGTAGTTCAGCGTCGCCGGGATCGTGCCCTGCACGTTGACCATGTAGTCGTGCGCGAGCTGGTCGATCTGCAGCGTGGTGACGCCGGGTTTGACATGCGCGGTGAGGAAGTCGAGCACCTCGGAGGCGAGGCGGCCGGCAACGCGCATGGCGTCGATGTCGGCGGGGGTCTTGAGGGTGATGCTCATCGGGTTTCGATTATCGCCCGCCCCGTAAAATTCGGGCATGACCTCCGCGCCCAAGCATCTGCTGTGTTTCGAGGGCGCCAATGCCCTGTCCCCCTTTCGCACCCAGGGGCTTGTCTCGCGGCTTGCGCTGTGCTGCCCGCGCATCGTCGGCGTCAGCGCGCGGCATGTGCACTGGGTCTGGAGCGATGCGGCGGCGGGCGGCGCGATGCGCGACACGCTGGCGGCCTTGCTGACCTACGGTGACCCTGCGCCCGCCGGCGAAGGCGCGCTCGTCGTCGTCATGCCGCGCCTGGGCACCGTGTCGCCGTGGGCGAGCAAGGCGACCGACATCGCGCACAACTGCGGTCTGCCGATCC
>JAGWTS010000559.1 GCA_028868875.1 Burkholderiales bacterium | reverse complement strand
CGCCTTGCCGAATTCCTTGAGGTCGACATAGGCCAGGCCGACGTTCTGCTGCGTGAGCTCGTTGTCCTTGGACAGGTTCATGGCGATCGCCAGCTGTGCCATCGCATCGGCCTTGCGATGCCGGTCGGTCAGGAACTTGGCGTAGATGACCCTGACGATGGCGTCCTCGGGCTGGAAGCGGATGGCGCGTTCGAAGTAGCACTCGATCGGCCGGGGCAGGTCCGGTGGCTGGGCCGAATTGGTCTTCTCGCCGTACTTCACGACCGTGAGCAGGGCGGGGTAATGGTTGGGAAAGGCACGCAGCACGTAGTCCAGGTCGCCGCCCACTTGGCCTTCCTGTCCCTGCACCAGGGCCTGGACCTGGGGCGTGAAATGGTGCAGGTTGACGATGGGCAGCTTGTCGCGGTCGGTACGGTAGTCGAAGGGGCCGTAGGCGTTCGCGAGGTCGCCGCAGCCGCCTTCGGCGAAGGCGGGCGCCAGTGCCAGCGCGGCCAGCAGGCCCAGCGCGGCGCGCAGCATCGTGCCTCGCAGGCGCGGGCCGGCGGCGTGCTTGCCAGGGTGAATTGAAACGGCCTTCATCGGGTTCCCCTCGCGATCAGTGCGGCGTCGCGCCGGCCTGCGCCGAAACGTTTTCCGGCACTCGTGCGAACCGCGAAAACACGCGCAGCGCTGCGATCTTCTTCAGCGTTCGCTGGAGCCCCTCGCGCGCCAGGCCGAACAGGCCCGCCGGGCTGGCCGCACTGTAAGCCACGAGGCCCCAGCGCTCGCGGCGCTCGCTCATCCAGGCGCGCTTGTAGGGGTCGTCGCCGATCAGGTAGTCCACCTCGTGCACGCGGTCCTCGTCGAGCGCCTTCGTCATCAGCAGGGTCGTCAGCAGCGTGCCGGCCGAGAGCGCCTTGTGCGCCTCGTCGTAGGCGAGCTTGAAGATCTCGGCGCGGCCGAAGGCCGTGATCCAGATCTGCGCCGCGATCGGCTCCTCGCCGAGCCAGGCCACGCCCAGCCGCAGCCAGCCCTGCGCGGCACCGCAGCGCACGAGGCCGCGCACGAATTCGGGGTAGGGCTCGGGAATCTTCCAGCTCGAGGCGTAGACCTTCTCGTAGGCCGCAATGCCCGCTTGCACGCGCTCGCCGCCGGTGATGACTTCGAGCCTGCCGCCCTGGGCCGCGAACTTCTTGCCCATGCGCTTGATCGTGCTGCGCACCGAGCCTTCGCGCGCCGCCAGGTAAGGCCCCGACTCGAGCCCGCAGCTGGGCAGGTACCAGTTGCCGAAGCGGAAGTAGCGAAAGGGCACGATGCGCGCGCGCTTCAGCGCCGCTTCGAGCAAGCCGTATTCGCGCGACGCCGGGTCGAGCGGCTCGAAATCGAACACCGCCGCGCCGCGCCATTCGCGCCGGACGGCGCGCAGCAGCGGTACGAGCTCGGCCGCGTCGACGCCGTCCTGGAAGGCCGGGGCGTACAGCGCCGTGTAGTAGTTGCTCAGGCTGTGGGCGCGGCGGGGGTCGTCGTGCGCGCGCCGCATCGGCAGCGCCGCGACGGCGGCGCCGCTGCGCCTGAGGACGAAGAAGCGCACCTCGTTCGTCGCCTCGAACACGTGGTCGACGAGCAGGGCATGCCATTCCAGCCCGAGCTCGACGCTGGCGCCGCGGGCCGCGGCTTCGAACAAGGCGACGACATCGGGCGGCAGATCGCGCGGATGGCGGAACACTTCGACCGCGAGGGCGCCCGATCCGGCCGCGGCGGCGCCGCGAACCGGGGCTGGCGCCGCC
>JAGWTS010000248.1 GCA_028868875.1 Burkholderiales bacterium | reverse complement strand
CGGCTACAGCGCGCAGGACGTGGCCGAGGTCTCGGCCAAGCAGGGCGCCGAGGTGACGCTGACCTCGATCTTCGCGGTCGAGAAGATGCAGGCGAGCCGCCACGAGGTCGAGCACGCGCTGGGCGAAGGCATCGCCATCCGCGGCGGGCTCGCGCCGGTGAAGGTGCTGCGCGACGCAAGCGGGCGCGCCACCGGCCTGCGCGTGATCCGCTGCGAAGCGAAGATCACGGGCGGGCGCCTCGAGATCAAGAACATCGCGGGCACCGAGGAAGACATCGAGGCCGACCTCATCGTCTCGGCGATCGGCCAGGCGGTGGACTTCTCCGGGCTCGAAGGGCTGAACAACGGCAAGGGCGGCATCGCCGCCGACAAGAACTACCAGGTGCAAGGCCAGGCGGGGATGTTCGTGGGCGGCGACGTGGTGCGCCCGCATCTGCTGACGACCGCGATCGGCCACGGCGCGATCGCCGCCGACGGCATCGACCGCTTCCTGCGCGGCGAAGCGCTCGACAAGCGGCCCAAGATCGACGTCCACGCCTGGGACCTCAAGCGCAAGCTGCTGGAGAAAGGCGTCCAACTCGGTGCCGTGTCCGAACCCCTGCGCGGCACCGACAAGAACGCAGCGGTGGTCCACAACTTCGACAACCGCTCCGACCGCTATGTCATTCCGCACGAGGAACTCTTCCTCGGCCACTTCCCCTACACCGAGCGCCACAAGCGCAAGGTTGTCTCGCTCTCGGCCGAGCAGGCGCTCGACAACTTCGAGGAACGGGTGCTCGCGCTCAGCGAGGCCGAGGCCGTGGCCGAGGCCAAGCGCTGCATGAGCTGCGGGCTGTGCTTCGAATGCGACAACTGCGTCGTCTACTGCCCGCAGACCGCCGTGTTCAAGGTGCCCAAGGCCCGCGCCACGACCGGGCGCTATGTCGACACCGACTACGACAAGTGCATCGGCTGCCACATCTGCAAGGATGTCTGCCCCACCGGCTACATCCAGATGGGGCTGGGGGAGTAGGCCGATGCGGCGCTGGCTCGTCGCCTTGGCCTGGCTGCTGCTTGCGGCAGGCGGCGGCGCGCACGCGGCCGCGGGCACCGATGCAGAGGATTCGCTGCTGCCCAAGATCGAGCGCGCGCTGAACGGGCCCTGCATCGCCGACCCCGCGACGATGCGCCGCCACCACATGGACCTGTTGAAGCACCAGCGCTGGCGCACCGTGCACCTGGGCGAGCGCGGCGCCGCGGTCAGCCTCGAGCGCTGCGTCGCCTGTCATGCGAGCAAGACCAGCGGCAGCGTCGCCGCCGCGCCGGGGGACTTCTGCGTCAGCTGCCACGCCTATGCGGCGGTGCGCATCGACTGCTTCGAATGCCATGCCAGCCGGCCCGCCGCGCACGGCGCCGTGGCCGCGGAGGCCCGGCCGTGAAGCCGGCCGCGGGCCCGGCCCCGAGCCCTGGGTGGGCCCAGGACGCTGGCTCGGTCGATGCCCTGACCCCTGGCTCGGTCGATGCCCTCGAGGGCCGGCGCCGCTTCCTCGGCCTGGCCGCCGTCGGCGGCGTCGCCCTCGCCCCCGGCATCCACCTGATGCAGGTGGCGCGCGCCGCCCCGACCGAGGCCAGCTCCAAGGTGCGCTGGGGCCTGCTCGTCGACACCACGAAATGCGCGGCCGGCTGCAGCGAATGCGTGAGCGCCTGCGACACCGAGAACGGCTTGTCGGGGCGCACGGCGCCGACCGACCCGCAGTGGATCCGCAAGGTCGAACTCGTCGAGATCAAGACCGGGCGCAAGGCCTCGCTGCCGGTGATGTGCCAGCACTGCGCCGAGCCGCCCTGCGTCGACGTCTGCCCCACCGGCGCCTCGTTCAAGCGCGCCGACGGCATCGTCCTCGTCGACCACCACCTGTGCATCGGCTGCCGCTACTGCCTGATGGCCTGCCCCTACAAGGCGCGCTCCTTCGTGCACGAACCGCTGCACGACCAGAAGCCCGAGGTGCCGCGCGGCAAGGGCTGCGCCGAAGGCTGCACCCTGTGCGTGCAGCGCATCGACCGCGGCGCCGGGCCGGCCTGCGTCGAGGCCTGCAAGACCACGGGCCATGGCGCGATGCTGTTCGGCGACCTGAACGACCCGCAAAGCGAGATCGCGCGCCGCGTGCGCGAGGTCGCCTCCCGGGCCCTGCGCGCCGACCTGGCCCTCGACCCCGGCGTGCGCTACGAGGGACTGTGATGACCTCCCTGCGATCGGCCTTCTACCCCCTCGAAGAACGCATCTTCTACGTCCTGCTCGCGGTCGGCGCCGCGGTGAGCGGCATCGGCCTGGCGGCCGCGCACACCATGGAAGAGAACGGCCACATCGTCACCGGCATGAACAACCAGGTGGTCTGGGGCCTGCCGCATGTGTTTGCGATCTTCATGATCGTCGCCGCCTCGGGCGTGCTCAACATCGCCTCGATCGGCTCGGTCTTCGGCCAGAGCGTCTACAAGCCGCGCGCGCCGCTGTCGGGGCTGCTCTCGCTGGCCCTGCTCGGCGGCGGCCTGTCGGTGCTGATGCTCGACCTCGGCCGCCCCGACCGCGTCCTCGTGGCGGCGACGAACTACAACTTCCGCTCGGTCTTCGCCTGGAACGTCTTCCTCTATTCAGGCATGGCGGCGATCGTCGCGCTCTACCTGCTGACGATGTTCGAGCGCCGCCTGAACCGCCACGCCCGCGCCGCCGGCATCGCCGCGCTGGTCTGGCGCTTTGCGCTCACCACCGGCACCGGGTCGATCTTCGGCTTTCTCGTCGCGCGCCAGGCCTACCAGTCGGCGCTGCTCGCGCCGCTGTTCATCGTGCTGTCTTTCGCCTGGGGGCTGGCGGTGTTCCTGATCGTGCAGTCGGCGATGTACGCCTGGAACGGACGCGTGCTGCCCGAGGCCGTGCGCCGGCGCATGGCGCGGCTGCTCGCGGTCTTCGTCGGCGCCGCGCTCTATCTGGTGGCCGTGTTCCACATGACCAACGGGTACTGGTCGCGCCAGGGCGCTTTCGAAGCCTTCATCCTGCTCGGCCGCGGCGACCCTTCAGGGCTGTTCGCACCGCTGTTCTGGCTCGGCTACGTGGCGCTCGGCGCGGTGCTGCCGATGGCGCTGCTGTTCCAGCTGCGGCCGCCTTCCGCGCGCGTGATGCTGGCCGCGAGCGCGCTCGTCGTGCTCGGCGCCTTCGCCTTCCTCTACGTCTTCATCATCGGCGGCCAGGCTTATCCGCTGGACATCTTTCCGGGCTACGTGGCGACCAGCACCTTCGGCGACGGCGCGGTGAGCGTGTACCACCCGAGCCTGCCCGAGTGGCTGCTGGGCATCGGGGGGCTCGGCATTGCCTTCCTGCTCACGACCGTCGGCGTGCGCGCGCTCGACTTCCTGCCGCAGGACGATTTCGCGGCCTTCGGCAAGGAATGAAGCGATGCTGAACCCCGGCCTGCTCGTCTCGGCGGCGCACAAGTCCTCGGGCAAGACCACGCTCACGCTCGGACTGGCTGCCGCACTCGCCGGGCGCGGCTTCGCGGTCCAGCCGTTCAAGAAGGGACCCGACTACATCGACCCGATGTGGCTCTCGCTCGCCGCCGGCCGGCCCTGCCTGAACCTGGACATGATGCTGATGGCCGCGAGCGAGATCGACGCCGCCTACGCGGAGCACGGCGCGCGCGCCGACCTCTGCCTGGTCGAGGGCAACAAGGGGCTGTACGACGGCCTCGCGCTCGACGGCAGCAACAGCAATGCCGCGCTCGCGCACCGTCTCGGCCTGCCGGTGCTGCTGGTGATCGACGCGCGCGGCATGACGCGCGGCGTGGCGCCGCTGATCCTGGGCTACCAGGCCTTCGACCCCGGCCTGCGCATCGGCGGCGTGATCCTGAACCAGCTCGGCGGCAGCCGCCACGAAAGCAAGCTGCGCGCGGTGATCGAGCATTACACCGACGTGCCGGTGCTCGGCGCGGTGCAGCGCGACGCGCGGCTCGAACTCGTGGAGCGCCATCTCGGCCTGATGCCCGAGCGCGAGCTCGGCAACGCCGGCGAGCGCGTGCAGGCGATGGGCCGGCTCATCGCCGAACAGGTGGACCTGGCGGCCGTGCTCGAACTCGCGGGCGCCGCCCCGCGGCCGGCGATCACCCTGCCCGCGGCGCCCGCCGCGCCGCGCCGCGGCGGTGGCCTGCGCATCGGCGTCGCGCGCGACAAGGCCTTCGGCTTCTACTACCCCGACGACCTGCGCGCGCTCGAAGCCGAAGGCGCAACGCTGGTGCCGCTGGACACCCTGGCCGACGCCCACCTGCCCGCGCTCGACGGCCTTTTCATCGGCGGCGGCTTTCCCGAGCTGTTCATGGCCGAGCTCGAAGCCAACGTCTCGCTGCGCACCGAACTGCACCGCGCCATCGTCGACGGCCTGCCGGTCTACGCCGAATGCGGCGGCCTCATGTACCTGGCGCGCACGCTGAACTGGAACGGCCGCAGCGCGCAGATGGTGGGCGTGATCGCGGGCGATGCGGTGATGCACGAGCGCCCGGTCGGCCGCGGCTACGTGCGCATGCAGGAGACCGCGGCCTTCCCCTGGCCCGGCGGCGGCACGGGCACGTTGCGCCTGGGCCACGAGTTCCACCATTCGAGCCTGGAGAACCTGGACCTCGGCAGCGGCCTGCACTTCGCCTACCGGGTGCAGCGCGGCCAGGGCCTGGGCTGCGGCTTCGACGGCATCCGCATCCACAACGTGCTGGCCTCGTACATGCACCAGCGCCATTGCGGCGGCAACGACTGGCCGCGCCGCTTCATGGCCTTCGTGCGCGAGGTGCGGGGCGCGCAAGGCGTCGAAATTGCCGCGAGCGCCTTCAGCCGCGCCACCGCTTGAGCCATCGACGATGAGCCCCATTTCCGCCGCAACAATCGTCGTCGAAGGCCGCGCCATCGCGGTCGACAGCGAAGGCTATCTGCGCGACCTCGGCGACTGGTCGCCGGCCTTCGCCGAGGCGCTGGCGCGGCGCGAGGAGCTGGTGCTGACGCCCGCCCATTGGGAATTGATCCGCTACCTGCGCGACTATTACGCCGAGCATGGCGTGCAAGCCCAGGTGCGGGTGATGATCCGCCACTTCAGCGAGCGCTGGGGGCCGGAGCGCGGCAACAACCACGCGCTGCACGAGATGTTCCCGCGCGGCGGGCCGCAGAAGCAGGGCAACCGCATGGCCGGACTCCTGCGCACCAAGGGCGAACACTGAGGATTCAATGCGATGAATGCCTGTACCGATCTCGCGCTGCTCCGCCCCGCGCACCCTGCCCTGGGCCGCGTCTACCTCGTCGGCGCCGGCCCCGGCGACCCCGACCTGCTGACGCTGCGCGCGGCGCGCCTGCTCGCCCAGGCCGAGGTCGTGGTGCTCGACCACCTGGTCTCGCCCGAGGTGCTCGAACTCATCGCCCCCGACGCCGAGCGCATCTATGCCGGCAAGGAGCGCAACCACCACACCCTGAAGCAGGACGACATCAACGAGCTGCTGGTGCGGCTGGCGCGCCAGGGCCGGCGCGTCGTGCGCCTGAAGGGCGGCGACCCCTTCGTCTTCGGCCGCGGCGGCGAAGAGATGCAGGCGCTGGCCGCGGCCGGCATCGCCTTCGAGGTCGTGCCCGGCATCACCGCGGCCTGCGGCGTCTCGGCCTACGCCGGCATTCCGCTCACCCACCGCGACCACGCACAGAGCTGCACCTTTGTCACCGGCCATCTGAAGGACGGCAGCGCCGATCTCGACTGGACGGCGCTGGCGCGCCCGCGCCAGACCCTGGTGATCTACATGGGCCTGAGTGCGCTGGCGCAGATCTGCAGCCGCCTCGTCGAACACGGCCTGGCGCCGACACTGCCGGCCGCGGTGGTGGAGAACGGCACCTTGCGCGAACAGCGGGTGGTCAGCGCCACGCTCGCCGATCTTGCGGCCGAGGTCGAGGCGGCGGGGCTCGTCGCGCCCTGCCTCATCATCGTCGGCGAGGTCGTGCGCCTGCGCAACACCCTGGCCTGGCGCGAGAGCGCGGCCCTGCCCGAGGAACTCAGCGCGGCGTTCGCCTAGCCGAATCCACCAGGCTCGGGCCCTGCTGGGTGGCGCGCTGTTCGACCGCGAAGACGGCGGCCTCGACGCGCGAGTTCAGGTTGAGCTTGGTCAGGATGTGGCGCACGTGCAGCTTCACCGTGTCGTGGCTGATGTCGAGCGCGCGTGCGATGGTCTTGTTGCTCTCGCCGTGCGAGAGGTGGGCCAGGATCTCGCGCTCGCGCTCGGTGAGCGAGCCCAGCAGGTCGCGTCGCTCGGGGCCGCTCGAGCCGGACTGCAGCATCTGCGCGAGCTTGAGCGTCAGCGCCGGCGCGACCACGAGTTCGCCGTGGGCGGCGCGCACGATCGCCGCGATCACGTCCTCGGGCTCCATGTCCTTGAGCAGGTAGCCGGTGACGCCGGCCTGCAGCGCCGAAGCGAGGTCGTCGCGCGCGTCGCTCATCGTCAGGATCAGCGCCGGCGTCGTGATGCCTTCGGCGCGCAACTGGCGCAGCAGGCTCAGGCCGTCGAGGGCGGGCATGCGCAGGTCGAGCACGACGAGGTCGGGGGCGTGCTGGCGCAGCAGCGGCCCGACCTGCGCCGGGTCGCCGGTGGAGGCAGCCACGCGCAGCCCGCCGCGCTGCTGCAGCAGGTCGGTGAGGCCGTTGCGACACAACGAGTGGTCGTCGACGAGAACGACGCTGAGCGGCAGCGTGTCCATCAAGCCCGCGCTCCTGCGGCCGGCTCGGGCAGCAGCAATTCGACCCGGGTGCCGCCGCCGGGCCGCGGCTCGACCGCGAGCGTGGCGCCCAGGCGCTCGGCGCGCAGCCGCATGATCTCGAGCCCGTGGTGGGCGCTGCCGTCGCTGGGTGCCGAGGGGCCGATGCCGTCGTCCTCGATGCACACCTCCACCGCGCCCGGCAGGCGCTCGACCTGAAGCCAGGCGTGCGTGGCGCCGGCGTGGCGCTCGATGTTGGCGAGCGCCTCCTGGACGATGTGGAACAGCTCGGCGTCGCCTTCGGTGCCGAGCGCGAGTTCGGGGACGCGGTCGTCGAATGCGAGCGCGACGCCGCTGCGCTCGCGGAAGCGCCCGGCCAGCGTCTCGAGCGCCGGCAACAGGCCGCGCGGATCGATGCGGGTGCGCCAGTGGGTGACGATCTCGCGCAGGCTGGCATGGGCTTCGCCGACGGCCTGGCGCACATCGGACAGGTAGCGCGTCGAGCGCGTGTCGTCGTGCGCGAGCATCGCGTCCTGCAGCAGCGGCAGGCGCATCTTCACGAAGGTGAGCATCTGGGCCATCGAATCGTGGACTTCGGCGGCCATCGCCTGGCGCTCGGCGAGCACGGTTGCGCGCAGGTTCTCGGCTTCGAGCCGGGCGTTGTTGAGCGCGAGGCCGAGCAGTTCGCCCACCGGCTCGAGCAGCTCCGCCACCTCGGGCCGGCGCGCGTGGTCGTCGCCGTAGAAGAGGTTGTAGACGCCGAGCACGCGCCCGCGGTGACGCAGCGGCAGCACCAGCATCGAGCCCAGGTGCGCTTCGCCGAAGACCTGCGGACAGCGCCGCTTGCAGGCCTGCAGGTCGCTGGCCCAGACCACGCTCTGGGCCGCCAGGGCTTCGCCGCAATAGCCGCAATGGCGGTCGACCGATTCCGCGACGCCCACCGTTGCGGGCGGCAGGCCGATCTGGCCCACCAGCTGCAGCCGCGTCGGCCCGCCCGCGGCGCCGGCCTCGGGAGCAAGCACGCGCACGGCACCGGCCTGGGCCCCGGCCAGGCGCACGATGGGATCGAGAAACCGCGCCAGCAGCTCGCGCAGGTCGCCGCTGGCGGAAACGCCGACCGCGATCTCGGCCAGCAGGCTCGCGCCGTCCGACCGAACGTCGTTGCCGGGGGAAGCCTCGCGATGGCGGGTGTTGAACATCATGTCGGCCGGGCCGCTGGCGGGTTCGCACGAGAGGGCGGCAAGCCGCCCGAATCACCTGCACGATCGGGCGACAAGCCGCCCGCATCAGCCGCAATTGCACTCCAATGCCGCGTCTGCGTCCATCGGGCTCGACCCGGATCGGGCGCCACGGCGCGGTTGGCGAAGCGGATGGCGGGCCTGCGCATGCCTCATCCGCCGCCGGGCGGCGGCGCGGCGCCCAGCATCTCGTCGTAGAGCGCCCAGGCCGCGGCGGCTTCCTCGGCCGCCACCTTGGAGACGATGTGGCCGAGGTGGATCAGCACCATGTCGCCCACCGCCAGCGGCTCGTCGCCGAGCAGCATCAGGCTGGCCTCGCGCTGCACGCCGCGCGCCTCGCAGCGCGCCAGCATCCCACGCACCTCGATCACCCGCATCGGCACCGCCAGGCACATGTCCGCCCCTTTTGTTGCGACCTCGCAGCGCATCTTGATTGCGCACGCCGGCAGCGCGGATTGATCCTGCGCAACAGAAGCCGCGGCCGATCGGAATACGGTCGCCACATCGGCAATCCCCGCCGGATCGAGGCAGTCCATGCTCGATATTCGTTCGGTGCTCGTGCTCGGAATCGGCAACCGCCTGCTCGGCGACGACGGCGCCGGCCCGCAAGCCATCGACCTGCTCGCGGCGCGCCGCTGCGGCGCCACGCTTCAGGACGGCGGCACGATCGGCCTGCACCTGCTGCCGGCGATCCAGGATGCGGCCGCCCTGATTGCCGTCGACGCCGCGATGTTCGGTGCCGAGCCCGGCGCGGTGCGCGTCTTCGAAGGCGTGGCGATGGACCGCCAGCTCGGCGGGCGCAAGAAGACCGCGCACGAAGTGGCGCTGGCCGACCTGCTCGGCGCGGCCGCGCTGTCTGCCACCCTGCCGCGGCGGCGCGCGCTGGTCGCCGTCCAGCCCCAGGCCTGCGACTGGGGGCTCGAGCCTTCGGAGCCGGTGCGCGCCGCGCTGCCCGCGCTGTGCGACCGGGTGCAGGAACTGCTGCAGCGCTGGCAGGGCGCGGGCGCGGCATGAAGCCCACCCTCGGCCAGCATCTGCACGAGCGTGGCATCTCGCGCCGCGGCCTGCTCCAATACGCTGGGCTGATGAGCGCCTTGCTCGCGCTGCCCGCCGGCGCTGCGGCGCAGATGGCGGCGGGCCTGGCCAAGGCACGGCGCCAATCGCTGATCTGGCTCTCGTTCCAGGAATGCACGGGCTGCACCGAATCGCTCACGCGCAGCCCGAG
>JAGWTS010000247.1 GCA_028868875.1 Burkholderiales bacterium | reverse complement strand
GACACGGACCGCCCCCCTCCATTCCCGCATCACCGGCACCGGCAGCTATCTGCCGCCGCGGCGCCTCACGAACGACGACATGACGACGCTGCTGGCGGCGCGCGGCGTCGAGACCAGCGACGCCTGGATCGTCGAGCGCACCGGCATCCGCGCCCGCCATTTCGCCGACCCCGGCGTCAATTCGAGCGACCTCGCGCTGCAGGCCGCGCGCCATGCCCTCGAAGCCGCCGGCCGCAGCGCCGGCGACGTCGACCTCATCATCGTCGCGACCTCGACGCCCGACATGGTGTTCCCGTCGACCGCCACGATCCTGCAGAACAAGCTCGGCGTGCACGGCTGCCCGGCCTTCGACCTGCAGGCCGTCTGCGCCGGCTTCGTCTATGCGCTCGCCGTGGCCGACGCGATGGTGCGCGCCGGCAGCGCGCGCTGCGCCCTGATCGTCGGCGCCGAGGTGTTCTCGCGCATCCTCGATTTCGACGACCGCACGACCTGCGTGCTCTTCGGCGACGGCGCCGGCGCGGTCGTGCTCGAGGCGAGCGACCGGCCCGGCCTCCTCGCCTGCGACCTGCACGCCGATGGCCGGCACCAGAAGATCCTCTGCACGCCGGGCACGGTCAGCGGCGGCCAGATCCTGGGCGACCCGGTGCTCAAGATGGACGGCCAGGCCGTGTTCAAGCTCGCGGTGGGCGTGCTCGAAAGCGCGGCACGCGCGGTGCTCGACGCCGCCGGCCGCACCGAAGCCGACATCGACTGGCTGATTCCGCACCAGGCCAACATCCGCATCATGAACAGCACCGCCAAGCGCCTGAAGCTGGCGCCGGAGAAGGTGGTGGTCACCGTCGACGAACACGGCAACACCTCGGCCGCCTCGGTGCCGCTGGCGCTCGACGCCGCGGTGCGCGGCGGCCGCGTCCGAGCCGGCGACACCTTGCTGCTCGAAGGCGTGGGCGGGGGCTTCACCTGGGGCGCGGTGCTGCTCGATTTCTGAGCTGGATTCGGCGTCGAGGGCGGTGGGGCGCCGGCGCCGCGGCAAGACTGGGATCCATTCATAAGACAGGCCAGGAGACAGACCCGAGATGGTTCCGTTCGCATTCGTTTTCCCGGGGCAGGGCTCGCAATCGGTGGGCATGCTCGACGCGTGGGGCGACAACGCCGCGGTGCGCGCCACCCTGGACGAGGCCTCGGCCGCGCTGGGCAGCGACATCGCACGCCTGATCCACGAAGGGCCCAAGGAGCAGCTCGACCTCACCGTCAACACCCAGGCGGTGATGCTGGTCGCCGCGGTCGCGGCCTACCGCGCCTGGATTGCCGCGGGCGGGCCCGAGCCGGCGGCGGTGGCAGGCCATTCGCTGGGCGAATACAGCGCCCTGGTCGCAGCCGGCGCGATCAGCCTGGCGGACGCGCTGCCGCTGGTGCGCCATCGCGCCCAGGCGATGCAGGACGCGGTGCCGGTCGGCGCCGGCGCCATGGTGGCCGTGCTCGGCCTCGACGGCGCGGAGGTGCGCCGCTGCTGCGAGCAGGCCGCGGCCGAGGCCAGCGAGGTCGTCTCCGCGGCGAACTACAACGACCCGAAGCAGACCGTGATTTCGGGCTCCAAGGCCGGCGTCGAGCACGCCTGCCAAGTTCTCAAGGCCGCCGGGGCGAAGCGGCTGCTACCGCTCGCGGTCTCGGCGCCGTTCCATTGCGCGCTGATGAAGCCCGCCGCCGAGCGCCTGAAGGAGCGGCTCGCGACGACGCCGATCCGCGCGCCGCGCATCGCCCTCGTCAACAACATCGATGTGGCGGTCGAGACCGATCCCGAGCGCATCCGCGACGCCTTGTACCGCCAGGCCTTCGGCCCGGTGCGCTGGGTCGAGGTCGTTCAGGCCTTGCGCGCGCGCGATCTGAAGCATGTCTTCGAATGCGGCCCCGGCAAGGTCCTGTCCAAGACCGTGCCGCGCATCGAGGCCGACGTGACGAGCGCCGAAGTGCTCGATCCGCCGTCGCTGGCCCAGGCGCTGGGGATGCTGCAATGAGCCCCACGCGGCAGGTTGCCCTCGTTACCGGCGCCTCGCGCGGCATCGGCCGCGCCATCGCCGCCGCGCTGTCCGAACAAGGCCTCGCGGTCGTCGGCACCGCGACCACGGCCGCCGGCGCCGAGGCCATCGCCCAGGCCTTGCCCGGCGCGCAGGGCCGGGTGCTCGACGTCACCGACGGGCGCGCGCTCGAAGCGACGGTCGAGGCCGTCGTGGCCGAACACGGCGGGCTGCACGTGCTCGTGAACAACGCCGGCATCACGCGCGACATGCTCGCCATGCGGCTCAAGGACGAGGACTGGGACGCGGTGCTCGACACCAACCTCAAGGCCGTGTTCCGCGCCTGCCGCGCCGCGATGCGGCCGATGATGAAGCAGCGCTGGGGCCGCATCGTCAACATCACCTCGGTGGTGGGCGTTTCCGGCAACGCCGGCCAGGCCAACTACGCCGCGGCCAAGGCCGGCGTCGCCGGCATGACGCGCGCGCTGGCGCGCGAACTCGGCAGCCGCAACATCACGGTCAACTGCGTCGCCCCCGGCTTCATCGACACCGACATGACGCAGGGCCTGGCAGAGGCGCAGAAGGCGGCCCTTCTGGCGCAGATCCCGCTCGGCCGGCTCGGCAGCCCGCAGGAAGTGGCGCACGCGGTGGCCTTTCTCTGCAGCCCGCTGGCGGGCTACATCACCGGCGCCGAACTGAATGTCAACGGTGGCATGGTGATGGTTTGATCGATGGCCTGATCCCCGCCGCCCGCAGCAACACCGAACCCGCCCCTGCCCCACCGGTAGAATCGCGGGCTGTTTTCCGATCCCACACTCCCGGAGGAGTCATGAGCGATATCGAAGCGCGTGTCAAGAAAATCATCGCCGAGCAACTCGGCGTGCCCGAATCCGACGTCACCAACGAGAAGTCTTTTGTCGCCGATCTCGGTGCGGATTCGCTCGACACGGTTGAACTGGTGATGGCCCTCGAGGACGAGTTCGGGATCGAGATCCCCGACGAGGAAGCCGAGAAGATCACGACGGTGCAGCTGGCGATCGACTACGCGGTCAATCACCAGAAGGCCTGAAGCAGCTCATGTCGCGCCGTCGCGTCGTCGTCACCGGCCTCGGCCTGGTGAGCCCGGTCGGCAACCGCGTTGCCGAGGGTTGGGACAACCTGATCGCGGGCCGCTCGGGCATCGACACGATTACCCGGTTCGATGCCTCGGCCTTCGCCTGCCGCTTCGCGGGCGAAGTCAAGGGTTTCCAGATCGAGGATTACATCCCCGCCAAGGAAGCCCGCCACATGGACAGCTTCATCCATTTCGGCATCGCGGCGGCGATCCAGGCGGTGCAGGACGCCGGGCTGCCGCACGGCGCGGCGCTCGACGAAGCCGCGGCCGAGCGCATCGGCTGCGTCATCGGCTCGGGCATCGGCGGCCTGCCGATGATCGAGCAGACCGATGGCGAATACCGCGAGCGCGGGCCGCGCCGGATCTCGCCGTTCTTCGTGCCGGCCTCGATCGTCAACATGATCTCGGGTCATGTCTCGATCCACTTCGGTTTCACCGGTCCGAACCTCGCGATCGCCACCGCGTGCACGACCGGGCTGCACTGCATCGGCGAAGCCGGGCGCCTGATCGAGTACGGCGACGCCGACGTGATGGTGGCCGGTGGCGCCGAAAGCACGGTCTCGCCGCTGGGCGTGGGCGGCTTCGCCGCGGCGCGCGCCTTGTCCACGCGCAACGACGATCCGAAGCGTGCTTCGCGCCCCTGGGACAAGGACCGCGACGGATTCGTCCTGGGCGAAGGCTCGGGCGTGATGGTGCTCGAGGAATACGAACACGCGAAGAAGCGCGGGGCCCGCATCTACGCCGAGCTGGCCGGATTCGGCATGGGGGCCGACGCCTTCCACATGACCGCGCCCAACGTCGACGGCCCCAAGCGCTCGATGCGCGCCGCCTTGCGCAACGCCGGCGTGAACGGTACCGAGGTCCAGTACCTGAACGCCCACGGCACCTCGACGCCGTTGGGTGACCTGAACGAGACCAATGCGATCAAGCTCGCCTTCGGCGACCACGCGCGGCGCCTCGTCGTGAACTCGACCAAGTCGATGACCGGGCATCTGCTCGGCGGGGCCGGCGGCATCGAATCCGTGTTCACGGTGCTGGCCCTGTACCACCAGGTCTCGCCGCCGACGATCAACCTCGTCAACCCGGACCCCGAGTGCGACCTCGACTACTGCGCCAACGAAGCGCGTCCCATGCGCATCGACGTCGCGGTGAAGAACAACTTCGGGTTCGGCGGCACGAACGGCACGCTCGTCTTCCGGCGCGCGTGAGTCTGCGCGTGCGCCGGGCGCCGCCGGTCGTGGTCGTCTGCTCGGGGGGCAGCGCCTGGCACCTCGCGCTGGCCTTGTTGCCGGCTTCGGCGGTCGCATCGCTTTGCGCCTGGGTCCTGCTGCAGTCCGGGCTGGAGGCCTGGGCCGGCGGCACCGCGTCCATCGCGGCCGGCTGCGTCGCCGCGGCCATCGCGTGGCGGCGCACCAGACCGCGCGCCGTGACGCTGGGATGGAGCGGCGAACGCTGGAGCGCCGATGGGCTGACGGGTCAGGTCGAGGTGATGATCGACCTCGGCGGCTGGTTGCTGCTGCGCCTGCGCCCTGAATCCGGGCCCGCGCGCTGGTTGCCGGTCGCCGCGAGCGAGGCTGGTGCGTCGGCGCGGTTGTTGCGGGCGGCGCTGTACGCGCCAGCCCCGAAGCCCTGAATGTCCAGCACCGATTCCGACGCCCTGCTGGTCGAGCGCGTGAAGCTCGGCGACCAGCGCGCCTTCGAGATGCTCGTGGTCAAGTACCAGCGCCGCATCGAGCGGCTGATCGGGCGCATGGTGCGCGATGTCGACCTGATCCAGGACATCGCGCAGGAAACCTTCATCCGCGCCTATCGTGCCCTGCCGCAGTTCCGCGGCGAGAGCGCGTTCTACACCTGGCTCTACCGGATTGCCGTCAACACCGCGAAGAAGCAGTTGGTCGATCTCAAGCGCGATCCCGTGATTTCCGAGTCATCATTGGCAGTTCGCGACGACGGTGACGAAACTTCACGCGTCGAGAACGAACTAAGCGATGGCGAAACTCCCGAGGCGCTGTTGGCGAGCAAGGAGATCGCCGCCGCGGTGAACGGTGCGGTCGCCGGTCTGTCCGAAGACTTGCGGCAGGCCATCACGCTGCGTGAGATCGAAGGACTGAGCTACGAAGAGATCGCCGAAGTGATGAATTGCCCAATCGGGACGGTGCGTTCTCGCATCTTCCGCGCGCGCGAAGCGATTGCCTTGCGCCTGCGGCCGCTGCTCGAGACCCGCGCCGGCGAACGTTGGTGACATTGCCGCGAGCCATTTGCCCCTCCGCCCTGCACGCCTTCATTGCACCCCCCTCATCCGCCATGAACAGCCCCCTTCAGAAAGCCGGTGCCGAGCTTTCATCCGATGACGCAGACCGCGCCTGGCTTTCAGCGCTCGCCGATGGCGATGCTGCGGGGCTCGAGCACGCCTGTAGCGCCTGGCGCGACGAAGCCGAGGTGCGCGTCTCCTGGCACGCCTACCACCTGATCGGCGACGTGTTGCGCTCGGACGAACTCGCCAGCCAGCCGGCGCGCGACGAGGCCTTCCTGGCCGGCCTGCGTTCGCGGCTGGCGCAGGAGCCGGTGCTGCTCGCACCCACGCCGCGCCGGCGCCCGATCTGGGCCGTGCCCGCGGCAGCGGCGGCCGGCTTCGTCGTCGTCGCGGGGGCGATGGTCGTGGCGCGCCTGCCTGCGGCCGGCATTCCCGACGCGGGACCGGTACTGGCCCTGCGGGCCCCTTCGAGCGCCGCCGGATTCACGCTCACCTCGAATCAGCCGATTCCGGCGCAGCCCATCGTGGTCGGGGCGCGCATGATCCGCGACGATCGGCTCGACAGCTACCTGCGCGCCCATCGCGAGGCGCTCGGCGGACCCGTGTTGGCAACGCCGGGGGGGGTGCCGCGCAACGTGGAGACGCTGGCGCCGCTCGCGCCCCCGACCGCCCCCGCTGCCGCCCGTTGATCGCGATGCGAGGGCCGTTCCTGCGCTGGTTGCCGGTCGCGACCCTGGCCTCGCTGCTCATGCCCGCGGCCCTGGCCGGCGAGCCTGCCGATGCGCGCGGCTGGCTCGCGCGGATCGAGGTCGCGGCGCATCGCGCGAACTATCAGGGCACGCTCGTGACGAGCGCCGGCGGCGTGATGTCGAGTTCGCGTGTCGTCCATTTCAGCGTCGGCGAGCATTCGCTCGAACGCCTCGAGTCGCTCGACGGCCGCCAGCAGCGCATCGTGCGCCTGGACGACACGGTGCAGACGATCTGGCCCCAGAGCCGGATCGCCGTGATCGAACAGCGCCGGGCGCCGGTCGCGCTGACCGCGGGGCCGCATCCGGTCGAGCCGCGCGCCTTGGACCAATACACCTTCCGGCCCGAGGGCGAGGACCGCGTCGCCGGGCGCGAAGCCTGGGTCTTCACCCTCGAGCCGCGCGATGCGCTGCGCTATGCCCAGCGTCTCTGGGTCGACAAGGCGAGCGGCCTGATGCTGCGCGCCGACGTCATCGGCCCCGATCACGGCATCCTGGAATCGGCCGGATTCTCCGAAGTCGAGATCGGCGTCAAGCCGCCGGCCGACTGGGCGACGCGCTATTCCCATGCGCCCGAGGGCTACCGTGTGCTGCGCCCGAGCCAGCGGCGCACCCAGCTCGAGGCGGAGGGCTGGTCGGTGGTGCATTCGGTGCCGGGCTTCATCCTCGTCGACTGCGTCAGGCGCTCGCTCGAAACGCCGGAACAGCCCGAGGCCCTGCCGGTGCTGCAGGCGGTGTTCTCCGACGGCCTGACCCACGTCTCGATCTTCATCGAACCCTACCGCGAGCGCGCGCCGATCGACGGCATGAACAGCCGCATCGGCGCCACCTCCACCCTGCGCCAGAGGCGCAGCGATCATTGGGTCACCGTCATCGGCGACGTACCATCGGCAACCTTGCAGGCATTCGCCGATGCGCTCGAAAGCCGGCGCTGAGGCAATCCCGGCTCCCCTTGCCGTCCCGATGATCTTGCGACATTCCATGGACCTCGAACAAAAACCAGGCGCTGCGCTGGCGCGGCGCCGGCTGCTTGCACTGGCCCCGCTGCTCGTTGCCGGAACCGCGCTCTGGCCGCCAGCCGGCCTGGCCCAGGCCGCCGCGGCGACGCCGGCTCTCCAGCTGCCCGATTTCGCCGACCTCGCCGAGAAGGTCGGGCCTTCGGTCGTCAACATCCGCACCACCGAGCGCAGCCACGCCCGCGGACTCGGCCCGATGGACCCCGGACTCGAGGACTTCCTGCGCCGCTTCGGCATCCCGCTGCCGAACCGGCCCGATCCCAGGCGCGACGCCCCGGACGGCAGCGACAACGAGGACGAGCCGCAGCAGCGCGGAATCGGCTCCGGATTCATCCTCACGTCCGACGGCTACGTGATGACCAACGCCCATGTCGTCGAGGGGGCGGACGAGGTCGTCGTCACGCTCACCGACAAGCGCGAGCTCAAGGCGCGCATCGTCGGCGCCGACAAGCGCACCGACGTCGCCGTCGTGAAGATCGAGGCGACCGGGCTGCCGGCGGTCAGGATCGGCGACGTGAACCGCCTGCGCGTGGGCGAATGGGTCATGGCCATCGGCTCGCCCTTCGGGCTGGACAACACCGTGACCGCCGGCATCGTCAGCGCCAAGCAGCGCGACACCGGCGACTACCTCGATTTCATCCAGACCGATGTCGTCATCAACCCCGGCAACTCGGGCGGGCCGTTGATCAACCTGCGCGGCGAGGTCGTGGGCATCAATTCGCAGATCTACAGTCGCTCGGGCGGCTACATGGGCATCAGCTTCGCGATTCCGATCGACGACGCGATGCGCGTGGCCGACCAGCTTCGCACCACCGGCCATGTCGTGCGCGGACGCATCGGGGTGCAGATCGCGCCGGTCACGAAGGACGTGGCGGATTCGCTCGGGCTCGCCAAACCCGCCGGCGCCTTGGTGCGCGGCGTCGAGAAGGATGGTCCCGCCGACAAGGGCGGCATCGAGGCCGGCGACATCATCACGCGCGTCGACGGCAAGCTGGTCGACAAGTCGGGCGACCTGCCCCGCATCATCGGCAGCATCCGGCCCGGAGCCAAGAGCACGATCACGGTCTTCCGGCGCGGCGCCAGCAAGGACATCACCCTCACCGTGGCCGAGCTCACCGAAGAGCAGCCGGCGCAGCGCCCGAGCGCCGAGCGCGCCACGCCTGCCATGCCGAAGAACGCGCTCGGCCTGACGGTTTCCGACCTGAGCGATGCCCAGAAGCGCGAACTGCACGTGCAAGGCGGGGTCCGCGTCGAAGTTGCCACCGGCGCCGCGGCGCGCGCCGGGCTGCAGCAAGGCGACGTCATTCTCTCGCTCGCCAACACCCAGATCAGCGACACCAGGCAGTTCAACGCCCTTGTTTCCAAGGCCGAGAAGGAGCGGGCGGTGAGCGTCCTGGTGCGGCGCGGCGCATGGGTCAACTACTTCGTCATCCGGCCCGGCCACTGAAACCCTTCATCTTGACTCGGTGAGTCGGTCTTTCCACATCGCGGTGGCGTCGGGCGCCTGTCGAACCGGACGGGGTAGGCGATTTTTTTGAATTTTGTTAGTGTGTGCACACGTCTATTCGACGGCAACTGCCATTAGCGCCGCTGGTGTCTAGAATCGCGCCTTTCGAGAGCGCCTTTAGCGGCGGATCGGGGGCCTAGCAAGCTCATTCGGAAGCTACCCACAGGAGACCGACAAGCCTGTGGATAAATTGTGGAGAAGTTTTCCTGTTGGCAACCCGCAACGGCCGGAAATCGAGCATTGGCGCGGGTTCCAGCCGGATCCTTTTGGTTAGAATGGTCGCCCAACAAGCAGTTGCCAAACGTTCTGTTGGAAGGCGCGTCACCACTTCGACGTGCCTTTTTTTTGTGCCCGAACGGGTGCTGCCGGCTGCCACGCCGGCGCGTCGTTGCGGGCCTTCCATGAAGCGGATTCGCTGCTTCGGCATCAGCGGTGAAGGCCGACTCGCGCTCCCATGAATCACATCCGCAATTTCTCCATCATCGCCCACATCGACCACGGCAAGAGCACGCTGGCCGATCGCATCATCCAGCGCTGCGGCGGCCTGAGCGA
>JAGWTS010000558.1 GCA_028868875.1 Burkholderiales bacterium | reverse complement strand
CACCCGCAGGTCCAGGGTGGCGTTCATCGTCGGTGCGCCCCCGGCCCGGGCGCGCGCGGCGCGGCGGGGCCCGGCCCGGCCGGCAAGCGGTTCTTCTCGGTGCTCGACATCGCTGGCCGCAGTGCCCGGACCTATTCCGGCTTGAAGCCCGAGGCCTGGATGATCGGCGCCCAATAGGCCAGCTCGGCGCGCAGCCGCGCCGCCATCGCGGCGCCGTCGGCGAAGTCGGGAACGACCGCCAGCCGCGTCTTCAGCAGCTCGGCCGTCGCCGGCACCGCCAGCACCTTCTTCAGCGCCTGGGCGACGCGCTCGATCTCGGCCGGCGGCGTGTGCGCCGGGGCCCACATGCCGGTCCAGCCTTCGCCCGAGGTCACCGCCACGCCTTGCTCGGCGAAGGTCGGGATGTCGGGCATCAGCTCCGAGCGCTTCGGGGTGAAGAGGCCGATCACGCGCAGCTTGCCGGCGCGGTGGTAGGCGATCATGCCGTCCATCAGGCTGATTGCCGAAGGAATGTGGCCGCCCAGCAGGTCGTTGAGCATCGGCGGCGTGCCGCGGTAAGGCGTCACCGGCAGGTCGATGCCGGCCTGCTTCGCGAAGGCGACGCCCAGGAAATGGTTTTGCCCGCCCAGCCCCGGGGTGCCGAAGCTCGCCGCCTTCGGGTTCTGCCTGACCCAGTCGACGAAGCCGCGCACGTCGCTCGCCCCGGTCTGCAGCCCGACCGCCATGCCCAGCGGGTAGCTCGCGAGCTGGGCCACCGGGGCGAAGTCGCGCAAGGCGTCCCAGCGCAGCTGGCGCGCGAACACCAGCATCTGGAACACCGGGGTCGCGTTGGGCGCGATCATGTAGGTCAGGCCGTCGGGCTCGGCGCCGAGCAGCACGTCGGCGGCAATGCGGCCGCCGGCGCCGACCCGGCTGTCGATGACGATCGGCTGGCCCAGCTCGAGCGCGAGCCGGTCCGTGATGACGCGCGCGATCGCATCGGTGCCGCCGCCGGGCGGCAGGCCCACCAGCACCTTGATCGGCGGCTTCTGCGAGCGCGCCAGGAACGGCATGGCCAGCGCCGCCGCGCCGGCGGCCTGGACGAGGCGGCGACGTGCGCCGTTCATGCGGCGAGCTCGCGCCAGTCGGCGCCGGCGGCCAGAACGCCGCCGACCGAGCGGATGCGCTTGTAGTCGAGGTCGGGGCTCGCGACCATCGTCGGCGTCTTGCCGGCCGCGAATTCGCGCACCGAGCGCAGCAGCGCCTGGCGCACCCGGATCACCGCGCCGTCGGCCGAGCACAGCTGCTCCTGGCTGCGGTCGTAGAGCGGGCCCTGGCTGAGGAACATCGCGAAGTCCTCGGTGCCCAGGTGCTGGGGGAATCCGGTCGAATGGCCGCGCTTCATCAGGTCGCGGTTCTGGCCCCAGTTGTCGTCGGCATCGCCCGGCGGCAGCGGCGGGAAGTTCCAAACGTCGGGGCTGGCCGACATCACCGTCATGCCCAGCGCCCGCTCGGGATTGAAATGGACGAACCAGGCGCGGTGCGTCACGTCGTCGACCGGGGTGCTGAAGAACACCGTGCTCGGGCCGCCGGCATGGGGCGGGCAGATGATGCCGTACCAGGGCATCACGAAGTTGTTGACGCGCGCGTAGACCTGGCCCTCGCCGACCGCGCGCAAGGCGGCGTAGCGGTAGCCGTAGGGCCGGTCCTCGAACTCGAGCTTGGGCGCCAGCGCCTTGGTCATCAGCAGCCGCTCGTTGCCGCCGCCGGCGGTGATCTGGGTCGTCGA
>JAGWTS010000246.1 GCA_028868875.1 Burkholderiales bacterium | reverse complement strand
CATTGGCGCGGCCATCTGGTGCGCTTCTCGATCGGCCTCGAAGAAGTCGAAGCCTTGCGCGCCGATCTCGAACAGGCGCTTGCCGCTGCCTTCGGCGATCATGCCGCCAGCGGCGCCTGAACGTCGGCCCCGCATCGTCTTTCCATCCCGGCGTCAGGCATCGCGCGCAGCGCTGCAACAGGAGTCCAGCCCTTGATCACGATCGGCATCGACATCGGTACCTCCAGCGTAAAGTCGGCGCTGGTGGGCGAAGGCGAGCAGGTGCTGGCCAGCGCCAGCCGTCCCTTGAGCGTGAGCCGTCCGGCCTCGGGCTTCAGCGAACAGAACCCGCAGGACTGGTGGCAGGCCGTCTGCGAGACGCTGGACGAGCTGAAGGCCGGCCACCCCGCCGAGCTCGCGAAGGCGGTCGCGATCGGGCTGTCGGGCCAGATGCACGGCGCCACCTTGCTCGACGCGCGCGGCGAGGTGCTGCGCCCCTGCATCCTCTGGAACGACACGCGCAGCGCCGCGCAATGCGAGCGCCTGACGCGCGCATGGCCCGAACTCGGCGCCGTGACCGGCAACCTGGCGATGCCGGGTTTCACCGCGCCCAAGCTGATGTGGGTGGCCGAGCATGAGCCCGATGTCTTCGCCCGCGTCGCCCATGTGCTGCTGCCCAAGGCCTACGTGAACTGGCGCCTGTGCGGCGACAAGGTCGAAGAAATGTCCGACGCCTCGGGCACGCTCTGGCTCGACGTGGCGCGGCGCGACTGGTCCGATGCCGCCCTGGCCGCCACGGGGATGCGGCGCGATCAGATGCCGCGCCTGGTGGAAGGCAACGCCGTGGCCGGCGAGCTGCTGCCGCAATGGGTCGAGCGCTGGGGATTCGAGCGGCCGCCGCTCATCGCCGGCGGCGCCGGCGACAACGCGGCGGGCGCGGTCGGCCTCGGCGCCCTGCACGCGGGCGATGCCTTCGTCTCGCTCGGCACTTCGGGCGTGCTCTGGGCGACGACCGCCGCCTTCGCTCCGGCACCGGCGCGCGCCGTGCACGCCTTCTGCCACGCCGTGCCCGCCACCTGGCACCAGATGGGCGTGCTGCTGTCGGCTGCGGCCAGCCTGTCTTGGTGGGCTGCGATGGCCGGCAGCGGCGAAGCCGCCTTGCTGGCGGAGATCGGTGAAAAGCCCGCGCCTTCGCGCTGCTGGTTCGCGCCTTACCTGAGCGGCGAACGCACCCCGCACAACGACGCCGCGGTACGCGGCGGCTTCATCGGCCTGGACAGCGCCGCGCCGCGCGCCGAGATGACGCTGGCCGTGCTCGAAGGCGTGGCCTATGCGATGCGCGACGCCCAGCAGGCGCTGGCCGGCGCCGGCACGCAGCTGAGGGAAGCCGACCTCATCGGCGGTGGCGCGCGCTCTCCGCTGTGGTCGCAGATCATGGCCGATGTGCTGAACCTGCCGCTGCACCAGGTGGCTGAGAGCGAGATCGGCTGCGCCTTCGGCGCCTCGCGCCTGGCGCGCATGGCGGCCGGTGCGCCGCTGCACAGCCTGGCGCGGCCGGCGCGGCGGCGCAGCTTCGAGCCCGACCCCGAACGCGCCGCGCTCCACGCCGAGCGCCACGCCCATTGGCAAACCCTTTACCCGATGCTGGCCCGATTCGGCCGCGCTTGAATCCCCCCAAAAGGAAGACGATGAGCAAGAAGTCCTTCTTCGATCGCGAGACCCCGTTCGAATACCGCTGGTACGAACCCGGCCGCATGGTGCTGGGCAAGACCATGGCCGAGCAGTTGCGCTTCGCCGTCTGCTATTGGCACAGCTTTGCCTGGCCCGGCAGCGACACCTTCGGCGGCGAGACCTTCATGCGCCCCTGGCATGCCGACGGCGGCGGCTCGATGAAGCAGGCGCGCCAGAAGGCCGACGCCGCGTTCGAGCTCTTCGGCCTCGTCAACGCGCCGTTCTTCACCTTCCACGACCGCGACATCGCCCCCGAAGGCGCGAGCCTGGCCGAGTCGAACCGCAACGTGCGCAAGATCGGCGAGGTCTTCGAAAAGAAGATGGCGCAGACCGGGGTCAAGCTGCTCTGGGGCACGGCCAACCTGTTCTCGCACCGGCGCTACATGGCCGGGGCCGCGAGCAACCCCGACCCCGAGGTCTTCGCCTACGCGGCCGCGCAGGTGAAGAACGTCTTCGACCTGACGCACGAACTCGGGGGCGAGAACTACGTGCTCTGGGGCGGGCGCGAAGGCTACGAGACCCTGCTCAACACCGCGATCGGGCGCGAGCTCGACCAGCTCGGGCGCTTTCTCACGCTGGTGGTCGAGCACAAGCACAAGATCGGCTTCAAGGGCGCGATCCTGATCGAGCCCAAGCCGGCGGAGCCGTCCAAGCACCAGTACGACTTCGACGTCGCCACGGTCTTCGGCTTTCTCCAGCGCTACGGCCTCGAGAAGGAGGTCAAGGTCAACATCGAGCAGAACCACGCCACGCTCGCCGGCCACAGCTTCGAGCACGAGATCGCGCTCGCGAACGCGCTCGGCATCTTCGGCTCGATCGACATGAACCGGGGCGACGAACTGCTGGGCTGGGACACCGATCAGTTCCCGAACAACCTGCCGCAGATGGCGCTGGCGCTGCTCGAGATCCAGCGCGCCGGCGGCTTCACGACCGGCGGCCTGAACTTCGACGCCAAGCTGCGGCGCCAGTCGATCGACCCCGACGACCTCGTCATCGCCCACGCCGAGGCGATGGACCTGTGCGCGCGTGCCTTGCTCGTCACCGAGAAGATGGTCGAGGACGGTGGCCTCGAGCGCCATCTGCGCGAGCGCTACGCCGGCTGGGACGGCAAGCTCGGGCGAGAGATCCTGGGCGGCAAGAAGTCGCTCGATGATCTGGCGGCGTGGGTCGAGAAGAAGGGCATCGATCCGCAACCGCGGTCGGGGCGCCAGGAATGGCTCGAGGCCTGGCTCAACCGCTGGATTTGACGCACCGCGCATGAACAGCGCCGCCTGCCTCCGCGCGGCGCCTGCCCCGCGCGTCGAAGAGCGGGCGCGGGCTTGAAGCCGCATCCGCTCCCGCCGACGGCGCAGCGGCGCGCGCTGCGCTCGATCGCGGCGTTCGAGCTGTTCAAGGGCGTGGTCGCGCTCGCCGCCGGCCTCGGGCTTCTGAGCCTGCTGCACCGCGACCTGCCCCACATCGCCGCGACGCTGATCGGCCACATCGGGCTCGATCCCGGCGCTCACTATCCGGCAATGTTCCTGCGCGAGGTCGATGTGCTGCACGACACGAGCCGGCGCACCCTGCTGCTGGCGATCGTCGGCTATGTCACGGTGCGCCTGTTCGAAGGCTGGGGGCTGTGGCACGGGCGGCGCTGGGGCGAATGGCTGGGCGCGCTCTCGGGGCTGGTCTACGTGCCATTCGAGCTGCGCCACCTGCTGCACCGCCCGGACTTGACGGGGCTGCTCGTCGTGCTCTTCAACCTCGCCATCGTCGCCTTCCTCGGCTGGCAGCTCTGGAGCGAGCGCGAGCGGTCCCGCGCCTGAGATCCCGGGTACGGTCGCACTGCGTCCTCGGTCGAGCCGGGGAGGGCGGCCCTCAAACCTGGATCAGACCCCACTGCAAGGCGACCAAGGTCAGCTCCGACTGGTTGCTCGCGCCCAGCTTCTGCTTCACGTGGTAGAGATGCGTACCCACCGTGCTCGGGCTGAGCTTCAGGTTCTCGGCAATTTGCCCAACGCTGCGCCCACGTGCGAGCTGGATGAAGACCGAGAACTCGCGCTCGCTCAGCATCTCGGCCGGGCTGCGGTCGCCCTTGACCTGGGCCATCGCCAAGGCCCGGGCAGTGTGGACGTCGACATAGGCTTCACCGGCGGCGACCGCGCGCACCGCGGCGATGAGCGCGTCGGGGGCACTGCGCTTGGTCAGATAGCCCAGGGCGCCGGCGCGCAGCACGCGTTGAGGATGCGCGGTGTCCTCGTGCGCCGACAAGGCCAGGATGCGCACCCTGGCGTCCTGGGCGACGAGGCGGCGCACGGCTTCGAGCCCGCCCATGCCGGGCATCGACAAGTCCATCACCACCACGTCGGGCTCGAGGCGGCGGTATTCGGCGCAGGCCTGTTCGCCGTTGTCGAACTCGGCCACGACTTCGCAGGAGGCGTCGGCGAGCAGCATGCGAAAGCCCATGCGCACCAGCGCATGGTCGTCGACGAGCATGACGCGGATCATGCCGGCTGCGCCTCGTGGTGCGCCACCAGCGGCAGCCGCACCTCGAGCCGCGCGCCGCCGGGTTGTGCGGCTTCGAGCCGCATCTCGCCGTGCAGGCCCTGCACCCGCTCGGCGAGCCAGCGCAAACCGTAGTGGCCGGGGCGCTGCGCCCCTTGCGGCGGCAGGCCGCGGCCATTGTCGACGAGTTGAAGGCGCACCTGGGCCTCGTCCGCGGCCAGCGCCAGATGCAGCTGCGTCGCCGCGCCGTGACGCAAGGCATTGGTGATGCCTTCCTGCGCGGCGCGGTACAGCGCCAGCGCGGCTTCCGCGGGCAGGCGCGCCGCGCCGAGCGCCACTCTCAGCTCGATGGCCACTTCCGGATGGCTGCGCCGGGTGCGCTCGACGAGGTCGTCCAGCGCCTCGGCGAGGCCGAAGTTGTCCAGCACCAGCGGTGTCAGGCGCGGAATGATGCCGTGCATCGCATCGTACAGGCGCGAGGATTCGGCCGCGATCAGGCGTGCCGCCTGCTCGGCCTGGGGGTCGAGCGCCGCGGTGCGCTGGGCAATCGACAGCGCCATGCTGCGCATCGCCGTCACCGACTGGCCGAACTCGTCGTGCAGCTCGCGCGCGATCATGTGGCGTTCCTGCTCGATGTGCTTGTCGATCCAGCGCGTGAGCTCACGGCTGTCGGAGAGCTGGGTTTCTGCGCGCACGGCGCGGCGTTCGGTTTCGAAATGGGTTTGCAGCTCGCCCACCATGCGGTTGAAGGCGGCGCCGATGGCGCCGGCCTCGCGCCCGGGCAGCGGCGGGAGCTGCACGTCGAAGCGGCCCGACTGCAGCTCGTCCAGCGCCGCCGTGATGCGCCCGAATGGCCGCGAAGCGCGGCCGACGAGCCAGAACACGAGCAGGTTCACCGCCACGAGCAGCCCGAGTCCGAGGCCGACGAGCTTCATCCCCTCGTCCCAGGCGTCGAGTTCGGCGCGCGAGGCGTTGGCTCGCACGACGAGCTGGCCGTCGGGGAAGTCGATGGCCAGCACCGACGGGGTCGGCGAGATCAGTCCCGCAAACCAGGCCGGGGCGTCGCGGCCGGCCTTGTAGCTGGCTGGCGGCGAGGCGTAGATCGCATGGCCTCCGCGGTCGTAGAGCGTGATGTCGTTCGAGCGCACCCGCCCCATGCCTTGCAGATAGGCCAGCATCGCCGGCGTGCCCGCGCTGGTGTAGAGCCAGGCCGTGCGGTTGAGCAACTGCGCCGCAACCCGGTTCGCGGCCTCGACCTCTTCGCGCACCGACTCGCGCATGCTGCGCAGCTGGAGCCCGATCACCGTGCCCATGAAGAGCAGCGTGAGCGCGCCCACGATGAGGTTGATCTTCAGGCGCAGCGTCAAGGGGGGGCCTCGGCCGCGAAGCGGCCATCCGCGGCGTAGCGGTCGAGCGCGGCCACCATGGCCGCGGCCATTTGCGGCTGCGACGGGTCGTGGCCGCCTTGCTCGGTCCATTGCAGCCGCGCATGAGGCAGCCTGGCGTGCAGCTCGAGCGCGCCGGCGGCAGGGCAGACGAGGTCGTCGCGGGCGTGCAGCAGCAGGGTCGGAACGCGGGGCAGGGCGGCGCAACGCTCGAGCAGCGGCGGCGCGGTCAGCCAGCAGTCGTGCAGCAGGTAGTGGGTTTGCACGCGCAGCCGGTCGACCTGGAAGGCGAGCGCCTCGCCCAGGGGTGGTGCCCGGTCTTCGTCCCCGGCCACCAGGGCCTGCTCCCAGCACCAGAAGGCCTGCGCCGCGCGTTCGCGCAAGGCCGGGTCGGGGCCGTGCAGGGCATCGGCCAGGGCTTGCAGCGCATCGCGACCCTCGGGGACGAATCCGCGCAGGCGCTGCCAGGCCCGGGGCCGTTGCCCGGCCGCGCCTTCGAAGAAGGCCGTCACATCCGCCCGCCGGCCGATGAAGCTCGAACGCAGCAGCAGCGCGCGCACCGCCTCGGGCTCGGCCGCGGCGTAGGCCACGGCCAGGGTGGCGCCCCAGGAACCGCCGACGACGAGCCAGTCTTCCAGCCTCATGTGCTCGCGCAGGCGCAGCAGGTCGGCGATGAGGTCGGCGGTGGTGTTGTGTTCGCTGCCGCCACGAGGCTGGCTCAACCCGGCGCCGCGTTGATCGGGGCAGATCACGCGGTAGCGAGCCGGGTCGAAGAAGCGCGGCTGCAGCGGCGAGCAGCCCGAACCCGGGCCGCCATGCAGCACCAGCGCCGGGATGCCATCGGCGCGGCCGTATTCGCGCACGTGGAGCCGGTGGCCGCCGTCCACCGCGAGCTGCCATTCGCGCCGCGGTGGGGTCGCGGGGTACAGGCCTGGGGAACTCATCCCGGCGATGGTAGCGGGGTGCCGGCGCCGTGACGGGCATGCGATTCATGAAAATCATGAGGCGCGATTCATGGCGAGGGGGCTGGCCCGCCGCGCCGGCCGGCCGCACCATGCGGCACGGGATGTCTGAACATCCCCGCGAGCAACATCCCGCTGCCCGCGACCCCCTCCCCAGGAGACTTCCCCCATGCAATGGCAAACCCCGACCGCCGTGGACTTCCGCTTCGGCTTCGAAATCACCCTCTACGTCAGCGCCCGCTGATTCCTTGACCTGGGCACCGCCGCGCGCCAGCAAAAGCGCGGCGGTGTCCGCCCCCCCGTCGTCCGATGCGAATCACCGTTCTGGGATCTTCCGCCGGCGGCGGCTTTCCGCAGTGGAACTGCAACTGCCGCAATTGCGCCGGCCTGCGGCACGGCAGCGTGCGCGCCGTGGCCCGCACCCAGTCGTCGATCTTCGTGCGACCTGACGACGGCGACGACGGCGTCGACGGCATCCTCTTCAACGCAAGCCCCGACATCCTCGAGCAGATTCGATCGGACCCGGTGCTGCAGCCCGGCCGTGCCCGGCGCGACACGGCCATCGCCGGTGTCGTCCTCATCGACGGCCAGATCGACCACAGCACGGGCTTGTTGATGCTGCGCGAGCGCGCCAGCCCGCTGCCGCTGTGGTGCACGGACCCAGTCGCCGAGGACCTGAACCAGGGCCACCCGATCCTGCGCGTACTGAGCCACTTCTGCGGCGTCGAGCGCCGGCGCATCGCCGCCGACGGCTCGCCCTTCGAGATCCCCGGCGTGCCCGGCGTCAGCCTGCGCGCCTACGCCTTGTCGAGCAAGGCCGCGCCCTATTCGCCGCACCGCGAAGCGCCGGTGCCGGGCGACAACATCGGCGTGCTGATGACCGACACCGCCAGCGGCCGCAGCGCCTTCTACGCCCCCGGCCTCGGCGAGATCACGCCGCCCTTGTTCGACACGATGTGCGGCGCCGACGCGGTGCTCGTCGACGGCACCTTCTGGACCGACGACGAGATGCGCGCACTCGGCCTGTCGAAGAAGACGGCGCGCGAGATCGGCCACCTGCCGCAATCGGGGCCGGGCGGCATGCTCGAGTGGCTCGACCGGCTGCCCGCGCGCACGCGGCGCCTGCTCATCCACGTCAACAACACGAACCCGATCCTCGACGAGGACTCGCCCGAGCGCGCGCTGCTGCACTCGCATGGCATTGAGGTCTGCGCCGACAAGATGACGATCGTTCCCTGAAGCCCCGCCATGAACCAAGAGCAAACCGCCTGGACCCGCAACGAATTCGAGGCGCAACTTCGCGAGCGCGGCAAGGCCTACCACATCCACCACCCGTTCAACGTCATGCTCAACAGCGGCCGCGCCAGCCGCGAGCAGATCCGGGGCTGGGTCGCGAACCGCTTCTACTACCAGATCGCGATTCCGGTGAAAGACGCGGCAGTGATGTCCAACTGCACCGACCGCGAAGTGCGGCGCGGCTGGGTCCAGCGCATCCTCGACCACGACGGCTTCGAGATCGGCGGCGTGCGCGACG
The DNA here is from genome assembly GCA_028868875.1 of Burkholderiales bacterium. Classification (GTDB taxonomy): domain Bacteria; phylum Pseudomonadota; class Gammaproteobacteria; order Burkholderiales; family Burkholderiaceae_C; genus Rubrivivax. Next base: position 1,180 of record JAGWTS010000246.1, on the reverse strand, counting down.
AAGGCGGCATCGAAGCCTGGCTGCGCCTGGCCCAGGCCGTGGGCCTCACGCGCGAGGAAGTGCTCGACCAGCGTCACGTCATCCCGGCGCTGCGCTTCGCGGTCGACGCCTACGTCAACTTCGCCCGCCACGCGCCCTGGCAGGAAGGCGTGTGCTCGTCGCTGACCGAACTCTTCGCCCCCGAAATCCACAAGCAACGTCTGGCGACCTGGCCCGGGCATTACCCGTGGATCGAGAGCGAAGGCCTGTCCTATTTCCGCAACCGCGTGAGCCAGGCCCGGCGGGATGTCGAGCAGGGGCTGGCGGTGACGCTGGATCACTTCACCATGCGGCCCTTGCAGCAGCGCGCGCTCGAGATCCTGCAGTTCAAGCTCGACATCCTGTGGGCGATGAACGACGCGATGGCGCTGAAGTACGGCGTCGATTCATGAGTGCGCCCACGCTCGCGAGCCGCCCGCGCGTCGGCCCCGGTTTCCGCCTGCAATGGGAGGCGGCGCAGGACTGCCATGTGCTGCTTTACCCCGAGGGCATGGTCAAGCTCAACGCCAGCGCCGGCGAGATCATGAAGCGCTGCGACGGCGCGCGCGAGGTCGCCGCCATCGTCGCCGAACTCGAAGCGGCCTTTTCGACCCAGGGGCTGCAGGCCGACGTGCTCGGCTTCGTCGAGATGGCGGCCAGGCGGCGTTGGCTCACCTGGGAGAACCTGGCATGACCCCTCCCGGACCGCCGCTGTGGCTGCTGGCCGAGCTCACCTACCGCTGCCCGCTGCACTGCGTGTTCTGCTACAACCCGGTCGATTTCGCGTCCCGGAGCGACGAGTTGTCGACCGGGGAATGGCTGCGCGTGCTGCGCGAAGGGCGCGAACTCGGCGCCGTGCAATGCGGCTTCTCGGGCGGCGAGCCGCTGCTGCGCGAAGATCTCGAAACCCTGGTCGCCGAAGCCCACAGACTGGGCTACTACACCAACCTGCTGACCTCGGGCGTGGGCCTGACGCCCGAACGCGCTGCCGCATTGAAAGCCGCCGGGCTGGACCATGTCCAGCTCTCGTTCCAGGATTCGACGCGCGAGGTCAACGACTTCCTCTCCCACACGAAGACCTTCGAGCTGAAGAGCCGGGTCGCGCGCCTGATCAAGGAGCAGGGCTGGCCGATGGTGATGAACGTGGTCATCCACCGCCTGA
>JAGWTS010000557.1 GCA_028868875.1 Burkholderiales bacterium | reverse complement strand
CGGCGCGACCTTCGCGCTGCTGATGGTCACGCTGGCCGAGAAGCCGCCCGACGAAGACCACCCCTACGGCCACCACAAGGCCGAGTATTTCTCCAGCGGCTTCGAAGGGGTGCTGATCTTCGTCGCCGGACTGGCCATCGTCTGGACCGCGGTGGCGCGCTGGCTGGCGCCGCAGCCGCTCGAGGCGCTGGGCTGGGGCATCGCCCTGTCGGCCGTGAGTTCGGCCTTGAACGGCGCGCTCGCGGTCTCGATGCTGCGCAAGGCGCGCAGCGTACATTCGATGGCGCTCGAAGCCGACGCCCGCCATCTGATGACCGATGTCTGGACCTCGGCCGGCGTCATCGCCGGCCTGTTCGCGGTCATGGCCACGCATTGGCTCTGGCTCGACCCGCTGATCGCGATCGCGGTGGCGCTGAACATCCTGCGCGAAGGCGCGCATCTCGTCGCGCGCTCGGCCGACGGCCTGATGGATCCGGCGCTCGAAGCGGAGCAGCTCGCCGCGATCGAGCGCACGCTGGACGAATTCCGCCACTCCACGATCCGCTTCGACCATGTCGTGACGCGGCGCGCCGGCCAGCGGCGCTATGTCGACCTGCACATGCACATGCCGGCGGGCTGGTCGCTCGGCCGCGCCGCGGCCTTGCGCACCAGCGTCGAACAGGCCTTGACGGGCGCGGTGCCGGGGCTGCGCGCGAGCATCCAGCTGCTGCCCATGGACGTCGAGGCGCAATTTACCGGGGCAAAGGCGCTGCCGTGATCGCCCTCGTCCAGCGCGTGAAGACGGCGCGCGTCGAGGTCGCGGGCGCGAGCGTCGGCGCCATCGGCCCCGGCCTGCTGGCCTTCGTCTGCGCCGAGCCCGCCGACGACGAGAACCAGGCGCGGCGCCTCGTCGACAAGCTGCTCGCCCTGCGCATCTTCGGCGACGAGGCGGGCAAGATGAACCGCAGCCTGCGCGACACCGCGGGCGGCCTGCTCGTGGTCTCGCAGTTCACCCTGGCCGCCGATACCCGCAGCGGCAACCGCCCTGGCTTCAGCGGCGCCGCGCCCGCGGCCCAGGGGCTTGCGCTTTACGAAGCCGTGCTGCGCTTCGCGCGCGAACGCCACGGCGTCGTCGAAGCCGGTGTCTTCGGCGCCGACATGCAGGTGAGCCTGGTCAACGACGGGCCGGTGACGATTCCGCTGCGAATCGACTGAAGCGCGGCAGCGACACGCTGCCGGGTGGCGACGTGCGCTCCGGCTGCGAGCGCCGGCCGCCGTCAGGCCCGGCTGGCGCTCAGTCGTCGCGGTCGCTCCAGCCGGCGAGACGGCGCCTCAGGTCGGCAACGAAGTCGCGCGCGTCGGCGCCGCTTTTCAGGCTCTTCTTCTGCCATTCGGGGCTGCCGCGCGAGGGCTTCCTGACCACCGCGGCCTCGATCGCGGCGCCGGCGACGACGGCCTGCGCGATCGCGACGCCGCGGCGCTCGAAGCGGCCTTCGCGCTCGGCGAGGCCGAGTTCGCGCAGCTCGCGCTTCAGGCGCTGCAGCGCTTCTTCCGGCTTGAAGGGCGGGGGGGCAAAGGAGAAGGCGTCTTCGCTCATGAAAGCCGGCTCTTTCGTCGTGGATCGGTCTTCGCGCCGCGCGCGGTCTTTGGCGTGCCGACGCTTCAGCCTAAGTCCGGCAGTTGAAGCCGCGAAGTTGCCGATTTCTTCAGCGCTGGCGCGGACTTGAAGCTGTTTGGCACACTCACCCGATGGGTGAAGCCGATAAACCGAAGAAGACCGTGCTGGCGCAGGCCGGCGAGGATGCG
>JAGWTS010000245.1 GCA_028868875.1 Burkholderiales bacterium | reverse complement strand
GGCCGGCGACCGCCAGCGTGCGGACGGGGGGAGCCTCGATGGCAAGTTGCATGGAATTCCTCGGCAAGCTTCGGGGGGGGGGAGGCGATCGGGTTGCGGCAGCGGGGTCAAAGGCGCTCTTCGCGCCACAGCCCCAGGGCCTGCTGCACCGGGCGGTCGGAGAAGCTGAAGAACAGCGAATCCCGGTCGGCGCGCAACTGCAGCGCCTGCCAGGACGGCACGACGAAGACGTCGCTTTCATCGAAGCGCCAGGTCTGGTCGCCGACCCGCACCTCGCCCCCCCCTTGCAGGCAGACGTGGACGCTGCCGTCGGTGCCGCGCAGCGGCCGGGTCTCGAATCCGGCCGGCAGGCGCTGCGCGAACGAGCCGATCGTCGGCATCGGCGACGCCCCGGTGGCCGGGTTGACGTAGCGCAGCTTGAATCCCTGGTGCGCATCGGGCGCGCCGTGCGAAATCCCTTCGAGGGCCGCCTTGGTGCGCTCGAAGGGGTAGACGAACACCCGGGTCGGCTCGGCGGGCCCGGGCTGGTAGTCCAGCGGCAGCATGTTGGCGCCGTAGCGCGCGAGCGCGTCGCCTTCGGGCCGCAACGCCGTTTGCGAGCACTGCTCGCTGCGCTCGGCGAACCCGGCGTCGAGGAAGCGCACGATCGGAATGTCCAGCCCGTCGAGCCAGACCACGGGCTGATTGCCCAGGTTGCCGTGGTCGTGCCAGGTCCAGGCCGGCGTGATGATGAAGTCGCCGCGCCGCATCGTCGTGCGCTCCCCGTCGACGGCGGTGTAGGCGCCTTCGCCGTCGAGCACGAGCCGCAGGGCCGACTGGGTATGGCGGTGCGCCGGGGCGACCTCGCCCGGCAGGATCAGCTGCAGCCCGGCGTAGAGCGACTGGGTGATGCAGGACTGGCCCCGCAGCGAAGGGTTCTCCAGGATCAGGACCCGGCGCTCGGCTTCCTCGGCCGAGATCAGCCGACCGGCCTCCATGACCTGATCGCGCAGCTCGCGGTAGCGCCAGAGGTGGGCGCTGGCGGGCGAGCGCGGCTGCGGCGGCACCAGCGCCCCGAGCACTTCCCACAGCGGCGTCAGGTGGCGGCCGCCGATGCGCTGGTAGTAGTCGCTGCGCTGTTGCAGCGCTTCGGGGGACGGTTTTGCAGCGTGCACGCAAGCTCCTCAGGTGCCTTGGGGGTAGAAGGCGTCGGCGTAGATGTGTTCGGCGGCGATGCCCTGGCGCCGGGCCACGACCGCCGCCGCCTCGACCATCGGCGGCGAGCCGCAGAGGTAGGCGCGCCAGCCGTGGAGGTCGCGGTGGTCTTGTTCGATGACCTCGGTCACGAGGCCGCGGCGCTGGGTCGCGGGGTCGCCGCCCGAACTCACGACGACGTTCACGCTCAAGCCCCGGTGTTCGCGCTGCAGTTGCTCGAGCCAGGGCAGGCCGTAGACGTCGCGCGGCGTGCGCACGCCGAGGTACAGATGCATCGGGTTCTGCATGCCCTGGGCGATCGCGCCGCGCAGGATCGACAGGATCGGCGCCAGACCCGTCCCGCCGGCGACCAGGAGCATCGGGCCCGCGTGCCTGCGGCGCAGATAGGCCGATCCGAGCGGGCCGCTGAGCTTCACCGCGTCGCCGACCCTGAGCTCGCGCGCGATGTAGCCGGTCACGCGGCCGTCCGCGACCAGCCGGATGTGGAACTCGTAGCGCCCGTCCGCGCCCGCGCCCGCCATCGAATAGGGCCTGGCCAGCCCGGGCGCGAACTGCAGCTGCAGGTACTGCCCCGGCGAAAACTCGATCGGCTTGGCCGGCCGCAGGACCAGGCGCTTGATGTCGTGGGCCAGGTCCTCGATCGCGACCACCGTCGCCTTGACGATCCGGGCCGGGTGCACGACGACCTCGTCCGGCTCGGGAATCTCGATCGTGCAGGGCTCGGTGAGGTAGGTCTGGCAGGCGAGCACCGAATGGCCGACGCCGTCCAGCGGCCGCCGCAGCTCGCCCCCGCCTTCCAGGACCTCGCCGTCGAGCACCTTGCAGCGGCAGGTGCCGCAGCGCCCGGCCATGCACGAGTACGACATCGGCAGCTGCGCCGCCTGCAAGGCCTGCAGCAGGTTGGCGCCGGGCTCGACCCGGATCACGCGGTTCAGCGGTTGAACGAGGATGTCCATCGCGGCTCGGGTTCCATGGACGCATCATGGCCTGGCTGCGACATTCAGAAAATAGAATTGCTTGAATAGACCGTATCACCCCTCGTGATGGGCAAGCCATGGAACTCTCGGACATCGACCTGAACCAGCTCGTGCTGTTCCAGCAGCTGATCGTCGAGCGGCGCGTCTCCAGGGTCGCCGAGAAACTGGGCCTGACCCAGCCCGCGGTGAGCAACACCCTGGCGAAGCTGCGCAAGCAGTTCGGTGACGAGCTGTTCGTGCGCACCCCGGCGGGCATGATGCCGACGCCCTTTGCCGAGCAGCTGGCCGAGCCGGTCGGCTATGCGCTGGGCATGATCCACAGCGGCCTGAACCAGCACCTGCGATTCGACCCTGCCCGCGTCGAGCGCTCGGTGACCATCGGCATGACCGACATCGGCGAGATCGTCTTCCTGCCGGCGCTGGTCGAGCGGCTGCGCCGCGACGCACCCGGCGTGTCGCTGCAAACGGTGCGGACCACGACCACGACCCTGCGCGAGGACATGGAGGCCGGCAAGGTCGACCTGGCGATCGGTCCGCTGCCCCAGCTCAAGGCCGGGTTCTTCCAGCGCCGGCTCTTTCGCCAGCGCTACGTCTGCCTGTTCAGGAAAGGCCACCCCTTGGAGCGCAAGCGCCTGTCGCTGGCCGACTTCAAGGCGGCCGAGCACCTCGTGATCGTCTCGGCCGGAGCCGGCCACGGCAAGGTCGACGAGCTGCTCCGGCGCGCCGGCATCGAGCGCAACGTGCGCCTGACCGTGCCCCATTTCGTCAGCGTCGGCCCGCTGCTGCGGCGGACCGACCTGGTCGCCACCGTGACCGAGCGCCTCGCGCAAAGCCTGGTGGAGCCGTTCGAACTCGGCTACCGGCCGCACCCGGTCGAGCTGCCCGAGATCGCGATCAACCTGTTCTGGCACGCCCAGGTCCACCGCTCGCCGGCGCACCAGTGGCTCAGGGGCGTGGTCGTCGACCTGTTCGGGCAAGACCAGGCATCGGGGGCCCCCGTTGCGAAGCCACGCGCTCCAGCCTGAAGCGCCAGGGCTTCGGAAATAAAGCGGGGCGGGCCGCGCCAGCGGACCGGGCCGGGCTTGCGCGCTTGCGCCATCGCGCCATCGCGCCGTCGATCGTCAATCGGGCCATGCGGGCTTGCGAAACGCCTCGACCAGGAAGTCGACGAGCCGGCGCGCTTTCGGCGCCAATTGCTTGCGGCTCGGATAGACGGCGTAAATGCCCAGGTCGAACGACTGGAACGCGGACAGCACTTCGACCAGGGCGCCGGATGGCGCCGCAGGTACTGCGGCGAAGCGCACAGGACGAGCCGGCTGTGCGCGAGCCGGCGGCTCACGAGCGACGAACTCGGCAGCTGCGCGATGCGCACCGCCAGGTCGTAGCCTTCGTCGACCAGGTCCACGAAGCGGTCGGCCAGCGTCACGTCCAGCGTGAGCCGGGGATGCTGGGCCAAGAACGCCGGCCACAGCGGCGCGAGCTGCAGCAATCCGAAGCTCACCGGCGCGCTCACCCGCAGTTCGCCGATGACTTCGCCGGCGTGCCGGGTGAGCTGCGATTCCGCGTCGTCCAGGCCTGCCAACAAGTCCGTGCAGCGTTCGAGGAAGAGTTCGCCCTCGTGCGTCAGCGACAGCCGGCGCGTCGTGCGCTGCAACAGCCTGACTCCGAGCCGCGCTTCGAGTTCGGCGACGAGGCGCGACACGACCGATTTCGACATCTGCAGCGCGTCGGCCCCGCGCACGAAGCTGCCGCCCTCGACCACCGCCGCGAAGGCCTGCATCTCGAGAAATCGATCCATGGCGGATTGTCCCGAATTCAAGGCCGGTCCGTCCCGCCGCGGGCGCTTGATCGGGCGGCCACGGGCTTCTAGAGTGCAGCCGATCGCAGCAGCGGGCGCGCTGGCGAGCCCCCCGGCCCAGGGCGCCGAGGGCATCGCCTTCGAACCCGCACCGATGCGGGCCGAGGCCGCGGACTTCGAGCCCCGAGCCGCCCCGAGCGGGCCCGGCATGGCTTGCGGCAGCGGCGCCGGCGAGGGCGAGGCCTGCGCCCGCAGAGCGGCTTCGCCGGGCCTGAGCCCGACCGGCGGCGGCGCCGAGCCAGCCGGCTTGCCGCCCCCCACCCTCGTCTCAAACCAAGCGCCCCGATGAACGCCCTGATCCTCCAGCAGCCCCGGCCCGAAGCCGGCACGGCCCGCCAACTCTTTCTGCTCTTCCACGGCGTCGGCTCCAATGCCGAAGACCTGCGCGGCCTGGGCAACGCCCTGGCGGCCCGCCATCCCGAGGCCTGGGTGGTGAGCGTGCAGTCCCCGGAGCCGTCCGACCTCGGCCAGGGCTGGCAGTGGTTCTCGGTCCGCGGCGTAACGACCGACAACCGCGCCTACCGGATCGCGACGGCGATGCCGGGATTCATCCAGACGGTTGCTCGCTGGCAGCAGCGCAGCGGGGTCGGCGCGCAGGGCACCACCTTGCTGGGCTTTTCCCAGGGCGCGATCATGGCGCTGGAGTCGACCCAGGAGCCGCTGCCCGTGGCCGGCCGCGTCGTCGCGTTGGCCGGGCGCTTCGCCGCCCCGCCGCATCGCGCCCATCCCGGCACCCGGATCCACCTGCTCCATGGCCAGGTCGACGGCGTCGTGCCCGCCCTGGCCTCCGTCGAGGCGCAGGCCCAGCTCGCGGCCTTGCAGGCCGATGTCACGCTCGATCTGCTTGCGGGGCTCGGCCATGGCATCGACGAGCGCATGGCGGCGCGGCTGTGGGACCGCCTGGCAGCGGCCCATTGACGCCGGACGCCGGACGCCATCGCCTGCGCGGCTTTCGCTCGAGGCCGGCGGCAGCGCGCGGGCCGATCAGGCGCAGGCCGCGCTGACGCGGGCCGATGCCAGGCGCGGGTCCCCCCGCTCGCGCGCAAGAATCGTGCGCAACCGGGATAGGGCGAAACCTCGCTTCGCACCCGTCATGTTCAGCGCCAGGCACTTCGCCTGGTCGAACGGATTCGAGATCGCTGCCCCTTGAACAAGGCTCGGCTGGGCACCGGGAGCCTGCAGCGCCGGCAAGGCACCTGCCCGGGAGGCAGCCGCCTGGACCGATGGCAGGATCACAGGGCGTGGCGCGGCGCCGCGGCCGCCGGGGTCGTGTTTCCAACACGCGTTCTGCAGTCCCCGATGACCTGCTGATGCCAATGGCCGGACTCCTCCCTCGTCCGCCACGCAGGCCGCAGTTCGCTGCGCCCGACGGGAACCCTGCGCGTCCGGCTTTTGATGCGTGGCTCGGCACAGGCTTCGCCGGTTGCGTTGTCGTCACATGCCTCGCCGGGCCATGCGGACACGCGCAGCGGCTTCCCGTCCGTCAGGAAAGGCAGTTCAAAGGCCCCGGATTCAAGCTTTCGTGCAGGTCCAGGTGCCGGAATCACTGCCTGCGGTCCACGTACCCGACGCGGTACCGTCGGTCTTGAATGTGCCGCTGAAGACCGCGCCGTTCGTCGTCGAGCCGGACTGCACGATGTTGGCCGACCCGCTGGACGCGAGCATCCCGCTGACGCCGAAGGAAACCGGACCTCCCGCGGGACTGCCGGTCCCGGAGATCACCCCGCCGGTGATCGAGATGCTCACGGAGCCGCTCGCGGTTCCCGCGTAGGGGCAGTTGTAGCTGCCCGAAAACAAGCCGAGCAGAGTCGCTGCGAGGTGCGTACTCGCCGCCGCCGCGCTGACCAGCGTGCCGCCGGGAATGACTGAAGTCACCAGGCTCGTCGCGAGCGGCGCGAATGCCGTCGGCGCGAGACTGAAATCGAGCGTCGCCGATGCGAGCGCGGTGGCGACGGCCGGCGCGATGGTGATGCCGTTGGCAGGATTTCCGTCGCTGTCGAGCGACATCAGGAATCGCGTGATGTTGTTGACGGTCGGGTTGGTTTCATCGACCGCGCCTGGAACGAGATCGACCGGGCTCAACTGCGGCGCGCCCGGGGCGCCCGGGGCGCTGCCGAGCGAGACGCCGCCGACCTTGAAAGTACAAGTCTGGCCGCTGACGAAGGTGAAATGCCCCGCAACATCCGTCGTGCTCTGGGTTCCGCCGCAGTCGAAGGCAATGCCTTGAACCACCGAATCGGAGAAGGTCCCCGTGGTTATCGCCGCGCTGGCAGGGGGAGTGCCATTGCCGCCCCCGCCGCCGCACGCGGAAACAATTGCGGTGAGCCCGGTCAGAAGGGCGATTCGAGTGCGGGTGTGCATGGCATTGCCTCCTGGATATTGGATGGATCGATGCCACCGACATGATCGCCGAGCCGGGTCAGTGTAAGCCCGTCGCTGCAATGGCGCCATCGAAAAATCGATTCCGTTCAGGCATCGACGCAATGCCAATTGATGAGCATTCGCATCGCCCGCGGCATGCTTTTCCGCAAAGCCATTGCCCCAGGCCGCCGCACCGCAGCATGCGATTTCCGATCGGCCCAATTCAGCGTCTAAAGGACCGCGTGCGAATCCGATTCAAGAAATTTCCGGAATCGGCAGCATCACACAATGCACAGTCTGCATTGGCACGGGACCCGAGCGCCCGCCGGGATGAGGTCGGTTCGGCCCCGCGACCTGGCATCGGCAAGCCTGCGACCCCTCGAGCCCGCAGCCGACGTGCCACCGGCTCGAGCGCAAGAGCCTACCGAACCGGACGAGAAGCCTCGGCAACCGGGTCGACGGGAACCCGCTCACGACAACCCGGCGCCACACTCGGTGCAGAACTTGCGCGTCGCCTCCTGAGGGGCGCCGCACTCGCTGCAGAAGATGCGCTCTCGCTGCGGCGGACGCGGGTCTACTTGCTGCGCGACGAAGCCTGCCGAGGGCGACGGCGAGGCCGTGGCCGTGGCCGTGGCCGTGGCCGCGGACACGGCCCTGGGCCTGCGCCTGACGAACCACCATCCGATGAAGGCGAGCACGGCCACGGCGAGCACGCCGAGCGAGGCCGGCAAGATCCATCTGGATGCGGTCGAGCCTGGCCCTTCGGGACCGGGCGCAGCCGTCTGCGGCCCCTGGTTCGCCGGGCTCTCGCCCGAAAGAAAGGGCAGCGCCAGCGCGGTCGAGCTGACTTGATACAAGGCACCGACACGGGCGTGGGTGAGATCGAATTCAACCGTCTCGGCATCGACTTGTTTCCCGTTGGAATGCTCGATCGAACCGGGCAGGCTGATGCGCAGCCGGTGGGGAATCGGAACATCGGGCTGGCGCACGACGCGGACGGTCACGGTATAGCGCTTGCGCAGGAATCCGCCCGACGATTCGGTCAATTGCATCGGTTGAAGGGTCGCATTCGTGTTCCCCAGGTCGATTCCTTTTCCTTCCATCACGACCGCGGCCTTGCCATCGATGCGCTGGGAACTGTCGACCGTGATTCCCGGTGGCGGCGGATCTTCCTGCAGCTTCTTCTTCACGGCCGGAAACACGACCGATTCGTAGGCCGGATCGATGGTGACGACGACGCGGCTGTCCGCCTTTCCATTGCGGCCAACCTTGTATTGCTCGTCGACTTCGATGCAGCCGGCGAGGAACAGCATCAAGCCGACGAGGGCCGCCAGGCAGACTCCCTTGAAAAGGGATCGATTCATTTGAGCTTGTGCCCGCAGCTGCCGCAGAACACCTCGTCGCCGGTGATCGGCACCTGGCAGGCGGGACACTTCGGGGGCGACACCGTTGCGGCCGCTTTCTGCAGCGAGGTGGGCGCAGGCTCGGCCATGCGCTCGGCGGCCGGCCGGCCGCCGAGCGAGAAGCTGGGCGCCGTCAGGCCTTGCGGATTGATCAGGTACTCGATCAAGGTGATCATGTTGCGCAGTGCCTGCTCGTTGACCTCCTGGCCTTCGATGACGCTGCGCTTGAATTGAATGTCCTGGACCGTCTTGACCCCGTGCTCGCGAAAGCCGAACGACAAGGATTTGTTCAGCATGTAGTACGCGCCCGCGAGAGCGATGGCCCCGAGCGAGATGAGGGTTCCGACGATCGTCGATGCCGTGCTGCTGCCCATGATGGCCCCGCCAAGCATGATGCCGATGATCAGGATGAAGAGCGATTTCCCCCAGGGCTTGTATTGGCCGTAGGAGGTCGACGAAATGTGCTCCAGCGGCACGATCGTGCGGCTGAATCCGGCCAGCGACCCGCTTTCGTATTCGACGTGGCGCGAGTCGACGATCAGCGTCGTGGTCGCGTCGATGCCCAGCGTCGACAGAACGAAGGACATGAAGCCGCTCGCGCGGCCGACGATCCGGATGTGCGGCTGGCCCGCCGCAGGGGTGGTCTGAACCGACCAGGACTTGATGACCAGTGACATTGAATTCTCCCTTTTAGAAACCGATTTGAATTCCGGTCGCGGATCGCGACGATTTGCCTATTCAATACGAACTCTGCTTTTTCCGGTCTTCGTCCATCTTTCGGAACTGGACGCAGACCGGGTCGGCGGCATTGGCGGGCTTGCGACATTCGTGCGTCTGGCATATCTGTTCGCTGACGAAATTGGGGCGTCCCGAGCAGATCTGCTTGACGGTCTGCGGCGCAGCGGCCTGAACGGCTGGAGCCGGTTGCGGTGGCGCCTGGGCCGGCCGGGCCGATGGCGCCGGAGCCACCGGGGCCTGCGGCCGGCTCGCCAGCGCGCGTTGGGCGGCAGCCTCCGCGTCGAGGCGGGCCCGTTCCTGCTCGGCGTGGCGCTGTTGCTCGGCGGCGGCACGCAATCGCGCTTCGCGCTCGCTCTTTTCGCGCGCCAGCCGGGCCCGATCGAGCGCCGCTGGCTCCGACTTCGCAGCGGCGGCGGATGGAGCGATGGCGGGCGCCGCTGTCGGCGCGGAGGCGGCCAATGGCTCGCTCGAGGACGCCTGCAGCGGGGACGGCTCGCTCGCCGCCACCGCGACGGGCGACGCCGCGCTGGCTGCCGCATTGACGCCGCTGCCCTCGGCGGCCGGGGCAAGCGGGGCGCTGGCGGGCGCAACCTGAACGACCGAAGTGCCGGTCGCCGACGCCGGCACCCCTGCTGGCGTACGGCCCAGCGTGAGCCACGCGATACCGGCCGCGCAGACGATGACGGCGGCACCCAGGCCCACCCAAAGCGCCGTCCGCGCTGGCGCTGGCGCTGGCGCGGCCGCTGGCTGGGTCTGGGCTGAGGGCGCAGACCCGGCTGCGGTCGCCTTTCGAGCCGCTGCGATGGCCGGTGCC
>JAGWTS010000244.1 GCA_028868875.1 Burkholderiales bacterium | reverse complement strand
AGCGCCTGATCCAGCAGCCGCACGGCATCGTCCTCGTCACCGGCCCGACCGGTTCCGGCAAGACGACGACGCTGTACGCCTCGCTCGGGCGCGTCGACACCGCGACCACCAACGTTCTGACGGTGGAAGATCCGGTCGAGTACGAGCTGCCCGGCATCGGTCAGACCCAGGTCAACCCGAAGATCGACCTCACGTTCGCGAAGGCGCTGCGCGCGATCCTGCGCCAGGACCCCGACGTGATCATGATCGGCGAGATCCGCGACTACGAGACGGCGCAGATCGCAATCCAGGCCTCGCTCACCGGCCACCTCGTGCTCGCCACCGTGCACACGAACGACGCGCCCTCGAGCGTGACCCGGCTCATCGACATGGGGGTCGAGCCCTACCTGTTGTCGAGCACCCTGCTCGGCGCCCTGGCCCAGCGCCTCGTGCGCAAGCTCTGCAGCGCCTGCCGGCGCCAGGACGGCGAAGGCCATTGGCATCCGGTCGGCTGCCCCGCCTGCAGCCAGACCGGCTACAAGGGACGCACCGGGGTCTACGAGCTGATGGTCGTGAACGAGTCGATCCAGACGCTGATCCACAACCGGGCGCCGGAGCAGGACCTGCTCGCCGCGGCCCAGGCCGCCGGGCTCGACTCGATGCGCGAAGACGGCGAGCGGCTCGTGCGCGCGGGCATCACCTCGCCCGAGGAAGTGATTCGCGTGACCAGGGATTGAAATGCCTGCCTACCGTTTCGAAGCCCTCGACGCAGCCGGCAAGTCCCAGAGCGGCCTTGTCGAGGCCGACAACGCCCGCCTCGCGCGCAGCCAGCTGCGCTCGCGCAACCTCGTGCCGCTGGCGGTGCTGCCGGTCACGCAGGCAGGGGCGGACGGCGCCGCAGCGCGCTTCACGCGACGCGTGTTCTCGTCGAGCACGCTCTCGATCTGGACGCGCCAGCTCGCCGGGCTCGTCGGCAGCGGGCTGCCGCTCGAACGCGCGCTCACCGCGCTCGCCGACGAAGCCGAGGACCAGCGCCAGCACGAACTCCTCGCCCACCTGCGCAGCGAGGTCAACGCCGGCAGCGCCTTCGCGCGCGCGCTCGGCACCGCGCCGCGCGAATTCGACGAGGTCTACCGTGCCGTGGTCGCCGCCGGCGAGCAGAGCGGCGCCCTGGGCGCCGTGCTCGAAAAACTCGCCGACGACCTCGAAGAGCGCCAGGCTTTGCGCGCCAAGCTGCTCGGCGCGATGATCTACCCGATCATCGTCTCGGTCATCGCCCTCGTGATCGTGACCTTCCTGGTCACCTACGTCGTGCCCCAGGTGGCCTCGGTCTTCATCAGCTCGAAACACGCCCTGCCGGCGCTGACGGTGGCGATGATCGGGCTTAGCACCTTCGTGCGCCACTGGGGCTGGGCCCTGGTGCTGCTGGCAGGCGGCGGCTTCGGCGCCTTCGTGCTGGCGCGGCGCGGCGCCGCCTTTCGCGAACGCAGCGACGCCGCCTTGCTGCGCCTGCCGCTCATCGGGCGCCTGGCGCGGGGCTACAACGCGGCGCGCTTCGCCGCCACGCTGGCGATGCTGGCGAGCGCCGGCGTGCCGATCCTGAAGGCGCTGCAGGCCGCCGCCGAGACCCTGGGCAACCGGGCGATGCGCGCCGACGCCCTGGACGCCCTGGCCCAGGTGCGCGAAGGCGCGCCGCTGGCGAGCGCACTCGCCGGCAAGCCGCGCTTTCCGGGGCTGCTGGGCATGTTCGCGCGCCTGGGCGAGCAGACCGGCGAGCTGCCGACGATGCTCGGGCGCGCCGCGGCCCAGCTCGGCGCCGAGGTCCAGCGCCGCGCGATCGCGCTGGCGACCGTGCTCGAACCCTTGATGATCGTCGCCATGGGCGGGGTCGTGATGCTGATCGTGCTCGCGGTGCTGCTGCCGATCATCCAGCTCAATACCTGGGTTCATTAGGCCCCCCGGAGCGCCTGCGGCGCCTCCCCCAGGGGCCACCCGGGGCCCCTTCGTGGCCCAGGGGGGCGGACGCGGGCGGACCGGCGAAGCCGGATCCGCCGCCTCCGCTTGAGGGGCGGCGGCTGCGCCGCGCCTCGGAGAGCAGGATGCGATGCGTGCCGAGTTTGGCAAAGATGGCGCAGGGGGCGCCGCGCCCCAGGGATGAGGGTGCGGCGCGTGCCTGGCTTGGGGAAAGTTGGCGCGGGCTGCGTGGCGCCAGGGGATGGGGGTACGTGGGTACCCCGCGGGTGGGTGGAGACGCGGGCTGCGCCTCGGGTCGGGATCAGGGCGCGGACGCTACCGCGCCGCGGGCCGGCTGATCTTCAGGCGCCGTGGCCGAGGAAGAGCACCAGGGCGCCGACCAGGGCCAGGCCGACCGGGGCGGCAGCGGCGAGCAGGCCGGCGTGGAGGCGGCGCAGACGGCGCGGCGGGGGCTCGTGAGCGGCGGCGCCGGGGAGGTCTTCGGCGAACCCCTCGCTGCGCCAGGTGCTGTAGACCTCCTCGCTCTCGCGCAGGTGCAAGTCGTCGGCCAGCGCCGGCAATTCGCGCAGGACTTCGGAGGGCAGAAGCACCGGGTGATACATGATGGTCTCCATTTTGGCCACTCCGGGCGGGTTTCGCATATCCCCCACTTTGAGGCCCTAACATGGCAAGCATGCGTCAATTCCGCGGCAGGCTTGTTGCAATCGCGCACATATCGGGGGAAATGTCGCGTGAATATCCACGTATCGGCAACAAGTGCCGATTGCTGGAGCGCCGAATTCAACAGGGCCGCCTTTACCCCTTTGTTCGGGGGTTGCCGCGATCGGGCCTATGCTCGAATGATTCGAAGGCGTTCGCAATCGCGGAGGGTCGTCATGTCGATATCGCACGATCTGGTTCCAGTGACAACCGAGACGGGGCGGATCCCGATCGCCCAGATGCGCAGCGTGTACCGCCTGGGCGACGTCGAGAAGCGCCTCACGCGGCTGCCGCCCAAGGACCACGAAAGCCTGCGCAGCACCTACGAGCGCATGCTCGAAAAGGGCGCCGATCGATTTCAAGTGAAACCTGCCGGCGTTCCGGCAATGGAGCATCTCTACGACGAGTTGCCCAATTTCGGCGATGTGCTCGACGACGTGAAGCGCCAACTCGCGCTGTGCCAGGACAGCCGCGACGCGCTCGAAATCATGCCGATGCTGCTGCTCGGCCCGCCCGGAATCGGCAAGACCCATTTCGCGCGCGAGATCGCGCAATTGCTCGGCACCGGCCTCGGATTCATCTCGATGAGCTCGCTCACCGCGGGCTGGGTGTTGAGCGGCGCATCGAGCCAATGGAAGGGGGCGCGCCCGGGCAAGGTCTTCGAGACCCTGGTCGAAGGCGCCTACGCGAACCCGGTGATGGTGGTCGACGAGATCGACAAGGCGCGCGGCGAGCACGCCTACGACCCCCTGGGCGCGCTCTACAGCCTGCTCGAACACGACACCGCGCGCGCCTTCACCGACGAGTTCGCCGAGGTCGCGATCGACGCCAGCCAGGTGATCTGGGTCGCGACCGCGAACGACGAGCGCTCGATCCCCGAGCCGATCCTGAACCGGATGAACGTCTACGAAGTGCGCTCGCCCGACCCCGACGCCGCGCGCGCGATCGCCCTGCGCCTGTACGCCCAGTTGCGCGAGGCCCACGACTGGGGCCGGCGCTTCGAAGAGACGCCCTCGGACGCGGTGCTCGAGCGCCTGGCGACGCTCGCGCCGCGCGAGATGCGGCGCGCCTGGATGACCGGCTTCGGCAACGCACGCCTGGACGGGCGCGACGCGATCGAGATCGCCGACCTGCCAGACGGCCACGCCCGGCGCGGGCCGATCGGTTTCATGCAGTAAAGCCCGGCCCCGGCACGCGGCCGGGGCGGCGCCAGCCGCGACAATCGCGGCCGATGAGCAGACCCGCCCAGGCCCCGCGCAGACGCGTCTTCCCCCGCCCGACGCGGGTCTTGCGGACGTTCGCAGCGACGCTGGCGCCGAAGCTCGAACGCCTTGTTGCGGGGGCCTTCGCGCCGACCTTCGTCCTCGCCTGCGCGCTGAGCCTGGCGCTGGACCTGGCACCGACCGCGGACGCGATGGCCGCGCCGACGCTGGCCCCCGCTGCCGCGCCCGCCGATCCGGCGGCGGCCTCCCCACCGCCGACGGTCGGCCTCGTGCTCGGCGGCGGCGGGGCGCGCGGCGCGGCCCATATCGGCGTGCTCGAAGTGCTCGAGCAGGCCCATGTGCCGATCGCCTGCGTCGCCGGCACCAGCATGGGCGCGCTCGTCGCCGGCGCCTGGGCCGCCGGACTCGACCCGGCGACGATGCGGCGCGAACTCGCCGCCACCGACTGGAACGACCTGTTCCAGGACAGCCCCGCGTACAAGGAGCTGAGCCTGCGCGCCAAGCACCTGAACCAGCAGTTCCTGTCCGCGACCGAAGTCGGCATCGATGCAGGTGGCGCCGAGACGCCGCCGGGCGTGATCACGGGCCAGAAGGTCAAGCTCTTGTTCAACCGGCTCTTGCGCGCCGACACCGGGACGCGCGAGATCGAACACCTGGCGCTGCCGCTGTCGATCGTCGCCACCGACATCGGCAACGGCCGGCGCGTCGTCTTCCGCTCGGGCAGCCTGGCGCAGGCGATGCGGGCTTCGATGTCGGTGCCGGGCCTGGTGGCGCCGCTCGACTACGACGGCCACAAGCTCGTCGACGGCGGCCTCGTCGACAACCTGCCGGTGCGCGAGGTGCGCGATCTCTGCCACCCCGACGTGGTGATCGCGGTCGACGTGAGCTCGCCGCTGCTGCCGGCCGCGGACGTGGGATCGCTGTTCAGCATCTCGGCCCAGGTGGTCGCGATCCTGACGAGCCAGAACGTCAACCAGTCGCTCGCGGCGCTGCGGCCGCAGGACATCCTGATCCGCCCCGCGCTCGACGGCATCGGCCCGACCGACTTCGCGGCCAACGCCGAAGCCGCCGACCGCGGCCATGCCGCGGCCGAGGCCTTGCTGGCGCGGCTCGCGCCGCTTGCCGCCACGCCTGCCGACTACGCCGCCTGGCGCGCACGCTTCGACGCCCGGCGCGCGCCCCCGCCGCGCATCGACGCGATCCGGATCACCGGGTTGCAGCGCGTGAACCCGCAGGCCGTGAGCCGCTACGTCCGCCAGCGCGTGGGCGCGCCGCTGAACACGGCCCAGCTCGACGAAGACCTGCAGCGCATCTACGGCGACGGCGACTACCAGGGCGTGGACTATTCGCTGCTCAACGAACGTGGGCGCGAGATCCTGCGCATCGCCCCGGTCGAGAAGAGCTGGGGCCCCGACTACCTGCGCCTGGCCGGCCACCTCGACTCCAACCTCAGCCAGGGCTCGACCTACGAGCTGCGCGCCGGCTACCAGAGGACCTGGATCAACCACCTCGGCGGCGATCTGCTGTTCACGGGCGAGATCGGCAGCGAGACCGGGGCCGGCGCCGACTGGTACCAGCCGCTCGACGGGATCCAGCGCTGGTTCGGCTCGGCCAAGGCGAGCTACCGCCGCAGCCGCCGCGACGTCTTCGAGGACGACCAGCGCATCGCCGAATACACGGTGGGCAATGCGTCGGTCGAGTTCGGCGCCGGCGCCAACCTGGGCCTTGCGGGCCAGATCCGCACGGGCTGGCGCGACACCCACTGGAGCGGCACGCTGGACACCGGCGTGCCGGCGCTGCCCACCGAAAGCGCCCATTTCGGCGGCTGGTTCGGGCGCATCGAATTCGACCGCCTCGACCAGCAATACTTCCCCACCCGCGGCTGGGCCGCCGACGCGAGCTGGTTCGACAGCTCGCAGAAGGGCTACGGCAAGCTCGAGCTCGGGCTGCGCGGCTCGTGGTCGCTCGGCCCCTGGGTGCTGGGCGCGCGCGCGAGCTGGGTCGGCTCGACCCATGGCGCGCTGCCGGTCTACGACGCCGGCCTGCTGGGCGGCTTCCTGAACCTGTCGGGCTTCGCCAAGGGCCAGCTCGTGGGCGACCACGTCGCCTACGCCGGGCTGCGCGCCGAACGCATCATCGGCAGCCTGCCGCTCGGGCTGCGCGGCGACATGCGCCTGGGGCTGGCGTTCGAGGAAGGCCGGGTGCGCCTGCCCTACGCCGAGACGCACCGCACCGGATGGCTCGACTCGGGCACCCTCTACCTGGGTGGCGACACCCCGATCGGGCCGGTCTACCTCGGCCTGGGCCATTCCGCGAGCGGCGCGACCAACGCCTACCTGTTCCTGGGCACGCCCTGAGGCGCGCCGAGATTCAACTGCCCGAGGCGTCGGTCTCGTCGAGCCAGCTTTCGAGCAGGGTGTAGGACACCGCGAGCAGCACCGGCCCGACGAAGATGCCGAGGAGGCCGAACGCGAGCAGGCCGCCGATCACGCCGGCGAAGATCAGCAGCAGCGGCAGATCAGCGCCCATGCGGATGAGCACCGGGCGCAGGAAGTTGTCGAGCGTGCCGACCACGGTCGACCAGACGGCGAGGAAGATGCCCCAGCCGGTGTCGCCGTTCCAGAAGACCCAGATCGTCGCCGGCACCAGCACCGGCAAGGCGCCGATCTGGGCGATGCAGAGCATGAACATCACGGCCGTGAGCAGCCCGGCCACGGGGACGCCGGCCAGCGCCAGGCCGATGCCGCCCAGCAGGGCCTGGACCAGGGCGGTGACGCCCACGCCGAGCGCCACGCCGCGTATCGCGTCGCCGGCGAGCCGCACCATCTCGACGCCGCGCTCGCCGCCGAGGCGGCGCGCGAAGCGCAGCACGCGGTCGGCCGCGGCTTCGCCGTTGAGATACATCACCGCGGAAATCGCCACCGTGAGCAGGAACTGCACGAGGACGAAGCCGATGCCGCCGACCTCGCCGACGATCCACTTGGTGACGTTGCCGGCATAGGGCTGGACTCGCGCGACGATGCCGTCGAAGCCGGCCGCGACCAGGTCCTGCCAGGCCGCTGCCGCCTTGGCGCCGACGAAAGGCAGGCGCGCCAGCCACTGCGGCACCTGGGTGCCCAGATGCAGCGACGACAGGTCCCGCGCCCAGTCGACGATGCGGGCCGAGTTGCCGGCGATGGTGAGCAGCGCCATCACCAGCGGCACCGCGAACACGAGCAGCAGCAGCAGGGTCATGAGCGCGACCGCGATCCAGCGCCGTCCGCCGAAACGCCGCTGCAGCCGCAGCAGCACCGGCCAGGTCGCGACCACGACCATCGCGGCCCAGATGGCAGAGCCCAGGAAGGGGCGCAGGATCCACAGCGAGGCCCCGATCAGCAGGCCGATCACGAGCACCGCCAGGGTCGAACTCGCGAGTTCGGAGGTCTTCATCGAGCCCCCCCGCGGCGCCGGGTCGCGCCCGGGCCTTCGATTGCATTCATGCACTGACCTTTCTTCGCTGCCTCGAGCCGGTGCGGGTGCGGCTGGCGGCGGCGCGCCGATTGTGCCGTGCCGGCCCTGGCTATCATCGACCGCATGGCCACGGTTTTCGACGGCCGGCTCGTGGTGGCGATCTCGTCGCGCGCCCTCTTCGACTTCGAGCAGGAGAACCGCGTCTTCGAAGCCAGCGACGACCGGGCTTACATGCGCTTGCAACTGCAAAGGCTCGACGAGCCGGCGCAGCCGGGCGTCGCCTTCGCCCTCGTCAACAAGCTGCTCGCCTTCAACGCCGAGGCGCCGCGCGTCGAGGTCGTGATCCTGTCGCGCAACGACCCGGTCTCGGGCATGCGCGTGTTCCGCTCGGCGCGCCACTACGGGCTCGCGGTCGAACGCGGCGTCTTCACCCGCGGCGAGCCGCCCTGGCGCTACCTGCGCCCGCTCGCGGCGCATCTCTTTCTGTCGACCAACGAGGCCGACGTGCGCTCGGCGCTCGAAGCCGGGGTGCCGGCGGCGCGGGTGCTGCCGCACAGCCGCCACGCGGGTGCGGCCCATCCCGACGAAGTGCGCATCGCCTTCGACGGCGACGCCGTGCTGTTCTCCGACGAGGCCGAGCGCATCTACCAGCTCGAGGGGCTGGACGCGTTCCAGAACCACGAGCGCGAGTGGTCGGCGACGCCGCTCGCGCCCGGCCCGTTCAAGCCCCTGCTCGAAGCCCTGCACCGGCTGCAGCGCGCACCGGCAGGCGGCATGCGCGTGCGCACCGCGCTCGTCACTGCGCGCAGCGCGCCGGCACACGAACGCGCGATCCGCACGCTCATGGCCTGGAACATCGAGGTCGACGCCGCGATGTTCCTCGGCGGCCTGCCAAAGGGCGAGTTCCTGCGCGAGTTCGAGCCCGACTTCTTCTTCGACGACCAGACCCGCCACGTCGACGCCGCGGCCGACCACGTGCCGGCAGGCCATGTCGCTGCCGGCATCACGAACCGGCCGCCGGCGGGAACCGGCTGATCAACCGAACCGGCACCTCGCGCGTTGGAGTGGGGTCTGCCCTTGTCAGCGCACAATGGCGCCCGCATTCCGTCTCGAGGATCAGAAATGTCGTTGGTGTTGGCCTGGATCGATCGCCCGGCAGGGCGGGGTGAAGGGGTGCGCGGTCGTTCATCCGCAAGCGCCGGCCGCCGATGATGTCTGCAGGGACTTCGACCGCCGCCCTGTTGCTGCACGGCCTGTGCAGCACCCCCGAGGAACTGCTGCCGGTCCAGGCGGCGCTGCAGGCGGCGAAGATCACGGTTCGATCGGTCTCGCTGCCGGGCTATTCGTTCGATCCGCAGGCGCTGCGCCAGCATGCCAGCCGCTGGCAGGACTGGCTGCGCGAAGTCGGCGCCCAGGTCAAGGCGCTGCGCGCCCGGCATTCGAAGGTGGTGCTGATCGGCCTGTCCGCGGGCGCCTCGCTGGCCCTGGGTGCAGCCATGCACGGCAAGGTCGACATCGACGGCCTCGTGCTCATGTCGACCACCTTGCGTTATGACGGCTGGGGCATTCCGCGCCACCACTTCCTGATGCCGCTGGCGCTGTACACCCCGCTCGGGCGCTTCTGGCGCTACAAGGAGCGCGCGCCCTTCGGCGTCAAGAACCCGCGCGTGCGCTCGTGGATCCAGCGCGAGTTGCAGACGCGCCGGGTCTCGCGCGCCGGCGCCGCCGTGCTCGGCGTCGACCATCTGCGCGAGCACGATCGCCTGCGGCGCGAGTTGCTGCGCCGGCTCGGCCGCTTCGCCTGCCCGCCGGTGCTGGCCTTGCACGCGCGCGAGGACGAAGTCGCCAGCCTCGCCAACGTCGACCTGCTGCAGCGCCAGCTGAAGACCCGGTCATTTCGCAGCGTGGTTCTCGAAAATAGCCACCACATGATCACCATCGATAATGATCGCCAACAGGTGGCCCGGGAGACCGTGACTTTCGTCCAGGCGCTCGCGATCGAGGCCCCCTGCCCCGGAGAAGCGCCCCATGA
>JAGWTS010000007.1 GCA_028868875.1 Burkholderiales bacterium | reverse complement strand
CGGCGCGTCGTCCGCCGCGCCGAGCGCGCGCGCGATGCGCGCCATCGCCTGCGGCGCGGCGGGGGCGTTGTAGGCCAGGGCGTGCGGCAGGATCACCGTATGCACCTCGGCATGGGGCAGGTTGAAGCTGCCGCCCAGCGTGTGGCAGAGCTTGTGGTGCAGGCCCATCGCGACACTGCCCAGCACCGTGCCGCACAGCCAGGCGCCGTAGAGCGCGTCGGCGCGCGCCGCGAGGTCCTGCGCATCGGCCTGCAAGGGGGCCAGCGCCGCGGCGCTGGCGCGGATGCCTTCTTCGGCCATCAGCGCCGTCACCGGGTTGCCGTCCGCGGCGTACAGGCCTTCGGCGGCATGGGCGATCGCGTTGATCGCACTCGTCACCGTCAGCGCGTAGGGCAGGCCGAGCGTGAGCTGCGGGTCGTAGATCACGGTGCGCGGCAGGACGCGGGCGTCGCGTCCGGTCTTCTTCAATCCGGCTTCGGTGAGGCCCCAGATCGGCGTCATCTCGCTGCCGGCGTAGGTCGTCGGGATCGCCAGGATCGGCAGGGCGCTCTCGAGGGCGATGGCCTTGCCCAGCCCGGTCGTCGAGCCGCCGCCGATCGCGACCGCGCAGTCGGCGCCCAGGCGCGCCGCTTCGGCGCGCGCCGCGCGTGCGGTCTCGATCGGCACGTGCATCACCGCGCCCGCGAAGATCCCGGCGGCGCGCTCGCCGAGCCGTTGCGCGACGCGCTCGGCCGAGGCTCGCTGTCCGGGCGTCGACAGCACGAGGGCGCGGCGCGCGCCCAGGCGTTCGATCTCGGCGCCGAGTTGCTGCAGCGCGCCGGCGCCGAAGACGACGCGCGTCGGAGCGGCCTGGTAGACGAAGGAATTCATCGCGGCACTCAGCGCGGATACCAGGGCGGAATCTGCGCGTCGACGTTGACCCACACGCTCTTGACCTGCGTGTATTCGCGCATCGCGTCGAAGCCCATCTCGCGCCCGTAGCCGCTCTGGCCGACGCCGCCGAAGGGCGAGCCCGGGTTCACGCGCTTGTACGAATTGATCCACACCATGCCGGCGTGCAGGTCGCGCGCGAAGCGGTGGGCGCGCTGCAGGTTCGAGGTCCACAGCCCCGAGCCGAGGCCGTAGTCGGTGCCGTTGGCGATCGCTAGCGCCTCGGCCTCGTCCTTGAAGGTCAGCACCGTGACGAAGGGGCCGAAGACCTCTTCCTGGGCCACGCGGTCGCGCCAGCTCCCGGCCTGGACGATCGTCGGCTCGACGTAGCAGCCGCGCGCCAGATCGGCCGCGGCCGGGGCCTTGCCGCCGGCGAGGATGCGCCCGCCCTGCTCGCGCGCCACCTCGGTGTAGGCGAGCACGCGGTCGCGGTGCTGGGCGCTCGTGAGCGGGCCCATCTCGGTCGCGGCGTCGAGCGGGTTGCCCAGGCGGATGCTTTGCGCCAGGGCCGTGAACTTCTCGAGGAACTCATCGGCGATGCGCTCGTGCAGCATCAGCCGGCTGCCGGCGATGCAGGCCTGGCCCTGGTTGTGGAAGATCGCCCAGGCGCTGCCGTTGATCGCGGCCACGAGGTTGGCGTCGTCGAAGACGATGTTCGGCCCCTTGCCGCCGAGCTCGAGCTGCACCTTCTTCAAATTGCCGGCGCTGGCTTCGACGATGCGCCGCCCCGTGGCCGTGCTGCCGGTGAAGGCCACCTTGGCGATGCGCGGGTGTTCGGCGATGGCCTGGCCCGCCACCGAGCCCAGCCCCGGGATCATGTTGACCACGCCATCGGGCAGGCCGGCCTCGGCCATCAGCTCGGCGATCTTCAGGCTCGTCAGCGGCGTGATCTCGGCCGGCTTCATCACGATGGTGTTGCCCGCCGCCAGCGCCGGGCCCATCTTCCAGCTCGTGAACATCAGCGGGAAGTTCCAGGGCACGACCTGGCCGACCACGCCCACCGGCTCGCGCAAGGTGTAGTTGAGGAAGCCGGCCTCGACCGGAATCGTCTCGCCCTGGAACTTGTCGGCCATGCCGCCGAAATAGCGGTAGCAGCCGGCGGTGCGCGGCACGTCGAGCGTGCGGCTGTCCTTGATCGGGTGGCCGGTGTCGAGTGATTCGAGCCGCGCCAGCTCCTCGGTGTGGGTCTCGATCAGATCCGCCAGCTTGAGCAGGATGCGCCCGCGCTCGGCCGCCGCCATCCGGCTCCATTTCGGGAACGCACGCTCGGCCGCGGCCACCGCGCGCTCGACGTCTTCGCGCCCGGCCATCGCGACCTCGGCGATCACCGAGTTGTCGTGCGGGTTCAGCGTCGGCAGGGTCTGGCCCGAGGCCGCGTCGACGAAGCGCCCGTCGATGAAGAGCTGGTGACGGATGGGCGTGTTCAGCCCCGCCGCGGTCTGGATGGCCGCGAGATTCATGGAGGACTCCGAAGCGTGCGCTCGGCGCACGCAGGCTGATGAGGGCGGGGAGCGGCAACCGAGGCCGACCCGGCGTGGCTTAGAACTGGACCGGCACCTCGGGCGCCTCGCCCTTCTGGATTTCGTAGACCAGGGTCGGGCTGCCGTTCTCCCAGACCAGCAGCATGCTGCGCTTGGGGCTGTAGCCCTGGTGGCGGCAATAGGCCGGCATCGCCGCCATGTCGCCGGCCTTCATGATCACGCGCGCCAGCGGCTTGCCGCTTTCCTTGTGCGCGCAGTCCCAGTGGATCTCGTCGCACATCTGGAAGAACCATTCGACGCGGTCGTTGCCGTGCACGATCGGCAGGATGTGCTCTTCGGTCGTCGGGCACATGTAGCTGTGCTTGACGACGCTGGTGAAGCTCGGGTTCCAGGTCACCTGGCTGCGGCTCAGGAAGGCGAAGAGGTTGAAGGCGTGGACCTCGTTCTCGAAGCCGGGCTCGGGATGGAGTTCGGGCAGGTCCTGTGGCACGTCGGCGAAGGCGCGGTTCACCGGGGCGCCGCGCGCGTCGGTGCGCAAGGCCAGGTCGCCCTTGAGGCCGACGCAGCGCGTCGCGAGCTCGCGCGCCCGCGTGATCGCGGCGCGGCTGTTGCCGTTCTTGCGGCCGTAGGGCGAGCCGGTTTCCTGCGGCGCCGCGAAGGGGTCGAAGCCCTCGTTGGTCCAGTCGTCGAGCATGGCCTTGAAGGTCTCGCCGATCTGCGCGGTCGGGAAGTTCTCGAGCAGATCCACGCCCGCGGCCTTCATCGTCGCGTTGTAGCTGCCGGCGAAGAAGTCGACCGTCTGGTAGTGGTTGACGGTGCCGATGACGTGATCGAAGTTGACCCAGCCGTAGAAGAAGCCCCAGGCCACGTCGCGCATCAGCGCGCGCAGGTAGCTGCCGGCGTCCATCGTGTGGCTCAGCGGCCGGCCGTCGCGTGTCGTCCATTCGATGTGGGCGAAGTATTCGTCGCGGCGGAACTTGAAGCTGCCGAGCGTGAAGCTCTTGTAGCCCAGCGTGGCGTCAGGGGCGGAGGCGAGGACCGGGGCGGTTTCTGCGGTGGCGTTCATGGTGGGGGTTCCGGTGTTCGGTGGAAGGGGGCGCAGGTTCAGGCGGTCTGGCAGATCTCGGCCCAGCGCTCGACCGAGACATCGCCCTTGCAGGTCTGGACGACCACGACCCCCGGCCGGGCGCTGCGGAACTGGTAGGCCGAGTTCTTCGGCAGCATGCCCTGGTGGCCGCGGCGCAGCTTCATCCAGCCCATCTTCCGGCCCTTGGGCTCGCCCTTCACGAGAACGGCGCCTTCGTGGTTGGCATCGGGAACGATTTGCTCGCCCGCCAATTGCACGAGGTGGATCTCGACCTCGCCGTCCATCACGAGCGCGAATTCGTCGTGGGCGCAGGTGTACCAGGGCGAATCGCCTTCGGCGCGAACGCATTCCATGACGTAGATCTGGTTCTGGCCGAACACCACGCGCTCGTAAGGCTTGGCCTTCGAGGCGATCTCGAAGCAGTTGCTGAAGGCGTAATGGCGGACGTTGTCGTCGATGGCCTGGACCTGGCCTTTTTCGTAGCGGTCCAGCGAACCGAACTTCGTCTCGTAGGCAGGCTTGCTCATGCTGGATTTCTCCTGAGGGTCGTTCGCCGGAGTTGGCGAGTGATGACGCAGTCTAGGCAAGGCCGCCCTGCGGCGGTAGAGCCGGCAGCGGGAGTTGATTGTTCGGGCATTCCGAACAATTCCGAGGGTTTCCCCGTCTACTCGATCAGGCGTTCGGCAATCAGCCCGGCCTCCAGCAGCGCCGCGTCCCAGGGCGGCGTGCCGGCGAAGCTGCGCACCAGGCTTTCGAGGAAGAGCTTGAGCTTGAGCGAACTGCGCG
The DNA here is from genome assembly GCA_028868875.1 of Burkholderiales bacterium. Lineage (GTDB taxonomy): Bacteria > Pseudomonadota > Gammaproteobacteria > Burkholderiales > Burkholderiaceae_C > Rubrivivax. The sequence goes on along the minus strand of JAGWTS010000007.1, from coordinate 35,229 downwards.
CCGCCTGCGGATAGAACACGCTGAGCCAGAACGAGCTCAGCTGGTACTTCGGCAGCACGAGCACGAGTTCGCCGGCCACCACGGCGGCCGAGGCCACCAGCGTCGGCAGGCAGACGATGCCGGCGTGTTCGAGCGCGTATTCGCGCAGCAGGTGCACGCTGTTGCTGAGCAGGGTGGGCTTCATGTCGAGCGCGATCGGCGCGCCTTGCGCGCCGTGGAAGGCCACGCGCTCGCGCGTCGGATAGCCCGAGTACCAGCCCAGCCGATGGCGCAGCAGGTCGCCCGGGGCGCGCGGCACGCCCCAGCGCCGCAGATAGGTGGGCGAGGCGCAGAACACGCGCCGCACCGGAAAGAGCTTGCGCGAGACCAGTTCCTCGGAGCGCGGCGGGAAGATCTGGAAGGCGCAGTCGAAGCCTTCCTTGACCGGGTCGATGGCCGCGTCGTTGACGACGATGTCGAGCACGATCTGCGGATAGCGGGCCTGGAACTCCTGCAGCAGCGTCGCCAGGTGGCCGAGCACGAAGCCGGGCAGGGCGTGCACGCGCAGGCGCCCCGCGGGCGAGGTCGTGACCTCGCGCATCTGGTTCACGACCTCGTCGGTGCGGCCGACGAGCTCGGTGCATTCGTGCAGAAAGGTCTGGCCGAGTTCGGAGAGGTGGACGCTGCGCGTGTTGCGCACGAACAGCGGCGCGCCGACGAAGGCCTCCAGCTGCTGCACGCGCTCGGTCACGGCCGAGCGGCTGATGCGCATCTGGCGCGCCGCCTCGGCGAAGCTGCGCGTCTCGGCGACGCGCACGAAGGCTTCGATGACGAGAAAGCGGTCCATCGGGCGCGGATTCTGGGGCAAGGGCGCAGCGCGGGCGCGCCGCGCGCGGCCGCCGCTACCGATCGCTACCGATCGCTACCAGAAGCCGATCTTGATGCCGGTCTCGAGCTCGCGCCGGTTCCATTGCGCGATGTCTTCGTGGCTGATCGTCGGGAAGCGCTTGCGCGCGCGCAGCCAGTCGAACAGGCGCGCCGCCATCTGCTCGCGCACCGCGGCGTGCTCGGGGCTCGCGCCGAGGTCACGGTATTCGTCGGGATCGTTCAGCAGGTCGAAGAGCTGGGGCCGCAGGCCTTCGTAGTGGACGTATTTCCAGCGTTCGGTGCGCACCATCGTCATCAGGCATTGGTCGACCTCGCGCCCCAGCGGCAGGCGCACGCGGTCGCGGAAGGCATAGCTGTTCTCGCTGAACACGGCTTCGCGCCAGGCCGGCTCGACGCCGCGGTGCAGCAGCCCTTGCAGCGAGCGGCCTTCGAGCCACTCCGGCGCCGCGGGCAGGCCCAGGGCTTCGAGAAAGGTCGGCGCGAGGTCGATGGCCTCGACCAGCGCCGGCTGCACCGTGCCGCGCGTGGCCTCGGCCTCGGGCCGCGGGTCGACGACGATCAGCGGCACCTTGACCACCGAATCGTGGAACAGCTCCTTCTCGCCCAGCCAGTGGTCGCCGAGGTAGTCGCCGTGGTCGCTCGTGAAGACGACGAGGGTTTCGCGCGCGAGCCCCGATGCGTCGAGAAAGGCGACGAGCTCGCCGAGGTGATCGTCGAGCTGCTTGACGAGGCCCATGTAGGTCGGGATCACGAGCTCGCGCACCTCGTCGCGGCTGAAGCTCAGGCCCGCCTCGGTCTCGCGGAAGCCGCGCACGACCGGATGCTCGTCGACGCGCTCTTCTTCGCGCCGCTTCGCGGGCAGCACGTCGGCCTTGCCGTACATCGCGTGATACGGCGCCGGGGCGACGTAGGGCCAGTGCGGCTTGATGTACGACAGGTGCAGCAGCCAGGGCCGGTCGCCCTGTTCGCGCATGAACTCGATCGCGCGGCGCGTGGTGTAGGCGGTCTCGCTGTGCCTTTCCTCGACGCGCGCCGGCCGGTCGGCCCAGCGCATCGCCCAGCCCGAGAGGACTTCGCCGTTCTCGCCCAAGGCCGAATTGGCATGGTCGTGCCAGGGGTTGTCGCCGCCATAGCCTTGGGCGCGCAGGTAGTCGCAATAGCGGTTGCCCTCGACCTTGAAGCCGGGCGGCCAGATGCCGTCGTCGCGCTCGTAGGGCTCGAAGCCGCCTTCCATCGCGAGCAGGCCTGCGCCCCGGCTCGTGTCCAGGCCGAGGCGGCGCGCGCCTTCGACATCGGCCTCGACGTGGGTCTTGCCGACCACGGCGCAGCGGATGCCGTGCGGCCGCACATGGTCGCCCAGCGTCTTCTGCCCGACCGACAGCGGCACGAAGTTCCAGGCCGAGCCGTGGCTCGAGACGTAGCGCCCGGTGTACGACGACATGCGCGAAGCGCCGCACACGGGGCCCTGGACGAAGGCGTTGGCAAAGCGCACGCCGCGTGCCGCGAGCGCGTCGAGGTTCGGCGTGTGCAGGCGCGGATGGCCGGCGCAGGACAGGTAGTCCCAGCGCAGCTGGTCGGCCATGATGTAGAGGACGTTGCGGATCATCGAATCAGCGAATCAGGTGGCCCAGCAGCAGGGCCGTACCGGGCACCGCGATCAGCAGCGCCAGGGCGAAGAGGTTGGCGACGAGAAAGGGCACGGTGCCGACGAAGATGGTGGCGAGCGAGAGCTCGGGCATCACGGTCTTGACCATGAACATGTTCATGCCCACCGGCGGATGGATCATGCCGATCTCGATCATCATCGCGATGAAGATGCCGAACCAGATCATGTCCACGCCCAGCGGCTGGACGATGGCCGCGAACACCGGCACCGTCAGCAGCATCATCGACAAGCCCTCCATCAGCGAGCCGAGCACGATGTAGATGAGGACGATGACGCCGATGACGCCCGTGGCCGGCAGGCCCAGGGACTGGATCCAGTCGACGAGCGAAGCGGTGAGCCCCGACATCGTCACGAGGTTGGCGAAGACCTTGCCGCCGAAGATGATGGTGAAGATCATGCCCGTGGTGCGCGCGGCTTCGAGCAGCGATTCGTAGACCGTGCGCCAGCTCATCCGGCCGCGCAGGCCGGCGAAGGCGAGGGCACCGGTGGCGCCGATGCCGCCGGCTTCGTTGGCGGTGAAGATGCCGCTGTAGAGCCCGCCCACGACGAGCGTGAACAAGGCGAGCACGCCCCAGACCTTGGACAGGCGCTGCAGCCGCGTCGGCCAGTCGCTGCGCTCGCCGGCCGGGCCGCGCTCGGGGTGGCGGAACACGGTCCAGGCGATGGCCGCGAGGAAGAACAGGCCGAGCAGCAGGCCGGGCACGATGCCGGCGATGAAGAGGTGGCCGATGTCCTGCTGGGTGATGATGCCGTAGATCAGCAGCGGCACGCTCGGCGGCACCAGCGCCCCCAGCGTGCCGGCCGAACTGACGCAGCCGCTGGCCAGGCTGTCGGCATAGCCGTGGCGGCGCATCGGCGGCATCGCGACCTTGGTCATCGTCGCGGCGGTCGCGATCGAGCTGCCGGAGATCGCGGCGAAGCCGGCGCTGGCGAACACCGTGGCGTAGGCCAGGCCCCCTTTGAAGTGGCCGAGGAACGAATAGGCCGCGTCGTAGAGCTCCTCGGCCATGTCGGCCTTGTAGATGAAGGTGCCCATCAGGATGAACATCGGCAGCACCGACAGGCCGTCGTTGGCGGCGAGGTCGGCCACGGTCTGGCCCATCATCGAGAACGCGGGCTCCCAGCCGCGCAGCTGGGCGAAGAGCGCCACGCCCACCGTGAGCATCGAGAAGCCCAGCGGCACGCCGAAGAAGGCGAGCCCCAGGACGATGGCGAATCCCGCCAGTGCCAGCGTCATGCCGGCCTCCGCGCGCCGGGCTCGATGGCCTGCCGGATCAGCCGAACCAGCACCAGGAGCAGCGCGAGCGCCGCGACCGCGCTCATCGCGCCCATGAAGCTCGACAACGCTCCCAGCGGCAGCTCGAGCACCATCGTGCGCTGGCCTTCCTGCTCGAGTTGATGGCCGTCGCGCAGCAGTTGCGCGGCCATGCCGCAGCAGGCGGCCAGGCTCACGAGGACGACCACGAAGCGCTGCAGGGCCAGCGCCGGGCCCTCGAGCTTGCCGCGCAGGATGCCCACGCCGATGTGCTGCTCGCGCCAGGTGACGAGCGGGAAGACCGAGAAGATCAGCACCGCCATCGCGAACATCACGAGCTCGGAGCTGCCCGTGATCGGGCGCGAGAACCAGTAGCGCATGAAGACGTCGACGAAGGTCAGCAGCATGATGAAGGCGAGCGTCAGCGCGCACACCGCGCCCAGCGCCCGGCTGCACCAGAGCAGCAGGCCGCGTTCTTCGACCGCTGCCGCAGCAGCCTGGCGCAGGGGGTCCATGCTGGCGCTCACGGCTGGGGCGCAGACTGGGCGATGTAGAAGTCCAGCGCCGCGCGGCCGTCGACATGCCGGGACTGGGCGTCGGCGAGCCAGGACTGCTCGATCGGCGCCGCGATCCTGCGGATCTCGTCGACGAAGGCCGGCGCCGCGGCGCGGTAGGCGAGGCCGTGGTCGAGCGCGCGCTGGTGCGCCGCCGCGTCGGCCTCGTCGAGCGCGCCCGTGCGCGCGGCGAAAGCCTCGCCCGAGAGCTTGGTGATGATGTCGCGGTCGGCCTTGGGCAGCGAGTCCCACTTCTGCTTGTTGATCACGAGCGAGAAGCTCGCGGTGCCGATGCCGCCGGGAATCGTGGTCGCCGACTTGGCGTAGCGGATGACCTTGAAGCCTTCGGCATACATGTCGGGAATGCCGACGAAGGCGTCGACGGTGCCGCCGGCGACGATCTCGCTCATCTTGGCCGCCGGGGTCGAGACGACGCCGGCCTTTGCCAGTTCCATCACCTTGGCCGGCACGCCGGGCAGGGCCCACACCTTGTGGCCCTGCAGGTCGCGGGTCGATTCGAGCGGCTGCTTCAGGCTGTAGAGCCTGGAGCTCGGCAGCACGACGAGCGCGAGCAGGTGCACGTCCTTGTATTCGTCGGCGGCGGCGAAGAACTTCTCGTAGGTGCGCCACAAGGCGATCGAATTGGCGCGCGCGCTCGTGCTCGTGAACGGCAGGTGCGCCATCTGCACCAGCTTCAGCTGGCCCTGCACCGTGCCGTTGAAGAAGTAGGCGCCGTCGACGATGCTGTTGCGCACCGAATTCCACAACTGGTCGGGCGCGGCGAGGCTGGTCGGCGGAAACTGGATGCGCACCCGGCCTGCGGTCGCCTTCTCGATGTCGGCGGCCCAGGGCTTGACGACCCCGACATTGAACGGATCGGTGGGCGGCAGGAAGGCGTTGATGACCAGGGTCGTCGCCGCCTGCGCGCCGGCGGCGAGGACGAACAGGGCCGCAGCCAGGAACAGGCCGCGCCGGCAGCGCCGGCGCCTCGAAAAGTCAAACATGGGTCTCGTCTCCGGTTGGGGTACTGCAACGTCGGCGCTCGGGCGGCGCCGTGATGAGCATGCGAGTGCGAACAAATCCTAACCCGCTGCCCCCGGATCCGGGCCGACAATCCGCGCTCGTTCCGGCAGGCGGAACGGGAGGAGGCGATGAGCGACGAAGGCCCGGTGCGCAGCGTGGCGCGTGCGATGCAGTTGCTGCGCGCGCTGCAGCTGCTCGGCGAAGCCTCGCTCGCGACGCTGCAGCGCCGCACCGAACTGCCCAAGCCGACGCTGCTGCGCCTGCTGCACACGCTCGAAGCCGAGAGCGCGGTCTGGCGCGCCCGGGGCGACGGGCTTTGGCGCCCGGCGGTGCATTTCAGGCCGACGCGCATCCTCACGCCCGAGCACCAGCGCCTGATCGAGGTCGCGATGCCTTTGCTCGAAGCGACGCGCGAGCGCCTGGTCTGGCCGTCGGATCTGGCGGTCCGGGTCGACCACCAGATGGTGCTGCTCGAAACCACGCGCCGCTCCAGCGGCCTGGCGGTCAACCGCGAGGCGATCGGCTACCAGATCGACATGATTCGTTCGGGCGTGGGGCGCGCCTATCTCGCCGCCTGCCCGTTGCGCGAGCGCACGCGCATCGTGGCCCGGATCGCGCGCCTGCGCCACAGCGACCGCGAAAGCCTGGCGCGCGAAGTCGATGCGCTTTGCGCCGAGGTGCAGGCGCAGGGCTATGCGACGCGCGACGCCGCCTTCGGCGGCCGCGACGAGCCGATCGACGTGTTCGACGACCAGCTCGCCGCGATCGCCCTGCCCATCGTGCTCGGCCCCAAGGTGCTGGGCTGCATCAACGTCGTCTGGCTCAAGCGCGTCGACACCCTGGCCTCGGTGGCGGCGCGCCATCTGCCGCTGCTGCGCAAGACCGCGGCCGAGATCGCCTCGGCCTGGGCGGCCTGACCTGAATCGCGCGGCAGCTTGCTGCTGCGGCAAGCGCAGCCAAGGCCATCGCAGACCCGGGCCCCCTCTGACCATCCGGCGCGCGGCCCGCGGCGCGTTGGAGCGCTTGTCCCCCCTCGACGCGCGCCAGGCTGGCGGAGCCGGCGCAAGCGTTCACGGAATCGGCGCCGCCCGGCGCTCGCCTCCGGGTTATTCCCAGTGATCGTTTTGTGATTTGAGTGATTTAATGTGATCGTGAGTGATTGAAGTTGATCGAAATGGAGAACCCCATGTTCACCGAGTCATTGAGAAAGTGGGCGCTGGCCGCGGTCGTCGCGCTCGCGGGGCTGCAGGCGGCTCCGGTGCAGGCCGAGTCGGTCCTGCGCCTTGCGAACGACGGCGACATCACCCAGCTCGACCCCCTGTTCAGCACCGCCTACCCGGTGCGCGACATGTCCTACCTGATCTGGGACACGCTGTTCTCGATGGACAGCACGCTGACGCCGCGGCCGCAGATGGTCGACACCTACAGCATCAGCAAGGACGGACTGACCTATTCGTTCACGCTGCGTCCCAAGCTGCAGTTCAGCGATGGCGCGCGGGTCACGTCCAAGGACGTGATCGCATCGATCGAGCGCTGGATGACCAAGGACAGCCTGGGCATGGAGATCGCCAAGCGCATGGCGTCGCTGAGCGCGGTCGACGACAACACCTTCAAGCTCGTGCTCAAGCAGCCCTTCGCGCAGGTGCTCAACGGCTTCGGCCGCATGACGGCCTATCCGCTGTTCATCATGCCCGAGCGCGAAGCCAAGATGCCGATCGGCAAGCTCACCGAATGGGTCGGCTCCGGCCCCTACAAGCTCGTGAAGAAGGAGTGGATCCCGGGCGTCAAGTTCGTGCTCGAGAAGAACAAGTCCTATGTGCCGCGCAGCGAGCCGCCGGACAACCTCGCCGGAGGCCACATCGCCGGCGTCGACCGCATCGAGCGCATCGTCTTCCCCGATCCCAACAGCGCCGCCAACGCCTTGCTCGCGGGCGAGATCGACTACATCACGCTCACCCCGACCGAAATGATGCCCATCTTCGCGCGCAGCGGGAAGTTCGAGTCGGCTGACATTCCGCTGCCGGGGTCGAGCCTGCAGATCGTGCCCAACCACACCTTGCCGCCCTTCAACAACGTCAAGGTGCGCCAGGCGCTGCAGTACGCCGTCAACCAGACCGACCTCATGACGGCGATGTACGGCAATCGGCCCGACATCTGGCGCCCCTGCGCGGCCATCTTCATGTGCGGCGGCCCCTACGAGACCGACGTGAACAGCGCGCGCTACATGCACCAGGACTTCGCCAAGGCGCGCGCCCTGCTGAAGGAGGCGGGCTACGACGGCACCCCCGTGCTCTACATGCACCCGATGGACACGCGGCTGCAGAACGAAGGCGGCACGGTGCTGGTGCAGGCGATGAGGAAGGCCGGCTTCGTCGTCAAGGACGAGCAGATGGACACGGCCACGATGTTCACGCGCCGCGCCAACAAGGGGCCGGTGTCCGAGGGCGGCTGGAACCTCTTCATCACCGCCTTCAACGGCGACGCCATGCAGGATCCCCTGACCAACCCGTACGTCACAGGCGCCTGCGCCGAGGCCTTCGTGGGCTGGCCTTGCGACAAGCAGCTGCAGGGCGACTGGCAGGACTTCCTGCTTGCGGCGAACCCGGCGGCGAGGAAGGCGGCGGCCGTCAAGATCCAGGACCGCGCCAACGAGATCGTGACCTTCATCCCCGGCGGGCAGTTCACCTACGTCTCGACCTGGTCGAAGAAGCTCTCGGGCATCGTCAAGGCCAACGTCGTCGTCTACTGGAACATCACGAAGAAGGATTGAGGCCGGTCCCGCGACGCGCCCCGCTGCCCTCGCCCTCCCAAGCCATGCTGCGCCTGATCCTGAAGCGAGTCCTCGCGGTCGTGCCGGTCATGCTGACCGTGCTCGTCGTGATCTTCCTGCTGCTGCACATCGGCTCGGGCGACCCGGCGGCGCTCATGGCGGGCAACAACGCGAGCCCCGAGCAGATCGAGGCCTTGCGCAAGAGCCTGAACCTGGACAAGCCCTTGCCCGAGCAGTTCTGGCTCTACGCGCGCAACCTGGCGCACCTCGACCTCGGGCGCTCGATCGCCTCGAACCGGCCGGTGTCCTGGCTCATCGAGCAGCGCATCGAGCCGACCCTGGTGCTGGCGCTGGCGACGATCCTGCTCTCGGTGGCGATCGCGGTGCCCGCCGGCGTGCTCGCGGCCTGGCGCGCGGGAACGCGCACCGACCGGATCCTGAGCGTGTTCTCGGTGCTGGGCTTCTCGATGCCGATCTTCGTCGTCGGCTATGTCCTCGTGCAGGTCTTCGCGATCGACCACGACTGGTTTCCGGTCCAGGGCTACCGGCCACTGGCCGACGGCTGGTTCGCCTGCCTGCGCAGCATCACGCTGCCGGCCTTCGCGCTCTCGCTGCTGTTCGCGGCGCTGGTGGCGCGCATCACGCGCGCGGCCATGCTCGAGGTGCTGGCCGAGGACTTCATCCGCACGGCGCGCGCCAAGGGCGCGGGCGAGGGCCGCGTGCTGGCGGTGCACGCGATCAAGAACGTCTGCGTCCCGGTCGTCACCGTCATCGGCACGAGTTTCGCGGTGATGCTGGGCGGCGTCGTCGTCACCGAGTCGGTCTTCAACATCCCCGGCATGGGGCGGCTCACGGTGGACGCGATCATGACGCGCGACTATCCGGTGGTGCAGGGCATCATGCTCGTGTTCTCGGCGGTGCTGATCGGGGTCAACCTGCTCGTCGACCTGTCGTACCGGCTTTTCGACCCGAGGGTGAGCCAGTAGGCCGATCCGCGATGACGAACCCTGCACTCGGTTGGAAGCGCATGACCTGGCCCGTGGCCGCAAGCGCGCTGCTGATTGCCACGTTTGCGGCGATGGCGATCTTCGGCCCGCATTTCCTCGGCCTGGGCAACGACATCGACCCGGCGGCGCGCCTCGAGGCGCCCGATGCGGCGCACTGGTTCGGCACCGACAGCGTCGGGCGCGACATCTTCGTGCGCACGATCTCGGGCTCGCGCAATTCGCTCTGGGTCGGTGTCGTGACGGCCGTCGCGACCCTCGTCGTCGGCGGGGCCCTGGGCCTGCTGGCCGGTTACTTCCGCGCCGCCGACGCCGTGCTCATGCGCATCTCCGACGGCCTCATGGCCATCCCGAGCGTGCTGCTCGCGATCGCGATGGTCTCGGTGCTCGGCAGCGGGCTGGGCACCGTGATCCTCGCCATCACGGTGCCGGAGGTGCCGCGCACGGCGCGCCTGATGCGCAGCGTGGTGCTGACGCTGCGCGAGCTGCCCTTCGTCGCGGCCGCGGTCTCGGTCGGCTCGTCGACGGCCAAGATCCTGTTCCGCCACGTCATTCCCAATGCCGTGGGCGCGCTCACGGTGCAGGCCACCTTCGTCTGCGCCTCGGCGGTGCTGAGCGAGGCGGTACTGAGCTTCCTCGGCGTCGGCACGCCGCCCGACGTGCCGAGCTGGGGCAACGTGATGGCCAGCGGGCGCCAGTACTTCCAGGTCGCGCCCTGGATCATCCTCTTCCCGGGCGCCTTCCTCTCGCTCGTCGTGCTCTCGATCAACATCCTGGGCGACCACCTGCGCGAAGTGGCCGATCCGCGCCTGAAGAAGCGGCTCGCGTGATGGCCTCGACGACCCCCTTTCTCTCGGTGCGCAACCTGCGCGTCGGCTTCGGGCCGGGCGGCGTGGTCGAGACCGTGCGCGGCGTCTCCTTCGACCTCGAGGCCGGCAAGACCCTGTGCATCGTCGGCGAATCGGGCTGCGGCAAGAGCGTGACGGCGATCTCGATCATGGGCCTGCATGCGCCCGGCACCGCGGTCGTGAGCGCGGACCGGCTGCGCCTGGACGGCCATGAGCTGCTGACCTGCGACCGGCGCGAGCTCGCGCGCATGCGCGGGCCGCTGATGTCGATGATCTTCCAGGACCCGATGAGCTCGCTCAACCCCGTGCTCTCGATCGGCTTCCAGATCCAGGAAGCCCTGACCCTGCACGAGAAGCTCTCGCGCAAGGCGGCGCGCGCGCGCGTGCTTGAGGTGCTGGAGCGGGTGCGCATCCCCGATCCCGCGGCGCGCATGCAGGCCTATCCGCATCAGCTCTCGGGCGGCATGCGCCAGCGCATCATGATCGCGATGGCCTTGATCTGCCGCCCCAAGCTGCTCATCGCCGACGAACCCACGACCGCGCTGGACGTCACCGTGCAGGCCCAGATCCTCTGGCTGCTGAGCGAGTTGCAGCGCGAGTTCGGCACCGCCATCGTCTTCATCACGCACGACCTGGGCGTGGTCGCGGAAATCGCGGACGAGGCGGCGGTCATGTACGCCGGCCGGATCGTCGAGCGCGCCGCGGTGGGCGAGCTTTTCGAGCATCCCGCCCACGGCTACACGGCGGGCCTGCTCGGCGCCACCGCGCACTGGGGCTCGAAGCAGGCGCGCGCGACCCGCCTCGTCGAGATCCGGGGCCAGGTGCCGCCCATCAGCCAGATCGGTGCGGGCTGCGCCTTCGCGCCGCGCTGCGCCTATGCGGTGGCGGCCTGCGGCCTGCGCGAGCCGCCCCTGGGCGAAGTGGCCTGCGGCCATCTCAGCGCCTGCGACCAGCTCGCGGGCGGACTTCGGGCGGAGGCGTCGGCGCCATGAAGCCTGTTCCGGAATCGGCGCCCCCGGCCGCGGCCGCCCCCTTGCTCGAGGCGCGCGGCCTCGTGCGCCACTATCCCGGGCCGGGCGGGCGCAAGGTGTACGCCTTGAACGGCGTGGACCTGGGCGTCAGCGCCCGCGAGACCCTGGCCGTCGTCGGCGAAAGCGGTTGCGGCAAGTCGACCCTGGGGCGGCTCCTGATCGGCCTCGATCGCCCGACGGCGGGCCAGGTTCTGCTCCAGGGGCTCGACATCGCGCACTCGAGCGCGGCCGAACTGCGCGCCAGCCGGACCCGGATGCAGATGATCTTCCAGGATCCGGCGACCTCGCTCGATCCGCGCTGGAAGGTCGAGGCCCTGGTGCGCGAGCCGCTGGACAATTTCCGCCGCGGCAGCCCGCAGGAGCGGCGCGAGCGCGTCGCGGGCCTGCTGCAGCGCGTGGGCCTGCGCCCCGACCACGGCGCGCGCCATCCGCACGAACTCTCGGGCGGCCAGCGCCAGCGCGTGGGCATCGCCCGCGCCCTGGCCCTGGCGCCCGAGGTGATCGTCGCCGACGAGCCGGTCTCGGCGCTCGACGTCTCGGTGCGGGCCCAGGTCGTCAACCTGCTCTGCGACCTGCGCGACGAGATGGGGCTGGCCCTGGTCTTCATCTCGCACGACATCGGCCTCGTCGGCCACATCAGCGACCGCGTCGCCGTGATGTACCTGGGCCGGGTCGTCGAGATCGGCGCCACGGCGACGGTGCTCGACGCGCCCTCGCACCCCTACACGCAGGCACTGCTGGATGCGGTGCCGCGGGCCGATCCGCGCGAAAGGCGCAAGCGCCTTCCGCTGGAAGGCGATCCGCCGAATCCATCGCAGCTCGCGCCGGGCTGCGGCTTCGTGGGGCGCTGCCCGCGCGCGACCGAGCGCTGCCGCCAGGAGCGGCCCGAACTCCGGGCCATCGACGACGGCCGCGCGGTGGCCTGTCACCTCGCCGCCAGCGGCATCGAGTTGGCGGCCGGCGCCGCATAGGCGCTTTACGCGAAAGGACCGTGCAGTGACCTCGGACTACCGCTTCCCCGACGACATCGGCACGGCGCGCCACGACGACGATGTCGGCGCCGTTCTCGCCGCGATCCGGCAGAGGGGCCTGCCGCCGGCGCCGATCGCCTTCTACGGCTCGTCTTCGTTCCGGCTCTGGCAGAGCATGGCCGCCGACCTGGGCTGCCTGGACGTCGTCAACCTGGGCTTCGGCGGTGCCACCCATGCCTCGGCCCTGCACCACCTCGACCGCTTGCTCACGCCCTTGCGCCCGACGCGGGTCGTGCTGTACTTCGGCGAGAACGACATCTCCGCCGACGGGCTCGATGCGCGCTCCACCCTCGGGGGCTTGCGCGCGCTGCTCGACGCCATCCGCCAGCGCATGGCGGCCACGCCGGTCTTCGTGCTCTCGGCCAAGCAGAGCCCGACCAAATGGATTTACGCGGACGTGGTGGCCGAGTTCAACCGGCTCGCGGCCGAACATTGCCGCGGCCTCGACGGCGTGCACCCTGTCGACGTGACCTCGGTCCTGCTCGGCGCGCATGGGCGCCCGCTCGGGCGCCATTACCAGGACGACCTCATCCACCTCAACGCCTCGGGCTACCTGCAATGGGCCCGGATCCTGCGCGCGCAGCCCGGGCTGTTCGGTTGAAGTTCCGCCCCCGCGTGCCGCAAGCAGGGGCGGCGCGGGAGCTTGCCGGAATGGCATCACATTCGATCAGATAAGATCAAATTCGCGCCAGAGGGGCGCAGGCCTCGGCGCGGTGCGGCCGCATGCGGCGGGACACGAAGGCCGAGTCATCCACGTTTTCCATGTCCAGAGGGAGGACCATGGCGAAGACCCCCATCCTCGGCGATGCCGACAACCTTCCGGAAGTGCGCCGCCAGCGCCTGCTCGAACTGGTTCGCAAAAGCGGCAAGCTCACGACGGCCGGGCTGGTCCAGGCCCTGGGCGCCTCGGTCGCGACCGTGCGGCGCGACCTGGCGGCGCTGGAAGACCTGAACCTCGTCAAGCGCACGCATGGTGGCGTGATCGGCGTGAACCTGGAACTCGGCCCGGCCGCGCCCACGGCCGCGGACTACGAACCGGGCTTCTCCGACAAGCGCAGCCGCCAGCGCGAGGAGAAGGACGCCATCGCCGCCGCCGCGGCGCGCCTGGTCGATGACGGGGCCACCGTCCTGCTCGATTCCGGAACCACCTGCCTGGCGCTGGCGCGCCTGCTCGCGGGGCGGCGCCTGACCGTGGTGGCGCTGGACCTGAACGCCGCCATCGCCGTGGCCCACGGCGCGACCGAGGTGCTGATGGCCGGCGGCAGGGTGCGCCCCGGGCTCTACAACGTGGTCGGGCCCTGGACCGACGCCGTCCTGCGCGACCTGATGGTGGACACCTTCTTCATGGGCGCCGACGGCATCAGCGAACTCGGCGTGACCAACTCGGCGGTCGACGAGGCGCGCGTCAAGGCGATGGCGATGAAGAGCGCCGGGCGCTGCGTCGTGCTCGCGGACCACACCAAGTTCAACGTCAGGAAGCTGGCCCCGGTCTGCGCCCTCGACGCGGTGGACGTGTTCGTCACCGACCGGGCCACCGACGCGCTCGTCGAGCCCTACCGCTCGAGCCTGCGGCGTATCGTCTACGCCTGAGGCCCTTCAGGCTGCGCCGAGTTCGGCCGCGACGAGGTTGACCCAGTAGGCCACGCCGGCGGGGATGATCGCGTCGTTGAACTCGTAGCGGGGCGTGTGCAGGTTGGGGCCGATGCCGTTGCCGAGCATGATGTAGGCGCCGGGCACCTTCTGCAGCATGAAGGCGAAGTCTTCCGAGCCGCCCACGAGTTCGCATTCGGCGTCCACCTGCCCGGCGCCCGCCACGGCCTGCGCCGCCTGCAGCGCGAGCTTCGTCTGTTCGGGCCCGTTCACGAGCGAGGGGTAGCGCCGGATGTACTTGAAGTGCGCCTGCAGGCCGTGGCCCAGCGCCGCGGCTTCGCTGAGCTGGCGCAGCCGGTTCTCCAGCACGTCGCGCACCGCCGCGGTGTAGCTGCGTGCGGTGCCGCGCACGAGCACGGATGACGGAATGATGTTGGGCGCGGCGTGGGCGCCGGCGGCGATGTGGCCGATGCTGATCACGGCCGCCTCGGTCGCCGGCACGTTGCGCGCCACGATGGTGGGCAGGCCGGTGAGAAAGGTCGCCAGCACCATCGTCGGGTCGGTGGCCTTGTGCGGCATCGCGCCGTGGCCGCCCGTGCCTTCGAAGCGCACTTCCCAGGTGTCGCCCGCGGCCATCATCGAGCCGCTGCGGATCTTGAAGCGCCCGGCCTCGAGCCCGGGGTCGTTGTGCAGGCCGTAGACGGCGTCGCAGGGAAAGCGCTCGAACAGGCCCTGCTCGATCATCACGCGCGCGCCGCCTTCGCTCTCCTCGGCGGGCTGGAAGATGAAGTGCACGGTGCCGGCGAAATCGGCGCGCTCGCGCAGCCAGGCCGCGGCGCCGATCAGCATCGCGGTGTGGCCGTCGTGGCCGCAGGCGTGCATCTTGCCCGCCACCTGCGAGCGGTGCTCGAAGCCGTTGGCCTCGTCGATGAACAAGGCGTCCATGTCGGCGCGCAGGCCGATGCGCCGCCCCAGCCCGCGCCGGCCCTGCAAGCTTGCGACGACGCCGGTCGTGGCCAGGCCGGTGTGGACCTCGAGGCCGAGGGCGCGCAATTGCGCCGCCACCCGGGCCGAGGTCTCGACCTCGGTGAAGGCGGTCTCGGGGCGGCGGTGGATCTCGCGGCGCAGGGCGCCGAGTCCTTCGGCGAAGCCGCCGAGGGCCGAGACGGCGTCCGGGGTCAGGCGTTGGTAGCTTCCGTTCATGGCCTTGTCGCTTCAGCGGATGTCCAGCACCTTGTGGGTCTGGACCGAGAGGTTCCAGCGCGGATGCGCCTGGCACCAGGCGATGGCCTGGCGCGTGTTCCGGGCGCGCAGCGGGCTGTCGATGGGCTGGATCAGGTAATGCTCGAAATCGGTTGCCACGGCGGCTACCGCATCGGGCAGCAGTCCGGGCTGGGGATAGGCCAGCTTGAGCTCATTGCCGCGGCGCTGGACCCAGGGCGCGCCGGCCTTGGGGCTGACGCAGATCCAGTCCAGGCCTGCGGGTGCCTCGACCGAGCCGTTGGTCTCGACCGCGATCTCGAAGCGGGCCCCGTGCAGCGCGTCGATGAGCGCGGCATCGACCTGAAGCAGGGGCTCGCCGCCCGTGAGGACGACGTAGCGATGGCCTTCGCCGGCCGGCCACAGGCCGGCGACGACGGCGGCGAGCGCGGCCGCGCCTTCGAACTTGCCCCCCAGCGTGCCGTCGGTGCCGACGAAATCGGTGTCGCAGAAGCGGCAGATGGCCTGCTCGCGGTCCTGCTCGCGCCCGCTCCAGAGGTTGCAGCCGGCAAAGCGGCAGAACACCGCGGGGCGGCCGGCACGGCGGCCTTCGCCTTGCAGCGTGTAGAAGATTTCCTTGACGGAGTAGGTCATGTTCCCGAGCCCTCAGACCGGCATCGCCGGGCCGTCGTTCGTGCGCGCCGCCTGGCAGCCGGTGCCGGGCGTTTCGTGCAGGTCGACGCGCGCGAGCGCGGGCAGCAGCGGCTGCGCCCGCGCCAGGATCCAGCACGCGAGGCTGGCCGCGTCGCCGTCGGCCAGGCCTGGCAGTTCGTGCAGGGGCTGGTGGTCGATGGACTTGAAGATCGGGTCGAACAGCGTCTTCACGTCGCCGAAATCCTGGGCCCATCCCAGCAGCGCGTCGAGCGGCGCCTCGAGCTGCAGGCGCAGCCTGTAGGTGTGGCCGTGCAGGCGCCGGCGCGCCGAGCCTTCGGGGGCGTGCGCCAGGCGCACCGCGCTGTCGAGCGTGAACTCCTTCCAGATGCGGTAGTGGTTGCCGTCGAAATGGGCGCCGCAGGAGCCGGTCTCGAACACCGTGACGCCGGCCACGCCGGGCAGCGAAGGCTGCAGGCGCTGCCAGATCCAGGCCGAGAGGTTCTCGCTCGTCGGGTTGTCCAGGCCCTCGATCTCGTTCAGGCACCGGTAGTTCAGCGCCATGTGCAGCGGCGCCCAGGCGTCGTCCAGGCGGTCGTAGCCGGCTTCGGCCGATGCGTCGCCCGGGCCCAGCCGGGCGTGGACCACGGCTTCGAAGCCATGGCCGTGCAGGCGCCCGCATTTGTGGCCCAGCGGCACGTGCGGCAGCCGGTGCGCGGCCTGGAAGCGGTAGCGCCGCCAGACCTGAGCCCGCGCGTCGCGGTCGAGGTCGACGCCGCGGCCGGCGTTGCTGCGCAGGGCGACGCGTTCGATGCCGGGCAGGCCCAGTTGACGCCGGATCCAGCGCGCGAGTTGGGCGTCGCCGGGCTCTTCGATGAGTTGATTCAGGGTGCCGTGGTCGAGCGGCGCGAGCGCGGCCTCGAGGCGCTCGCGCAGCGCGTCGACCTCGCCGCCCGGGTAGGCGGCGAAGCCCGGTGGCAGCTCGGCGAACACGGTGGCCTCGAAACCGTGGCCGTGGAGATGCCGGCTGCGATGGCCCGCGGGCAGCCCTTCGAGCCGGCGCGCGGCCTCGAAGCCGGCGCTGGCCAGCGTGAGCACGAAGGGCGGCTTCATGAGGCCGGGCCTTGTGCGCCCAGGGCGTCCCGCGGGCCCTGCGCCAGCGCGGCGATCCAGGCCGCGTGGCCCTTGCTGCGCAGTTGGCAGGCCGGGCACTGGCCGCAGCCGTAGCCCCAGGCGTGGTGGGTGCGGTGGTCGCCCAGGTAGCAGGTGTGGGTCTGCTCGCGCACGAGATCGACCAGGGCCTCGCCGCCCAGGCTCCGGGCCAGGGCCCAGGTCTGCTGCTTGTCGATCCACATCAGCGGCGTCTCGATCACGAGGCGCGCGTCCAGCCCCAGGTTGAGCGTGACCTGGAGCGACTTCAGGGTGTCGTCGCGGCAGTCCGGGTAGCCCGAATAGTCGGTCTCGCACATGCCGCCCACCAGCACCTTGTGGCCGCGCCGGTAGGCCAGGGCCGCGGCCATCGTGAAGAACATCAGGTTGCGCCCGGGAACGAAGGTGTTGGGCAGGCCCGAGTTCGCGAACTCGATCTCGCGCTCGGCAGTGAGCGCGCTGTCGCTGATGCGCCCGAGCAGGCCCAGGTCGAGCAGATGGTCGGCGCCGAGCTTGCGGCCCCAGGCCGGAAAGCGCTCGCGCAACTGCTGCACGAAGGCGCCGCGGCATTCGAGTTCGACCCGGTGGCGCTGGCCGTAGTCGAAGCCGACGGTCTCGACCGCGTCGTAGCGGTCCAGGGCCCAGGCGAGGCAGGTGGCGGAGTCCTGGCCTCCGGAGAACAGGACGAGGGCGCTGATGCTCATGGGTTGGCGGGGGAGGGGGGTCGGCGGTCGGGCCGGGTTGGCGAACCGCGGGCGCGGCAGCGGGCGCTGCGCCCGGACAGCCCGGCCCTCGCAACCCGACTTGCGGCGTCGGAAGGCGAGGCAGGGATTTTAGCCGGGCAGCGACTTCTTCGCCCCGGGCCGCCCGGAGCGCTCGAACGGCCGCCGCGGGTCGAGCCGCTCGTGCCCGGACGATCGAACGAGGCCGGGCCGGCGCCTGGTCAAAGCCGCGGCGGCGCGTGCGAGCGCCACGAAGGCGGCTTCGTCGGGCGCCACGCCCTTCAGCCCTTCGGGTAGGAGAAATGGAAGGCCGCCCTTGCAGAGCGCGGCGACAAGCCGGTTGCCGTCGCCGCGACGGCCTGAATCGGCGCTGGAGCGGCCGAACGCCGATTCCCGTGTTCGCGGCGTTCGGCTCGCATCGGCTCGTCAACGCGCCGACAAGGCGCCGAAGCCATCGTCCTCGCTGCGAAAGAAAGAGGCCGCCATCGTCGCGATGGGCTCGGCGAGCCGCGGCGCGAACCCGATCTGATCGAGCACGTCGCGCTGCAGGTCGATGCCGGGTGCGATCTCGAACAACTCGACGCCGGCGGCCGTGAGGCGAAAGCTCGCACGCTCGGTCAGGTACAGCACCTGCTGGCCGCGCCGCAGCGCCTGCGGGCCGCTGAAGGTGATCTGCGCGACCCGGGGCACGAGCTTGGCCACGCGGCCTTGCTTCAGCACGCGCAGGCTGCCGTCGCCGGTCTGCAGCTGCACGCCCTTGGCCGCGAGCGTGCCGCAGAAGACGACCTTGCGCGCGTTCTGGGCGATGTCGATGAAGCCGCCCGGGCCGACCGTGAGGCCGCCCAGGCGCGAGACGTTGACGCAGCCTTCTGCGTCGAATTCGCCGAAGCCGAGGAAGGCGATGTCGAGTCCGCCGCCGGAGTAGAAATCGAACTGGGTCGGCGCGTCGAGCATCGCGCTGGCGTTGCGCGCGTAGCCGAAGAGCACGCCGTCCAGCAGGCTGCCGCCGTAGGTGCCGTGCTCGATGGTCTGGTAGATGCGGTCGAGCTCGCCGCGGCGGGCAACGAGACGGGCCACCGCATCCGGGATGCCGACGCCGTAGTTGACGACCGCGCCTTCGACCAGCTCGCAGGCGGCGCGCCGTGCCACGGCCTGGCGTTCGCTGAAGGGTTCGTCGGCGGGCTGGCGTTCGGCGGCCTCGGCCGCGAGCCGCGCCGCACCGGCGAGCTCGCCCGAGAGCGCGGCGTCGAACGGGATGTCGTAGCTCGTGCGCTGTCCGGCATCGACGACGATGGCGTCGACCCAGGCCGCGGGAAGGCGCACTTCTCGCGCCTTCAAGGCGCCGCGCGGCAGGCGTTCCTTCACCTGGACGATGACCTGGCCGCCGCTGGCGCGCGCGGCCAGGGCGATCGCCGTGGCGTCGAGGTTCGCGGCTTCGTGCTCGAAGCTGATGTTGCCGTCTTCGTCGGCGGCCGAAGCGCGCACCAGCGCCACGTCGACGCGGTAGGGCTTGTAGCGCAGGTATTCGCGGCCATCGACCTGCACCACCTCGGCCAGGTCTTCGTCGGCGCTCGCGTTCATGCGCCCGCCGCCCAGGCGCGGGTCGCAGACCGTGCCCAGGCCGACATGGGTGAACAGCCCCGGGCGGCCGGCGCCGATCTCGCGCAGCAACTGCGACGAGACCCCGCCGGGCAGGATGTAGGCGGCGATCTTCTCGTCGCGCGCGAGTTGCTGCATGCGCGGCGACCAGACCCAGTGCCCGCCGATGACCTTGCGCACGAGGCCTTCGTGGGCGAAGCAGTTCATGCCGCGCTGCTGCTTGTCGCCGATGCCCAAGGCATGGACCAGGGTCAGGCCGCGCGGCCCGGCGCCCGCGAGAAAGCGCCGCTCGACGGCCTGGAACAAGGCGGTGGCTTCCATCAGCCCGCCGCCGCCGCCCATCAAGGCCACGGTGGCGCCGTCGGCGACGAGCGAGGCCGCGGCGTCGGCGCTGACGAACCGGCTCTGCATCGGCCGCACGGGGGCACCCCTTCGGCCTGCGGCAGGACCGCCCGCGTGCGAATGTGCCCTCGGCAAGGCCTGCGCGCTCATCGGTGCATCTCGAACAAGGCCGCACCGCGCTTGGCCAGGCTGCGCGCGATGACGCCGCGGTGGATCTCCGAAGTGCCGTCGAAGATGCGGTAGACGCGGGCATCGCGGTAATGGCGCTCGATCGGCAGCTCCTTGCAAAAGCCCATGCCGCCGAACAACTGCACGCCGCGGTCGACGACGCGGCCCAGGGTTTCGGCGGCGTGGACCTTGACCATCGCGATCCAGTCGCGCGCGTCCTGGCCGGCATCGATCATCCAGGCCGCGTGCAGCACCATCAGCCGCGCCGCGTTGATCTCGATCACGCTGTCGGCCAGCATCTGCTGCACGAGCTGGAAATCGGCGATGCGGCTGCCGAACTGCCGGCGCTGGTTCGCGTAGTCGCTCATCAGCTCGAGCACGTGGCTGGCCTTGCCCACTGCACGCGCGCCGACCTGGGCCAGGCGCACGACGTTGAGCGCGCCCATCGCGAGCTTGAAGCCCTGGCCTTCTTCGCCGAGAAGCGCCGCGGGCTCGAGCGCCACGTCGTCGAAGAACAGCTCCAGATGCGGGGTGCCGCGCAAGCCCATCATCTTCTGGTCCTTGCCGAGCGTGAAGCCGGGCAGGCCCTTGTCGACCATGAACATCGAGATCGCGCGCTCGCCGGTGCGCGCCGAGACGAGGAAGAAGTCGCTCCAATCGCCGTCGCTGATGAAGTGCTTGGCGCCGTTCAGCACCCAGCCCGCATCGGTCTTGCGCGCATGGGTCGCGATGCCTTGCGCGTCGGAGCCGGCGCCGGGCTCGGTGATCGCGATCGAGCAGGTGCGCTCGCCGCGCACCGTGGGTTTCAGCCAGCGCTCGACCTGCTCGCCGCGGCAGACCAGGAGCGGCTCGTAGACGTTGCCGAAGGCGCGGCGGATCAGGATGTCGGTGGTGTGGCCGAACTGCTCTTCGCAGAGGATGCGGTCGAGCGTGCCCAGGCCGCCGCCGCCGAGTTCGGCCGGCATGTTGAGCGCGTACAGCCCGAGCGCGCGCGACTTGCGCTGCAGCGCCCGCGCGAGATCGGGGTCGAGCCGGCCGCTTTCCTCGACCCCGGCTTCGAGCGGCGCGAGCTCCTCGCGGATGAAGCGGCGCACGGTATCGATCAGCATCCTCTGCTCGTCGTTCAGGGCAAAGTCCATCTGGCGTACAACGGGAAGCACCGCGGGGCGGCGGAAGCGGGAGATTATGGAAGCGGGGGGCGTCGTCGAGTTCCCACTTCGCCACGGTTGACGCGCGGCGAGCGTCCTTCCACCGAGGCATCGAAAGGATCCGACGCAAAGGCCGTGCACGGGGACCTGGGTGCGTGGCTTGCCGCCGGTGTTCTCAGCCGCAACGAATCCGGCCAGGTCGAGTTTCCCTACGACGCGGTGAAGGTCGAATTCCTGTTGCGGGCGGCCTGAGGCGCCGCGGCGACGTCCGGACTCAAGTCACCGGCGCCGGATTGAACAGCACCAGGGCGTTGTGCAGCTTCCACTGCTCGGCCCAGGTCTTCTTGCGCCCGCTCGCGACGTCCAGCATCAACTGGAACAACTCGCGCCCCACCTCCTCGATGCTCGCCTGCCCGTCGGCGATGCGGCCGGCGTTCACGTCCATCAGGTCGTGCCAGCGCCGCGCCAGGTCGCTGCGCGTCGCGACCTTGATCACCGGCACCTCGGCCAGGCCGTAGGGCGTGCCGCGGCCGGTCGTGAAGACGTGCAGGTTCATGCCGGCGGCGAGCTGCAGCGTGCCGCAGATGAAGTCGCTCGCCGGCGTCGCGGCGTAGACCAGGCCGCTGGCGATGCCGCGCTCGCGCAGGCTCTGCCCCGGCGACAGCACGCCCGAGATCGGCGCCGAGCCGGACTTGACGATCGATCCCATCGCCTTCTCGACGATGTTCGAGAGCCCGCCCTTCTTGTTGCCGGGCGTCGTGTTCGCGCTGCGGTCGACCCCGCCCCGGTCGAGATAGGCGTCGTACCAGGCCATCTCGGCGATCATTGCCGCCGCCACCTCGGGCGTGCTCGCGCGCGCGGTGAGCTGATCGATGCCGTCGCGCACCTCGGTGACTTCGCTGAACATCACGGTCGCGCCGGCGCGCACCAGCAGGTCGGTGCAATGCCCCACCGCCGGGTTTGCGGTGACGCCGCTGAAGGCGTCGCTGCCGCCGCATTGCACGCCGACGACGAGTGCGCTCGCGGGGCAGGTCTCGCGCCGGCGCGCATTCAGCCTTTCGAGATGGGCGCGGGCGCGTGCCATGATCGAGTCGATCATCGACATGAAGCCCACGTGGGCCTCGTCCTGCAGGCACACGACATCGAGCCCGGCCTCGCCGCCGCGCGCGTCGGCGATCGCGAACGTGCCCGGCGGCAGCAGCCTTTCGGGCTGGAGCTTCTCGCAACCCAGGCTGAGCACCAGGACCTCGCCGCCGAAGTTCGGGTTGCGGCTGATGTTGCGCAGCGTGCGGATCGGGATCTCGGCGCCCGGGGCCTCGATGGCGACGCCGCAGCCGTAGCTGTGTTCGAGCGCCACCACGCCGTCGACGTTCGGAAACAGCGGCAGCAGCTCCTGCTCGATGCGCCGCAGCGCGAAGTCGAGCACCCCGGCCACGCATTGCACCGTCGTCGTGATGGCCAGGATGTTGCGCGTGCCGACGCTGCCGTCGGCGTTGCGGTAGCCCTCGAAGCTATGGCCTTCGAGCGGCGGCAGCGCGGGCGGGCGCACGGTCGCGATCGGCAACCCTTGGAGCGTGCGCGCCGCGGGCATCTCGAGCAGGCGTTCGTGAACCCAGCAGCCGGCCGCGATGGCGCGCGCCGCGCGGCCGATGACGACGTCGTAGCGCCGCACCTCGGCGCCCGCGGCGAGGTCGACGAGCGCCACCTTGTGGCCTTGCGGCACCTTGTCGGCCAGGGCGAGTCCCGAGGGCAGGACGGTGCCGGCGGCGAGTCCGCCGTCGTTGGCGACGATCGCGACGTTGTCGCGCTCGTGCATCTTGATGATCAGCGGCTGCATGGCGGTGCTTTCGTGGGCCGGGCCTCATTCCCCGGCGCCCATTGTCGACGCGCGTCCCGGCGCCGCGTCGCCATGCAGGGCATGATGGGCCCGCGCCGCGCGCGTTCGCGCTGCGCCGGAGGGCCCGGACCATGGACGTCGATCTGCTGTTGCGCTTTCTCGGCGGGTGCGCGCTCGTCAACTATGGCCTGCTCGTCGTCTGGGCGCTTCTCGTGCTCGTCGCACGCGGGCCCTGGCTCGAACTGCAGCAGCGCCTTTTCGGCCTGCCGCCCGAGCCGGTGCGCGTGCTCAACTGCGCCGGCATCGCGCTCTACAAGATCGGCATCATCCTGTTCTTCCTCGTGCCCTATCTCGTGCTGCGCCTCGTGCGCTGAGCCGCTCAGCCCGGCGCGCCCTGGATCCGCGAGGCGAACACCGCGTCGAGCAGCGGCAGCCAGAGCGCGCTCAGCTTCTGGTAGCCGGCACGGGTCGGGTGGATCTCGTTCTGCCAGTCGGCGCTGGCACCCGTGTCGCTCGTCTGCGCTGGGGTCAGCGTGCCCTGGCTGTGGACGACGTGGATCGAGCCATCGACCGTGTTCGCGGCGATGTGGTCGAGCAGGGTCCAGAGCCGGTCGAGCAGGGCCGCAGCCACCGCCGGCCAGGCGGCTGGCGGAATCGCGTAGGCCTGCATCGCCGGGTAGAGCCAGGGCCCGAAGCCGAAGCCGGCGCCGCTGTCGCGCGGCACCGCGATGTCGTAGGTGTGCATGACGATCGGCAGGCCGCGGTTGATGCCGCTGTCGCGCACGGCGAGCAGGTTGGCCATCACGGCGATGATGTGGGTGCTGAAGGTGAGCCAGCCCGCGTTCGAGAGATAGCGCTCGCCGCCGGGCGCATCGATCCATTCCGGCGCGGTCGCGAGCAGGCGCATCTCGGGCCGGTTCTCGGGCGCCTGCTGGACCGCGGCGATGAGGTCGTTGCCGCCGCCCGAGAGCAGCAGCCCGGCCCAGCGCCGGGCCCGGTTGCCGCTCAGCAGTTGCAGGAAGGGGGTGGCAGTGGTGGAGTTCGCCATCACGCTGAGCCGGGCGCCGGGAGCGGCGCAGTTGACGGCGCAGGCCGCGATCTGGCTCGTGCCCATGCCGTCGAAAAGATTGCTCGTCTGCCACATCGGCAAGGCGCCGAAGGAGAACCACGAATCGCCCTGGGCCAGGAACTGCAGGATGTAGTCCGAAAGCGGCGCCGGCTGGACGGGGTTGTCCAGATCGAGCAGCGAAAAGACCCGGATCGGTTTCATCGGGGGCACTCCGGATGGGAGGGGGTGCGGCGAGCTCGTCCGCCCGGCCATCATTCGGCGCGCACGCCCCTGGCGTCAAGCGCTTCGTCCCCGCCCCGGGGGAGGCGCCGGCGCCCTTTTCAGTGCAGCAATTCGGCTCGATCGTCGTGGCCGGCGCGTTCGCGGGACTCAGCGGGCGCCGGCTCCGGTCCGGCGTCGGCCTGCGCCGTGCGCACGGCGCCGCGGCCGCCGCGCTTGGCGGCATAGCAGGCGGCATCGGCTTCGGCCAGCCAGGCCGCCACGCCGCCGTGGCGCGCGCCGAGTTCGGCCACGCCCAGGCTCGCGCCGACCGAAAGGCGCCGTCCTTCCCAGTCCAGGCTCAGCTGCGTGATCGCGTGGCGCACCTTCTCGGCGATCGCGAGGGCGCGCTCCGCGTTGCAGCCCGCCAGCATGAGCGCGAACTCGTCGCCGCCCAGGCGTGCCACGCTGTCGCTGGCGCGCACGCTGGCCCCCATCGCCTGGGCCACCGCGCGCAGCATGGCGTCGCCGGCGGCGTGGCCCGCGCTGTCGTTGATGGGCTTGAAGTGGTCCAGGTCGATCATCACCACCGAGGCCGGCCGCGTGTCGGGCTGGCCTTCGAAGGTGGTCGCCAGCACCTTCTCGAATCCCTTGCGGTTGAGCACGCCGGTGAGCGCGTCGTGGGCCGCGGCGTGTTCGAGGCGGTGGCGGTGGACGATCTGTTCGCTCGCGTCGTAGAGGCTCCAGATCGAGCCTTCGCCGATGTCCGCCGCGGCGACCGGGCGCGCCAGCAGCCGGGCCCAGAAGACCGAGCCGTTGGCGCGCCGCATCTGGACTTCGGCGACGAAGGTGTTGCCGGTGGCGAGCGTGCGCTGCAGCTCCGGCAGCATGCGTTCGTACTCCTCGTCCGAGGCGAAGACGCGCTGGGCCTGGACGCCCAGCAGCTCCTGCTCCTGGCGCTCGAGCAGGTGGCAGCATTCGGCGCTGACGAGTTCGAAGCGCTGGTCGCGGATGAAGGCCAGGCCGACCGGCGAGGCGCTCATCACCGAAGACAGCTTGCGCATCACCTGGGCGTTGAACAGCTCGGCCTGGCTGCGCTCGACCCAGACATGGCGCAGGGTGCGGGCGAGGGCGCCGATCTCGCCGTGGGCCACCGGCCAGTCGTCGGCGCCGCCGCCGCCGTTGAGCAGTTCCGCGGCGCGCCGCTGCAGCCGTGCCAGCGGCATCAGCTGCCAGGCCAGGAAGGCCACGAGCAGCGCGGCGAGGCCGCCCGCGAGGCCGCCCGCTGCGGCGAGCGCGCGCGAGCGCGCGTCGATCAGCGGCGCCAGCAGCTGCGCGCGCGAGGTGGCGCGCCAGAGGTGCCAGCCGCTGGCGGGCTCGCCCGCCATGGCGACGACATCGCGGCGGCTGCGCCAGGCGCCAGGCTCGGCCAGCAGCGGGCGCCCGGCGCTGCGCCATTGCGCCGCCACCGCGGCGAGCCGCGGTTCGGCCGCCATGTCCTTCAGCAGCAGGGCGCTCTGGGGATGGGCGATCAGGGTGCCGGCATCGTCGGTGATCGCGACCAGGGTGCTGTCGTCGCCATCGTGCAGTTCGGCCAGGTCTTCGATCAGGTCGTGGTTGACGAGGTGGATCGCCCCGCCGAGGACGCCGCGCACGCTGCCGCCGTCGACGATGGGCTGGGCGAAGATCACGATCGGGTCGTTCGAGGCCGGGCCCGCGGTGGGGGCCGAGATCGCGGGCGTGCCATGGCCGACGGCCTGGCGGAAGTACGGGCGATCGGCGATCGACGAGCCGGGCCGCAGCGCAGCGCTCGAGCTCACCAGGGCCAGCACCTTGCCGTCGCCGTCGGCGACGAAGAGGTCGGAGAAGACCGAGCGCAGCACGGTCTCGGCGCGCAGCCGCGCCGCCAGCCGCTTCGGCTCGCGCAGGCTGGCCGCGTCCAGCCCCAGCGCCGCGACGCGCAAGGCGCGCTGGTACTCGGCCACGCGATGCCCGACCACGGCCACCAGCTGCTCGGCCGCGACATGTTCGCGCGCCTCGGCCTGGGCGAGCAGCTGGCGCTGCGCCACCTCGGCCATCTGCCAGGTCGTGAGCGCCATGCCGGCGAACAGCGCCGCCAGCGCGCCGGCTGCCAGGCGCGCCTTGAGCGTCGTCATCCAGGCCGCGGGCCGCAGCGTCAGGCGCGCCGCAAGCGCGCTCCAGCGCGAGCGCGGGGGCTGGTCTTCGGCAAAGAGATCGGCGTCCATCAGGCGAGGGGGGGCGAAGCGGCGCGCGCGCCGGGGCGCACCGCCAGGGCGGGTATCGGGGGCGGCGGCGGCAGTCGTCGAGTCGGGCCGCAGGCTGTCTCGATCCGGCCCCGCCCATCGCGGCTCTTCGTCCTTCTTATCGGCACCTCGGCGCCGCGACTTCGGCCCGGCGCGCGGGCTTTACGTGCACTTCACATTCGGCCGCGTTTCGCGCGCGGCCTGCGGCTTGCGCCGAATGTCACCTCGTGTTAAATCGCGCACGTGGTATCGAATGCCAGGGTCGCCTGCCTCATGAAATCGGTCCGAGCGCCGCGGTGACGAGCGAAGCCCCCGACTCCGCGGCGCCGCGGCAGCGGCGCCAATTTCTCGCATTGCTCATCGGTGCGGCGGCCGGGGCCACGGCCCTCATTGCCACCTTGCTGTGGTCGGCGCGCGCCGATGCCTTGCGCGACGCCCAGGTCACGGCGCTGAACTACGCGCGCACGATTGCGGTGCGCATGGACGCCACCCTGCGCCGCGCCGATTCCGTCCTCGCCAGCCTCGTGCGCGAAACGCCTGCCGACGCCATGACCGCGCAGGCCGGGCAGCGCTACGCCGCGCTGCTCGACGGCCGGCTCGACACGATGCTGCGCGGCTTCGACGAGATCATGGCGCTGCGCCTGGTCGACGCCCGCGGCGACCAGCGCTACGTCACCGCGGCGGCGAGCGCGCCCGCGGTGAACTACGCCGACCGCGCCTTCTTCCGGCGCCTGGCGCGGGATCCCGCGGCCGGGCTGCAGATCAGCTCGGTCGTCATCGGCCGTGTCACCGGGCGCCCGACGATCGTGCTGGCGCGGGCGCTGCGCGACGGCGAGGGCCGCTTCATCGGCGCGGCGCTGGCGCCGGTGGACCTGAGCTTCTTCCAGCAGCAGTTCATGAAGCTCGACCTGGGTTCGCGCGGCGCGGCCTTCGTGCGCCGGGTCGAGACCGGCAGCCTCGTGCTGCGCTGGCCGCGTCTCGACGACGGGGCCAACCGGCCGATGCCGGCCAGCCACCCCATCCTGCGCGCGGTGCGCGCCGGCCGGGCGGAGTCGATGGACCAGTACCGCGCCTTCACCGACGGCGTGCTCCGGATCTCGGGCACGGTCGCGATCCGGGGCTATCCCTTGTTCCTCACGGTGGCGCTGAGCGAGGACGACGTGCTCGCGAGCTGGCGCCGCCTCGCCCTGCTCACCGGCCTGGGCTGGTGTGCGCTGCTGCTGCTGCTGTTCGTGCTGCAGTGGCGGCTGTGGCGCATCGACGTCGAGCGCGGCCAGCTCGCGGCGCAGCTGCGCGAATCGCAGCGCATCGAGTCGATCGGCACCCTGGCCGGCGGCATCGCGCACGACTTCAACAACATCCTCGCCGCCATCCTCGGCAACGTCGCGCTCGCGCGCCGCGACCCCCGCGACGAGGCCCAGGTGGGCAAGAGCCTGGCCCAGATCCGCACCGCGGCGCAGCGCGGGCGCGAGCTGGTGCAGCAGATCCTCGCCTTCGGCCGCCGCCAGCCCCATGCCCTGCTCGGCCAGCCGCTGCAGCCCCTGGTGCAGGAGGCGATCGCGCTGCTCGAGGCGACGCTGCCGGCTTCGGTCGAGCTCGACTGGGCGCCGGCCGACCAGCCGCTGTACGCGCGCGTGGACGCGACCCAGATGCAGCAGGTGCTGATGAACCTGTGCACCAACGCCTGGCATGCGCTGCAGGGCCGGCCCGGCCACATCCTGCTCGGGCTCGAGCCGCTCGACCTGCGCAGCGGCACCGCGCCGGCCGGCGTCGCGCTGGAACCCGGCCGCTACGCCCACCTGTGGGTGCACGACACCGGCATCGGCATGGACGCGGCCACGCGCGAGCGCGTCTTCGAGCCCTTCTTCACCACCAAGCCGGCGGGCCAGGGCAGCGGCCTCGGCCTGTCGGTGGTCTACGGCATCGTGAGCGCGCACCAGGGTGCGATCCGGATCGAGAGCGAGCCCGGCCGCGGCACCACCGTGCACCTGTACCTGCCGACGATCGAATCGACGCCGGCAACCTCGACGCTGCCGGGCACGCTGCCGGTGGCGCTGGTCGGCTCGGGCCAGCAGGTGCTGTACGTCGACGACGACGAGGTCATCGGCGTCATGGCACGCCAGCTGCTCGAGAACGCGGGCTACCGCGTCAGCGTCTTCAACGACGGGCGCGCGGCGGTGGCGGCGCTGCGGGGCCGGCCCCAGGCCTTCGACATCGTCGTCACCGACCACAACATGCCCGGCTTCGGCGGCATCGAGGTGGCGCGCGCGGCGGCCGAGCTGCGCCCGACGCTGCCGGTGCTGATGATCTCGGGCTACATCAGCGACGAGCTGCGCGCGCAGGCCGGCGCGGTGGGCGTGCGCCGGCTCGTCGAGAAGCAGTACACGGTGGAAGACCTCGCGCGCGCGGTGCGCGAGGTGCTCGACGCCGAGGTTGCGGCCGAGCGGGCGTAGCCGCGGCGCGCACGACCCCCCGCGGGGCTGGGGAGGGGCGCGCGGCGGCGCCGGGCGGGCGGCGATGCTCGCTGCCGGGGTCGGGGTCGGGGCCGGGCGCCGACTCCGGGCAGCTCAGGCGGCTCCGGTGGCGTCGAAATCGCGCGCGTCGTGGCGCTCGGCGAGCTGGCTCGCCGGTTCGCCCCAGGTGCGGTTGACCCGGCGCCCGCGCTGCGCCGCCGGGCGCGCCGCGATCTCCTCGGCCCAGCGCCGGA
The DNA here is from genome assembly GCA_028868875.1 of Burkholderiales bacterium. Classification (GTDB taxonomy): domain Bacteria; phylum Pseudomonadota; class Gammaproteobacteria; order Burkholderiales; family Burkholderiaceae_C; genus Rubrivivax. The sequence goes on along the minus strand of JAGWTS010000007.1, from coordinate 6,536 downwards.
CATGGGCGTAGTCCTGCACCTGGAGGAACTCGCCGCTCTCGTAGAGCAGCCCTTGCGCGAGCGCGCCGTACCAGGGCCAGACGGCGATGTCGGCGATCGTGTAGGCGTCGCCGGCGAGGTAGGGGCTCTGGGCGAGGCGGCGATCGAGCACGTCGAGCTGGCGCTTGACTTCCATCGCGAAGCGGTCGATCGCGTATTCGATCTTCAGCGGCGCGTAGGCGTAGAAATGGCCGAAGCCGCCGCCCAGGTAGGGGGCGGAGCCCATCTGCCAGAACAGCCACGACAGGCATTCGGCGCGCGCCGCGCCCGCGGCCGGGAGCAGGGCGCCGAACTTCTCGGCCAGGTAGAGCAGGATCGCGCCCGACTCGAAGACGCGCACCGGCTGCGCGCCGCTGCGGTCCATCAGGGCCGGGATCTTGGAGTTCGGGTTGACGGCGACGAAGCCGCTGCCGAACTGATCGCCTTCGTTGATGCGGATGAGCCAGGCGTCGTACTCGGCGCCGGCGTGGCCGAGGGCGAGCAGCTCCTCGAGCATGACCGTGACCTTGACGCCGTTCGGCGTCGCCAGCGAATAAAGCTGCAAGGGGTGGCGCCCGACCGGCAGTTCCTTCTCGTGCGTGGCGCCGGCGACCGGGCGGTTGATGTTCGCGAAGCGGCCGCCGCTGCCGGGGGTCCAGGTCCAGACCTTGGGCGGGGCGTAGGGGGGCGAATCACTCATGGCGGAATCTCCAGGAAGCAGGCGCATGCGGGGGGCGGACTGGGTGCGCCGGGGCGAGGGGTCTCAGGGATTCGCCGGGGCGCCAGGGTTTCGAGGATTCTGCCTGTCGCGATCGAGGCGCGCCTGGGTCTCGAGTGAACGCTTCAGCCTGGATCCGCGTCGCCTTGCGCCAGCCGCTGGACGAGCCCGCTCGAGCGCCGGGTGCGGCTTGCCAGCGCCTCGGCCAGCGCCGCGCCGCGCCCGCTCACGAGCGTGAAGGCGCGGCGCGCGCGCGTGATGCCGGTGTAGACCAGCTCGCGCGTGAGCACCCGGCTGGCCTGCGCCGGCAGCACGAGCGCGGTGTGCTCGAACTCCGAGCCCTGCGCCTTGTGCACCGTGAGCGCGAAGGCCGTGGACGCATGGCCGAGCCGGCTCACGCCGACCGAGCGCAGGCCCGCGCCTTCGAGCAGGTACAGCCGCAGCGGCGCCGCGGGGTCGGGCGGGCGCAGCACGATGCCGATGTCGCCGTTGAAGACGCCCAGGCCGGCGTCGTTGCGCGTCACCATCACCGGGCGGCCTTCGTACCAGGGGCCGCGCGGCGCGATCAGGCGCGCCGCGGCGAGCGCGCGCTCGACCGCGAGGTTCAGCCCCGCCGCGCCCCATTTGCCCTCGCGCAGCGCGCACAGCAGGCGAAAGCGCTCGAAGGCTTCGAGCACCCGGCGCGCCCAGGCCGCATGGGCTTCGGCGTCCATCGGCCCCGAGCGCCGCGCGATGAGTTCGAGATAGCTGCGGTAGCCGCCTTCGGCCCCGGCGCGGCCGGCCAGCGCGAGTTCGACCGCGGCCGCCGGCGGCGCCGCCTCGAGCCAGAGCAGTTCGGCGCCGACGATGCGCGCCGGCGCCGCGCCGGGCGCGGGGGGCGGCGTGGGGCCGTTGGAGCCGGCGGAGCCAGTGGGGCCAGTGGAGCCAGCGGCGCCCGTGGAGGGGAAGGGGTCGATGGGGCCGCCAGAGCCGCCGGCGCGCAGCAGCGCCGCGGCCGCGGCGGCGTCGCCCGCATTCGCCGCCCGCGCGAGCGCGCCGATCGGCCCGCCGAAGCGGTGGCTGTGGCGCAGCATCACGGTCTGCTGCGCCAACGCCGGGCCGTCGCCCAGGGCCGCGGCGGGCGGCGGCCGGCCGGTCGTCGCGGCGAGGTAGGCGCCGGTCGCGGCGCTGTAGCGGCCTTGTTCGGCGCCGCGGCAGAGGTCGCCCAGCACCGCGCCGGCCTCGACCGAGGCGAGCTGGTCGCGGTCGCCGAGCAGCACGAGGCGCGCCCCGGGCGCGAGCGCGGCGAGCAGCGCCGCCATCATTTCGAGGTGGATCATCGAGGCCTCGTCGACCAGCAGCAGGTCCAGCGGCAGCGGGTTCGCGGCGTCGAAGGCGAAGCGGCGCGTGTCGGGGCGCGCGCCGAGCAGCGCGTGCAGGGTGCGGGCGCTGCCGATGCGCGCCGCGAGCCCGGCCGCGCCGAGCGCATGGCCTTCGAGTGCGGGCCCGAGTTCGGCCAGCGCATGGCGGATCGATTGTTCGAGCCGGCCTGCGGCCTTGCCGGTGGGCGCGGCCAGCGCCACGCGCAGGCGTGCGGGGTCGGCCTCGAGCGCGAACAGCAAGGCCAGCAGGCGCGCCGCGGTGTGGGTCTTGCCGGTTCCGGGCCCGCCGGTGACGACCGTCAGGCGCCCGCGCAGGGCGATGGCGCAGGCGGCCTTCTGCCAGTCGAACGCCGCCTCGGCCGAGGGCGGCGCCGGCGCGAAGAGACGGTCCAGCCAGTGCCGCGCCGCGGCCGTGTCGACGGCCTCGGTGCCGGCGTTGCGCGCGTGGACCTGTTCGGCGATGACGCGCTCGCAGGCCCACAGGCGGCGCAGGTAAAGGCGGCTGCCGCGCAGCACCAGGGGCGAGCCGGATGCGCCTGCGGCGCCGGGTTCGTCCAGCGCCACCAGGGGGCTCGAGCGCAGCACGGCGCGCCACGCATCGGCACTGCGTGGCAGCGCGCGCAGCGTGGCCTGCAGGCGCACGGCTGCGGGCGCCGCCCAGCCGAGCAGGGCGGCACCATCGGCCAGCAGGTCATCGAGGTCGAGGCAGCCGTGGCCCAGCCCTTCGAGGTGGGCCACGAGCGCCGCCGCGAGCACCGTTTCCGGCGCCGCGGACGGGTCCAGTTCCAGCGCGAAGGCGGCAAAGGCGGCGTCGAGGCGGCGCAGCACGCCGGCCCCGGCCCAGGCTTCGATTTCGTTCAGCAAGGCCGCCGCCGGGGCCGGAAGGTTCGTCGCCATCAAGCCCCTGCCGCGCCGAGCGCGGCATCCAGTTCGTCGAGCAGTGCGATCGAAGGCGGCACGACGCAGCAGCCGCGCCCGGCCGCGCCGATGCCGCGCAGGAACAGGTAGACCGCGCCGCCGAGCTGGCGCGCCGGCTCGTACCCGGCGCCGAGGCGGCTGCGCAGCAGGCGGTGCAGGGCCAGCAGGTACAGGGCTGCCTGCACGTCGTAGCGGTGCGCGGCCATCGCCGCCTGCAGCGCTTCGGCACCGTAGTCGGCGTCGCCCCGGCCGAGGTGGTTGGACTTGTAGTCCAGCACCCAGTAGCGGCCGCCGTGCTCGAACACGAGGTCGGCAAAGCCCATCAGCATGCCGCGCAGATGGCGCTCGGCCAGGGCCGGGCGCTCCTGCCCCGGCAGCAGGTGGCGGCGGCACAATGCGTCGACCTGCGCCGCCTCCAGGCCCGCGTTCGGAAACCAGAACTCCATCTCGGGCAGCGGGCGCGACAGTTTGCACAGCGCCACGCCGGGCCCGGGCAGCGGCGTGGTGGCGACGCGTTCCAGCCAGGCCCGCAGATCGGGCCCGCGTGCGCCCCAGCCCTGGCGCTCGCAGCGGCGCAGCAGCCGCTGCTGGGCGTGCGCGGACTCGAGATCGAAGCCCTCGCCGGCCAGCCATTCGAGCTCGTCATGGAGGAAGTTGCCGGCCTGCGCGCCGCGGGGAAAGGCGTGCCAGGGGGCACCGTGGTCGCGCGCGGCGACGCCGGCCGACAGCGCTTGCGTGCGTTCGAACCCCGCGCCGAACGCCTCCGGTGTTGCGCTGGGCGCGGCCGGAATGGCCACCGCTTCGAGTCCGGCGTCGGGGACATGGTCCTCGTCGCCCCTGCCAAGGCCGCCGCCGCTGCCGCTGCCACCGACGAAGCCGCCGAGGTCGCCGAGGTCGCCGCCGCCGCCGCTGCCGCTGCCGCCTGGGCCAAGGTCGCCGAGCCGCGGGCCTTCGTCATCGCGCACCGCGGCCTCGCTGCTGGCCCACAACCCCGGGCCGGGGAGCGCGCGCACCAGGGCCGAGAAACTGCCGATCGACCAATCGCGCTCGAAGATCGCCTCGTAGGGTGCGGCATCGCGCAGTGCCGGCGGCGCTTCACGCGCGGCCAGGCGGCTGCGCCCGGCGGGCTCGGCCGCCGCGGTCAGGGCGATGGCGGGGCAGGGCCGCAGCACCTCGCCGAGCCGCGACGGCAGCGTTTCAGGCGCCGCCGCGTCGGGCCCGAGCAGCAGGGTGCCCAGGGCGCTGCGCGGCCACGCGCAGGCGGCCTTGTTCCCCAGCTTGATGGCCGCCAGCCCGGCCCAGGTGAAATGGCGCGCCCGGGTGAGCGCGACGTAGAGCAGGCGCAGGTCTTCGCGCAGGCGCTCGCGGTCGGCGGCCTCGAGCTGCGCGTCGTCGGGCCGGAGCACGACTTCGTGGTGGCCGCTCTTCTCGTCGAACAAGGCGAGCGCGCGCGTGTTCTGGCGCGAGACGCCGCGGAACAGGCAGGGGAAGGGCAGGAACACGAGCGGGTATTCGAGCCCCTTGGACTTGTGGATCGTCGCCACCTTGACGAGGTCGGCATCGCTTTCCAGGCGCAGCACCTTCTCGTCGCCGCCGTCTTCCTCGCCCGCGACCCGCGCCGCGAACCAGCGGATCAGCGCCTGCTCGCCCTCGAGTCCGGCGCTCGCCGCCTGCAGCAGCTCGGCCAGGTGCATGAAGTTGGTGAGGCGGCGTTCGCCGTCGGCCTCGGCGGCGCCGAGCCAGCGCGCCGGCAGCTCCAGCCGGTGCAGGCTGCGGCGCAGCATCGCGAGCACGCCCTGGCCCTGCCAGACGCCGTGCAGGGCGCGCAACTGCTCGCAGCGCGCGTCGAAGGCCTCGTCGTCGCCGGCCAGGTGCGCCAGTTCGGCCAGCGAGAGCCCGGCGCTGCGCGTGGCCAGCGCGGCGCGCACGCGGCGCGCGTCGCCGGGGGCGGCCACCGCGCGCAGCCAGTGCAGCAGGTCGCGCGCTTCGGCGCTCGAGAACACCGAATCCTTGTCCGACAGGTAGACGCTGGCGACGCCGCGGCGGCGCAGTTCGAGCCGCACCGCCGCGGCTTCGGCGCCGGTGCGCACGAGCACCGCGATGTCGGCTGGCCGCAGCCGGCGCAAGTCCTGGCCCGGCTGCTCGAAGCCCGCGCCTTCGTCGTTGAGCAGGGTCGTGATGTGCTCGGCGCAGCGGCTCGCGAAGCGGCGCCGGGCGAGCCGGGCCTCGACGAGCTCGGCGTCGAGTTCGAACTGCAGCGGCGGCGGCGCGCCGGCGCTGCAGACGAAGCGCTCGGGCCGGCCGCGCGCCGCCACGGGCACGAACGGCAGCTCGCCTTCGGCCGCGGGCGTGGCGGCGCTGCGGAACAGGAAGGCGCCTTCGCCCGCGCGCTGCTCGGCCGCGTCGAAGACGAAGTTCACGGCCTGCACCAGGCCGGCCGCGCTGCGCTGGTTGGTGCCGAGCACGTAATGCCGGCCCCCGGTTTCGCGCCGCGCCTGCAGGTAGCTGCGGATGTCGGCGCCGCGAAAGGCGTAGATCGACTGCTTGGGGTCGCCGATGAGCAGCAGCGCGGTGGCCGGGTCGTTGGCGCCGATGTCGTACAGGCGCCCGAAGATGCGCGCCTGGATCGGCGAGGTGTCCTGGAATTCGTCGACCAGGGCGACCGGATACTGGGCCAGGATGCGCCGCCGCAGGCGCGCCGCGGCTTCGCCGTTGCGGGCCGGGTCCAGCGCCGCGTCCAGCCGCTGCAACAGGTCGGCGAAGCCGAAGCGCCCGGCCTGCTCCTGCAGCGCGGCCATGCGCCGAGAGATGGCGGCCGCGGCGTGCAGGCGCAGCGCCGCGGCCGGGTCGGGCAGGGCGGCCAGGGCCTGCATCAGCGCCTCGAACTCGGCGAAGGCGGCCGGCGGCTCGATGCTGCGGCCGGGCCTGAGCGCGTCGTGCAGGCCTTGCGGCCTGAGGCGGGCGCTGGCCGCGGGCGTGAGCTCGAGGCGGTCGGCCAGCGGGTCCTCGGCCCAGGCGCGCAGGGTCTCGAACCAGGCCAGGTAGTGGCGCGGATGGAGCTTCTTCTTGTCGAAGGCGCAGTCCTTCTCGGCCAGGCGTTCGTCGATCCAGGCCTGCATCGCGGCCGCGCGTGCAGACCAGCCCTGCTTGAGCTGCGCCAACGCCGATGCGCGCTCGGTGCCGAGCGCGGCGACGAGTTGCGCCAGATCGGCCGCCCCTTGCTGCGCTTGCAGCTCGTGCCGGCGCAGCGCCGAGGCGTCGCGCTCGAGGCGGTCGACTTGCGGCCACAGCGCCAGCACCTGCTCCAGCGCCGCGCCTTCGAGCGGGTAGACCTGCTGGCGCCAGAAGTCGCGCGTGGCCTGGCGCAGCAGCTCGCGCTCGTCGGCGGCCAGCTCTTCGTCGAACAGGCTGCCGCTGTCGAAGGCGTGCTCGCGCAGCATGCGCTGGCACCAGGCGTCGATGGTGTGGACGGCGGCTTCGTCCATGCTGCGCGCGGCGCTGTCCAGGCGCCAGGCCGCGGC
>JAGWTS010000243.1 GCA_028868875.1 Burkholderiales bacterium | reverse complement strand
CGTCGCGCTCGGCGCCGCGCCGGGTCAGGATCGTGCGCCAATGCCCGTCGGGGCTGCGCATGCGCAGGTCGGTGTCGGTGGCGCGGTCGCCCGCGAGCGCGGCCGCGCTCGCCGCGAGTCCGGCGGCGCGGTCGTCCGGGTGGACCCGGGAGCCGAGCTCCTGGATCGTCATGCCTTCGGGAGAAGCCGCGGCGCCGATGATCTTGCGCGCCTCGTCGTTGTGGCTGATGCGCCCGCTTTCGAGGTCGTGGCGCCAGCAGGCGAGGCCGGCGATCGCAACCGCCCGCGCGTCGATCGGTGCCGCGTGGGGGGGGGCCAGCGGCGTCAGCGTCAGGGCGCGCGCGCCGTCGGCGAGGGCGCTGGCCCGGGCCTGCAGCGCGCCGCTGCGCAGCGCGGCGCCGGCGCCATCGGCCAGGGCCTGCGCCAGGCGTTCGGAATCGGCCGCGTCCAGCCCGAGCCAGCTTGCCGCGGGCTGCAGCAAGGGCGCGCCGCCGGCCAGCGCCAGCGCGGCCGGATTGGCCCAGTCGACGCGGCCCTGGCGGTCGACGCGCGCCAGCGCCGCGGCGCTGGCGGCGAGCAAATCGGCCGCGGCGCCGGCGTCGAGCGCGGCCGCGGGCAGGGGCGGGGTCGGGAACGTGGTCATGAATCGCGCGAATCGCGCGGCTCAGTATGCCGCGGCAAATGGCCGGTCCGTTGCCGGCCGGTCGCGTGAATTGTTACGAAAATGTCACCGGCGACAGCAGCGGCTTCCGCGCACCGTCGAACCCGGACCTGGGGCTGGGCCCCGGCCTCAGGCAGCCGCTGCCGGAGCGCGCAGGTTGAGCCAGGCGCTGCTGGCACCGCAGGCGGCGATCACCGCCATGCCGACCCAGCCCCAGGCATCGGGCAGGGTGCTGAAGACGAGCCAGCCCAGCAGCGCGGCGGCGGCGATCTGGGCGTAGACGAAGGGCATCAGCGTGGCCGGCGGCGCGAGCCGCAGCGCGAGGATCAGGATGAGGTGACCGACCGTGCCGAAGAGCCCGATCAGCAGCATCCAGCCGCCGTAGCCGAGCCAGGCCGCGAGCAGCGCGCCGGGCGCGTGGCGGGCGAGCAGCGCGGGCAGGAGCAGCGCGCTTGCGACCGCGGCGGTCCAGAAATGGGTGGCGCGCGGGTTCTCGACCGCGGCCAGGCGCCGCGTCAGGATCTGGAACGCGGCGTAGGCGCAGGCGGCCGCGAGCGGGTAGGCGACGCTCGCGCCGAACAGGCCGCTGCCAGGGCGGATCACGATCAGCGCCCCGGCGAACGCGCCCAGGACCAGGAGCCAGCGCGCGGGCGAGACCGGCTCGCCGAGCAAGGCCCCCGACAGCAGGGTCACGAGCACCGGCGTGAGCAGGAAGATCGCGGTGTATTCGGGCACCGGCATGCGCTGCACGCCGATGAAGCTGGCGACGCTGGTGGCCAGCAGCAGCAGGCCGCGCAGGAGCTGGAACCACGGGTGCCGGCTGCGGAACGACTGCGTTCGCGCGAGGCCGATCCAGACCGCCATCACCAGGGCCTGCACGAGGTAGCGAATGGTCAGCGCCAGCAGCAGCGGCACCGCGCTGCCGAGCCAGTGGATGACGGTGTCCATCGCCGCGAACAGCAGCACCATCAGGGCGACCAGTACGAGGCCGCGGGCGGCTGGGCGGCGGTTCATGGTCATGCGGCCGCGTCGGCACTCACCGGCTGGCGGCCAGGCGGCTGCTCACCGGATCGGTGCCGGGAGGCCGCTCATCGGATCGCTGGCGGGTGGCCGCACAGGCGCGCGCTGGGCGCTCCGTCACGCGCTCGCGGCCTGGGCCGCCGCTCATCGGCTGGCCGCAGCGGCGCGCTGGATGCGCGCCTCGAGCGCCTGCCAGACCGGAGTCAGGCGTCCCGGCAGGTCGGGCAGGCTGCCGAGGTCGATGCGGCTTTCGGCGGCGTCGTGGAAATCGCTGCCGCGCGAGGCGAGGAGGCCGAACTCGAGCGCGACCTCGGCATAGCGGCCCTGTTCGGCGGCGCTGTGGGCGCCGGTCACGACCTCGACGCCAGCGCCGCCATGGCCGACGAATTCGCTGAACAGCGCGTATTCGAGGGTCGGCGCGAACTGGTAGCGCGCCGGATGGGCGATCACGGCGATGCCGCCGGCGCCGCGGATCCAGCGCACCGCCTCGCCGAGCCCGGCCCAGCGATGCTCGGCATAACCCGGCTTGCCCGGCTTGAGGAAATGGCGGAAGACCTCGTGGTTGTCGCTGCAGCGCCCGCTTTCGATGAGGAAGCGGGCGAAATGGGTGCGCGAGATCATGGCCGGGTTGCCCGCATGCCGCAGCGCGCCTTCGAAGGCGCCGGCGATGCCCGCCGCGGCCAGGCTCGCGCCCATGCGGCGCGCGCGTTCGACGCGGCCGCTGCGCACCGCGGCGAGCCCGGCGCCCAGCGCCGCATCGTCGGGGTCGAAGCCGAAGCCCAGGATGTGCACCGTCTCGCCCGCGAAACTGACCGAGATCTCGGTGCCGCTGAGATAGTCCAGGTGCAGGTCGAGCGCGGCTTCGCGCGCCTCGCGCTGGCCGGCGATCTCGTCGTGGTCGGTCAGCGACCAGAGTTCGACGCCGTTGGCGTGCGCCCTTTCGGCCAGAGCCGCGGGGCTCGAGGTGCCGTCGGAAACGCGGGAGTGGGAATGCAGATCGGCGTTGAGCAAATGCACGGACCCATTGTAGGGAGGGCAGGCAGCGCAGGCCGCGGCGCCCTTTTTGCCGCGCGTACCCCGGCGCTCGAGGCAGCCGCTCGCGCTGCCTCCGCGACAGCCGCTCGCGAGCCCGGGTCGAGCGCGCAGACGAGCGCGCTCGAACATGCCCTGCGGGCGAGGTCGCTGGCCGCGAGCCAGCGCGGCTCGGCGAGGCGAGGGCGCCGCATCGCGGCCCCGGCCTGCGGGATCTGCCGCGTCCGACGCGCCATCGCGCAAGAGCGAAGCGCTGCAGCATGCAGCACGGCCCCGCACGAGGGGGCCGTCAAACACCCGGAGCGCGCCGGGCGCCTTGCCGCTTACTTGTTCGGATAGACGATGTCGGCGCGGCGGTTCTGGGCCCAGGCGGCCTCGTCGTGGCCCAGCGCCTTCGGCCGCTCGCTGCCCCAGCTGATGGCTTCCATCTGGCCGGTCGCGACGCCCGCGGTATTGAGCGCATGCAACACCGTTTCGGCACGCTTCTGGCCGAGCGCGAGGTTGTAACGCGCGCTGCCGCGTTCGTCACAATTGCCTTCGATCTTGATCGAGACATTCGGGTGCGAGCGCAGGAAGTTGCCCTGCAACTCGACCAGCGAGTTGTATTCGGATTTCAGCTTGGCATCGTCGAAATCGAAGTAGACGCTGCGTTCCTTGGAAACCGGATTGTTCGGGTCGAGGTAGGCCGGCAGATTGACCGTGGTGACCGCGGATTCCGCCATCTTCTGCGAGGCCGCCGAATTCGGGGCCGTTGCGACCGGTGCCATCGCGGCGGCAGACGCGGCGGTGGTGGCCTTCGGGGTCGCCGGCGGCGTGCTGCTGCAAGCGGCCAGCAAGGCGGCGGTGCACGACAGAAGGGCCCATGACCGGGTGGTTTTCATCGGAAGTTCTCCAGGGTTTGAATGGCAGTCGCTGCGCGTCGCTTGATGCCGATTGACGCTGTCGGGAATTATGCGCGCCGCCGATTCAGGCAAATATATCGAGAGGGTTTCCGCGGCGCCCGGTTTCGATGACAGATGAAATATTGCGACACCGTCGCCCTGCGTCATTTCGACTCGAGGCTCAGGCCGTCGTGCCCAGGTTCATCGTCCGTGCGCAGCGCGCCGCCAGCGCCGGGTCGTGGGTGACGACGACGAAGGCGGTGCCGTTCTCGCGCGCCAGCTCCAGCATCAGGCCGAACACGGCTTCGGCGGTGTGGCGGTCGAGGTTGCCGGTGGGCTCGTCGGCGAGGACGCAGGCCGGGCGCGCCACGAGCGCGCGCGCGATCGCCACGCGCTGGCGCTCGCCGCCCGAGAGCTGCGACGGGTGGTGCTGCTCGCGCTCGGCCAGGCCCACCGCGGCCAGCACCTTGCGCGCCTGGGCGCGCGCCGCCTCGACAGGCTCGCGCCGGATGCGCAAGGGCATGGCCACGTTGTCGAGCGCGCTGAATTCCGGCAGCAGGTGGTGGAACTGGTAGACGAAGCCCAGGTGCAGGTTGCGCCAGCGTCCCTGCCCGGCCGCGTCCATCGCCGTCAGGTTGCGCCCCATCAGCTCGACCGTGCCGCCATCGGGCGCGTCGAGCCCGCCGAGCAGGTGCAGCAAGGTGCTCTTGCCGGTGCCCGAGGCGCCGACCACGGCCAGGGTCTCGCCGCGCCGCACCTCGAGGTCGATGCCGCGCAGCACGGTCAGGTCGACCCGCCCTTCGCGGTAGCGCCGCGCCAGGCCGCGCGCGCGCAGCACCACGTCATTCATAGCGCAGCGCCTCGGCCGGGTTGGTGCGGCTCGCGCGCCAGCTCGGGTACAGCGTGGCCAGGAACGACAGCGCGAGCGAGATCAGCGTGATGGGCACGATGTCGCTGGCCAGCGGCTCGCTCGGCATGCGCGAGATCAGGTAGACGCTGGCGGGCAGGAACACCACGCCCAGCAGGCGTTCGATGAACGAGACGATGGCGTCGATGTTGAACGACACCAGCAGCCCGAGGCCGAGCCCGGCGAGGGTGCCGATCACGCCCGCCGCCGCGCCCTGGACGATGAAGATGGCCATGATCGAGCGCGGACTCGCGCCCAGGGTGCGCAGGATCGCGATGTCGGCGCGCTTGTCGGTCACGGTCATGACGAGCGTGGCGACGAGGTTGAAGGCGGCGACGGCGACGATCAGGGTGAGGATGATGAACATCATCTTCTTCTCCACCACCACCGCGTCGAACCAGTTGCGGTTGGTCTGGGTCCAGTCGCGCACCAGCACCGAGGGGCCGAGCGCCTGCGCCAGCTCGGCTCCGACCTGCCCGGCCTCGTTGGCGTCGGCCAGGCGCAGCTGCACGCCGCTCGGCCCGCCGGTGCGGAACAGCTTGGCCGCGTCGTCGAGCGCGACCAGGGCCAGGCCGCTGTCGTATTCGTAGTGGCCGACCTCGAAGGTGCCGATCACGGTGAACTGCTTCAGGCGCGGGATCACGCCGGCCGGCGTGGTCTCGCCGCCGGGCGCGGCGATCGTCACCTTGTCGCCGACGTGCACGCCGAGCAGGCGCGCGAGCTCGGCGCCGAGGACGACGTTCCACGACCCCGGCACGAGCCCGGCGAGCGTGGTGTCGCGCAACTGCTTGGCGAGGTCGGTGACGCCGGCTTCCTCGGCCGGCACGATGCCGCGCACGACCGCACCGCGCAGCTCGTCGCCGCGGCCGATCAGGGTCTGGGCGCTCACGAAGGGCGCGGCGGCGCGCACCGCCGGGTTCTTCCGCGCCGCCGCCGCGGTGGCCTGCCAGTCGGGCAGGGCGTTGCCGCCGGCGTCGAAGATCTGGACGTGGGCGATGACGCTCAACATGCGGTCGCGGACCTCCTTCTGGAAGCCGTTCATCACCGAGAGCACGATGATGAGCGCGGCCACGCCCAGGGCGATCCCGAGCACCGAGACCCCGGAGATGAAGGAGATGAAGCCGTTGCGCCGGCCGGCGCGGCCTGCGCGCGTGTAGCGCCAGCCGATTTGCCACTCGTAGGGGCCATTCATGCGGCGCGAATGCTAACCGAGCCGGCGCGGGCGGCCCCGGATAATCGGCGCCCATGCATTTGATCGTTCCCTTCGCCGCCCCCTTGGGCGAAGGCGCGCGCCCGGCCCGCGAGCGCCTGGCGCTGCCGCAACTGCGCGCCTGGCTGCCGCGCCTGGCCGAGGGCGGGCGCGACGCGGGCGACGAGTGGAGCCTCTCGCCGCCGCACGAACGCGCCCTGGCGCGCGCCCTCGGCCTGGCCGGGGCCGACGGCGGCCTGCCCTGGGCCGCGCGCTCGGCCGCCGCCGACGGCCTTGACCCCGGCACGCTCGCCTGGGGCCTGCTCACGCCGGCGCACTGGCATCTCGGAACCGACCAGGTGAGCCTGGGCGACCCCGAGGCGCTGGGGCTCGACGAGGCCGGATCGCGCGAGCTGTTCGAGGCCGTTCGAACCCTGTTCACGAGCGAGGGCTTCGTCGCCTGCTGGGGCGCGCCGCTGCGCTGGTACGTCGCCCACGAGAGCCTGGCGACGCTGCGCTGCGCATCGCCGGACCGCGTGATCGGCCGCAACGTCGACCGCTGGCTCACCGAAGATCCGGCGGTGCGGCTGGTGCGGCGGCTGCAGAACGAGGTGCAAATGCTGTTGCACGAGCACCCGATCAACCAGCGCCGGCAAGCCCAGGGCCTGCCGGCGGTGAACTCGTTCTGGCTCAGCGGCTGCGGCGCGGCGCAGCCGGCGCGCGCCGAGACGCCGCGCATCGACACGCGCTTGCGCAAGCCGGCGCTCGGCGCCGACTGGGCGGGCTGGGTCGCGTCGTGGGAAAGCCTGGATGCGGGGCCGATCGCCGAGTTGCGCGCGGCCGCAGAGCGCGGCGCAGCCGTGCGCCTCACGCTGTGCGGCGAACGCAGCGCGCTCGACCTCGAGCCCGCCGCGCCGACCTGGCGCCGCTTTCTGCCGCCACGCCTGCAGGGGCGGGGCGCGCCCGCATCGCTGCTGGACTCGCTGTGATGCACGGCCGGGATGCCACCGCCGTGCCGCGAGCGCGGGAATCGAAACGTCGTGATGAAGAAGCCGTGATGGAGAAGCCGTGATGGAGAAGCCGTGATCCTGCAAGCCCGCGAAGCCGCTCCACGCAGCTGTTTCGCCCTCGAACAAGCCGGCGTCCATCCGCTGCTGGCGCAACTGCTCGCGGCGCGCGGCGTGCGCAGCGCCGACGAACTCGACGACGCCCCGGCGCGGCTGCTGCCGCCGGCCGGTCTGCGCGGCGCGGCCGAAGCCGGGCGGCTGCTCGCCGATGCGATCGAGCAGGGTCGGCGCATCTGCATCGTCGCCGACTATGACTGCGACGGCGCCACCGCCTGCGCCGTGGCCTTGCGCGGCCTCGCGCTGCTCGGCGCCGAGCGGGCGAACCTCGACTACGTCGTCCCCGACCGCATGCTCCACGGCTACGGCCTGACGCCGGCGATCGTCGACCTCGCGCGGGCGCGCCGGCCCGACCTGCTCGTGACGGTGGACAACGGCATCGCCAGCCTCGCCGGCGTGGCCCATGCGCGCGCGCTCGGCCTCGCGGTGCTCGTCACCGACCACCACCTTCCGGCGGTGGAAGGCGGCGCGCCGGTGCTGCCCGACGCCGACGTCATCGTCAACCCCAACCAGCCCGGCTGCGGCTTCGAGAGCAAGGCCCTGGCCGGGGTCGGCGTGATGTTCTACGTGCTCCTCGCCACGCGCGCCGAACTGCGCGCGCGCGCTCGCTTCGACGCCGCTTCGCAGCCCCGGCTCGACGCCTTGCTCGACCTCGTCGCCCTCGGCACCGTGGCCGACGTGGTGCGCCTGGACGCCAACAACCGCCGCCTCGTCGCCCAGGGCCTGAAGCGCATCCGCTCGGGCCGGCTGCATGCCGGCGTCGCGGCGCTGTTCGCGGTGGCGCGGCGCGCGCCGGCGCAGGCCTCGGGCTTCGACTTCGGCTTCGCGCTCGGGCCGCGCATCAACGCCGCCGGGCGCCTCGCCGACATGACGCTGGGCATCGAGTGCCTGCTCGCCGACGACCCCGGGCGCGCGGCCGAACTCGCGGCCCGGCTCGACGCCATCAACCGCGAGCGGCGCGAGGTCGAGACCGGCATGCGCGAAGCCGCCGAGGCCACGCTCGAGCGCCTGAGCCTCGACGGCTCACCGCCCGCGGTCACCTTGTTCGACCCCTCGTTCCACGAAGGCGTGGTCGGCATCGTGGCCGGGCGCGTCAAGGACCGGCTGCACCGCCCGACCTTCGCTTTCGCGCGTGGCGCCGACGGCCTGCTCAAGGGCTCGGGGCGCTCGATCGCAGGATTCCACCTGCGCGATGCGCTCGACCTCGTCGCCAAGCGCCACCCGGGCCTGCTGCTGCGCTTCGGCGGCCACGCGATGGCGGCCGGCTGCACCCTGGCCGAGTCGGGCCTGGCCGAATTCGATGCCGCCTTGCGCGGTGTCGCCGGCGAATGGCTGGACGCGGCCGCGCTCACGCGCACGCTGCGCACCGACGGGCCGCTCGCGCTGCAATGGTTCACGCCCGAGACCGTGGCCCTGCTCGACGCCCAGGTCTGGGGCCAGGGCTTCGAGGCGCCGCTGTTCTGCGACGAGTTCGAGGTGCTTCAGCAGCGCCTCGTCGGCGAGCGGCACCTGAAGCTGCGCCTGCGCCTGGCCGGGCGCGAACGCGAGGCGATCTGGTTCGGCCGCACCGAGCCGTTGCCGGCGACTGCGCGCCTGGCCTACCGGCTCTCGCTCGACGAATGGCGCGGCCAGCCGCGGGTGCAGATGGTGGTCGAGGCCGCCGCCTGAACTTGTCACCCGCGTGTAAGTTTGGCGCCGGGCTAGGCCCTAGACTGCACGGTCCGAACAACCCACCCGATTCAGCAGGAGAGGCAGCATGTCCAGAGACCCGAGCCGCTGGCGATTCGAAACCCAGGCTTTGCATGCCGGCTACAAGCCGGACCCGACGACGCACTCCGTGGCGGTTCCGCTGTACCAGACCGTCGCCTATTCGTTCGACAGTGCCCAGCACGGCGCCGACCTGTTCGACCTCAAGGTGCCGGGCAACATCTACACCCGCATCATGAACCCGACCCAGGCCGTGCTCGAAGAGCGGCTGGCGGCGCTCGAAGGCGGGATCGGCTCGCTCGCGCTGGCCTCGGGCCAGGCGGCAGTGACCTACGCGATCCAGACCATTGCCGAGGCCGGCGACAACATCGTCTCGGCGAGCACGCTGTACGGCGGCACCTTCAACCTGTTGGCGCACACGCTGCCGCAGTTCGGCATCCAGACCCGCTTCGCCGACCTGAGCGACACGGCCCGGCTCGAGACGCTGATCGACGAGCGCACCAAGGCGGTGTACGTCGAGTCGATGGGCAATCCGCTGGGCAACGTCGCCGACCTGCCGGCGATTGCAGCCGTCGCCCACCGCCACGGCGTGCCGCTGATCGTCGACAACACGGTGCCCAGCCCCTACCTGTGCCGGCCTTTCGAGCATGGCGCCGACATCATCGTGCATTCGCTCACCAAGTACCTGGGCGGCCACGGCACGAGCCTGGGCGGCGCCATCGTCGATTCGGGCCGCTTCCCCTGGGCCCGCCACAAGGAGCGCTTCCGCCGCCTGAACGAGCCCGACGTGAGCTACCACGGCGTGGTCTACACCGAGGCGCTGGGGCCGGCGGCCTACATCGGCCGCGCCCGCGTCGTGCCGCTGCGCAACATGGG